>DATEZO010000106.1:0-41851 GCA_035255485.1 Burkholderiaceae bacterium
CTGGACCATCCACACGGGCGACACGGCGCCACAGGCGGCCGGCGTGATCCACACCGACTTCGAGCGCGGCTTCATCCGCGCCCAGACCATCTCCTACGATGACTTCATCGCCTACAAGGGCGAGGCCGGCGCCAAGGAAGCGGGCAAGATGCGCGCCGAAGGCAAGGAATACGTGGTCAAGGATGGCGATGTGCTGAACTTCCTGTTCACCCCGACATAAGCTGCTATGGACATGCACCCCAGAGTTTACGCAATGGACACTGGGGGGATATAAGTTTCTTGCGCAGTCCGGCTGGAGGACAGTCAATTTGTGGAGCACATTCCCACGATTTGAGTGTCCTTTTGGCGCACCTAGTCAGACAGGGTCTGCTTGAGTCTGACGGGAAATCTTGCGGCACGTTCTACTTCTTACCAAGGGCAGTTTTGCCCACGCCGGAGCAGGTTTTCATCGGTCCTACCTTTCCCAGCATGTGAGCAGCCTCATGTGGTGAATAAGTGCGGCATTTTGCAGAACTTGAAAGACGCCGCCTTAAGCCGACACACCTTTATAAGTGGCTTCCCGACAGGTGCCTCCTACTCGCCCACCAAAGCGAAGCACCTTCATTCCGGCGCGACTCGAGCAGTTGAGTAGCACGCGCGCCTCTTCCGACTGCATAGTGCGCTTAGCACATGCATGCCAGAGGCTGCCCGAAGTCCGTCCGGTTCAGAGCGGGGCGTCTCCGAGCTCCTCTTTGTCGAGCCACAGAATTCATTACGTATTCGCTCCTTAAATACCCGCGGCCCAACTCGTTGACATTATCCACGCGACGTTCTGGCGACGGTCGCGTAGAGCTCCCCGGCGTCTTCTCGCGTAGCAGCAGTAGTCTGTGAATCGGGAGTGAGCGCATCCATTCTTCCGGAAGACTGCCTCTTGTGTATCCAAAATGATGCACTGGCTGCTTGGCAAATTGCGTAATTCACGCTATATATTTGATTTTAAAGGATATTTTTCTAAAAATCTCTTGGCAATGCAGCGAAAAGTTTGTATGGTTCACTGATTTCAAAGAGGGCTCTGCACGTGTTTACGCCAGCTACTGGGACCAAAAGTCAAAAGACAAAGATTGAAAAAATTGCTTTCCAGACGCATGAATGTGCTACCAACGGGGCGAGCAACCAAGCGACCCATTTGTATGTCTTTAACACTCAATTCTGCTATCTACGGGAAGTTGCTAGTGTAAGCAGCAGAACGCCGACGACCCTATTTCTGAACTCGACAACCTGTGGCTAAGTAACTATGGCTAGGCTCGAGTTCGTTTCCTATCACGCATTTCAGGCCCATCTGGATGACGAGGCAAAACTAGCATGGAAGCTGTTTGCCCACAAAAACATCGACAGTTTTCCGCAAATATTCTGGGATGACGGCTCCAGTTGGACGGCTGCCAATCTTTGGGCTTTGGAGCGGTCGAGCGACCATCGTGTTGACGCCGAGACGGTGAAGCGCACAATGAAGCATCTGAGGACGTACGCGGCCTTTCTGGAGGAGTGCGCTACCGACTGGCGGCATTTTCCGGTGAAAAAGGACGAACAGCCTCTACGCAAGTTTCGCAAGCACCTTATCGACCGCGCCGAGGCCGGCTCACTTGGTATGTCGACGGCACAAAACTGTATGGCGGCCGTTATCCAGTTTTATCGGTATGCGGATGCTAATAACCTGGTCGGCATTTCTGCCCCGCTCTGGAAGGACCGCTTGGTAGTTATTCCCTTCTTTGATTCTGCGGGATTCAAGCGAACCTTAACTCGGCTTAGTTCTGAGTTGTCCATTCCGAATCGAAGACGTATTGGTACGGTTCTGGAAGACGGACTGCTGCCGCTTCGCTCAGACCATATGGCAGACCTCTTGAAGTACACGTCGGAGAACGAGGTCGAGGAACTGCATCTGATGTTGGCGACTGGGTTCTTTACTGGAGCTCGCATTGGCACCATTACCACGCTTACTATTTCTGCTCTCGAAGCCACACGTGCTGACCCGCATACCCCAGGCGTTCGCTTATTGTCCGTCGGCCCCGGCACGGGAATCGCTACAAAATTCTCCGTATCTGGAGAAATAATGATTCCGGACGCTGTTTTTGCAGACCTGAAACGATATGCATCTTCGGCGTGGCGTTTGCTGCGTGAAGCGAAAGCGGCTCCGGCCGACAAGAACAAGCTCTTTCTGACAAGGAAGGGAATCCCCTATACAGTCGAGACGGTGAATAGGCTCGTCTATGAGATGAGAAAGCGCGCGGTAGCCGCTGGGCTGAAGCATTTGTCCTCATTTAGATTCCACCAAACACGCGCCACGTTCGGAACATGGCTCATGCAGTTGCTACTGCAGGCAGGCAATAAAACTAACGCCATTCAAGTAGTCAGGGATGCCATGCTTCATAAGGACGAGCGTACCACCTTAGGCTATATCACCTTCCTTGAAAGGACACGAGGTAAGGCTCTTTTCGCCGCCCAGTTCAACTTGGCCTTCACTGGCCTTACGCAACGGAACTGGAATGAACTCAATACTTAATGCGGTGTGTGCAGTGCCTGACCTGACCTTCCCGAGCGTTCAGTTTGCTCCGGCAGAAACACCTTGGAATCTCGACATCCTGCTATATGTCGGTGGCGCGGTTGCGCATAAGAGCGAGGTTAATACTCTTGTTGCATCCGGAAAACTAGGCGGCCCCGTCGCAGAACGCGTTCAGCTGGTTTGTTCTATCCATAGTGAAATTAATTCGGGCTTGGCGAGCGGCGGAAGCCGCGCCACTGCTGAATCACTCATAAGATATTTACGTGTGCTGTACTCCTTCGCTGATTCCCAGCGGTTAGAACCTTCGTTCGAAAACATAGTTCGAATATACTGCGCGTGGGCCGACTCGCTTTATATGAGAACCCTTGTTAAAGGAAGCCAGGGAAAACTCAAAGGCGGGCTCAAGCCGCTTAAAATGGCCTCAGCATACAGCTATGCGGCGACGGTGGGCGGCTTGATTGATAAGGTCCTAGAAAGACAAAGCAATGTCGTTGAGCTTACAAAGCTCACCCATAAACCTCGCAGAAAAGCACCGACGTCAGTTGAAGCTGACAAACAAAACCTGGAACACACATTCATCTTTGGGCATATGCTCCAAGATGTTTGTGACGCCTTCACGCTGGGCACCGTCTTAAGTTCCCCTTTTCCGATAGAGATTAAACTCAGAACAGGCCAACGGTTCACTCGGATGGAGGCGCGAGGGTGTCAACCTACTGAATATCCTCAACTGAGTGGTCGCTACCACTTGGCTAATCTGCGCATTGAAGCTGAAATGCTCATGTTCATAGCTCAAACGGGGATGAATGTGTCGCAGGCGGTTAATGCGGAGCTGCGTCAATTTTTTTATGTCAGCCACTTAGACGGTTATCAAGTTAAAGATTACAAGGAGCGCCGCGGGGGAGTTGTTTTGTTTGAGATATTTAAGGACTATAAGGCTCATTTCGAAAGGTATCTGGCCTGGCGTCGTACTCTCTTTCCAAATTCAAACTTCCTTTTTCCGTTCGTTTCCGCGACGGGGACGCGGCAAGATAAGAAATTTGCTAATGACCGCATCTCGGAAGTATGTTTCAAAATAGGCATAACCTATGTGCCGCCTAGAACATTGCGAAATACTCGGGTGAACTGGCTGCTTCGAAAATCAGCTGACCCCGAACTAACGGCGGAGATGGCCCAGCATACCAGAGAGACCTTGCTGGCTGTGTATGAGCGCCCGAGTCTTCAAAGGGCTTTAGTGGAGACTGCTCGCTTCTGGTCGGCCACAGACATGCAGGCCATGATGACGGAGTCTGTTGCCCCTGGCGGCTGCAATGGGCAGGCTAAGGCTATGCCCGACTCTCCGACCGACGCCCCCGCTCCGGACTGCTCGAAAGCGTCGGGATGCCTTTGGTGTGAGAACCATCGCGATATTGATTCGCTAGATTATGTTTGGGCGCTTTCAAGCTATAAACAACTTAAGGTAGTCGAATTAACAAAGGCCAGCTCCCCTCTGGTTAACCGTGGCGTGCCGCCCCCTCACTTGGCAATTGATAGACTCAACGCGAAACTCAGATGGTATGAGCAGTCCAATTCCACTCGTAGGGAGTGGGTTTCCGAAGCGGAGGCCCGCATTGCAGAAGGCGACTATCACCCTAGCTTCGATATTGAAATCCTAGAACTGGAGGGCCGAGTATGAACGCCGAGTTAACCGCGATGGCCTTTCAAATCAAGGACGTTAATGTATCTCCTGTGGTCGCTTGTTACCGTCCGGTTCAATGGCCTCCTGCCTCTGACTGGGTGGTCAGTTTGGACGCTCGTGGAGAGCCCCTCTCTTTCTGGGGCGATAGCCTCTGGGATTTTTCTCCCTGGGTAGGAACACCTTATAAGCTTGATTTCGCGGGTGGGCGCCATCAACGAAGTGCGTCTCCACTTGGGGCTGAAAATCAGTATGTTCTGCGATTATTAACCACCTGGCTGCTATGGGGAGCGCGCGGGGCTAAAAGTTGGAATACGCTACAGAGGAGCTTTCTCTGTCTTAGGCGGATTGTGGCGCTATGCGAGAAGCAGGGCGTACTTGCTACTGAACTCGCTCGGTTTCCCCTAATTTTAGAACAAGTCCCTTCGTTATTTCCCACTGGCTTCGAACGTGACAATGTCCTCTTGCTTCTCGACCGCCTGCAGCGAAATAAGCAGTTCTTAGGGGTTTGTTTGCTCGATGAAGCGGGTGTCGGCCGGCTCGCTAAGGTGTTCGCTGACCACACCGATGAGCGTGACTCCGAACAGACCGCGTATATTCCGCCTCGCATCTGGTATTACCAAAATCGCCGTCTACGTGAATGTCTTGACGACTTTATTGCTCATCAAAGCCAAGTGCAGGAATGTTACGAATTCTGCGTCGACGCTTACATAAAGAATTACGGTTCGCTTGAGGCCGCCGTCACCGAAATCCAAGACTCCGACCACTTCAGACCGTTCACGGCTCCGCAGGGCAAAAACGCGGGGCATAGAACTGGAAGGGAGTTTCACGGTGCATTTATAAAAACCGCCGAAAGGTTCGGCATCGACGGGCTTCTGGCACGCTGGCTGAAGCCCACGACCAAAGGCTCATTCGAGATTCGCGCATTAGGTGCCTATCTTACTCTTATCCAAATTGCGGCTATTGCCTATATCGCGAACTTCACGCTTCAACGCAAGGAGGAGGCCGGTTCACTACGGGCAGACTGTCTTATCTGGGAAAATGATGATTCCGTCGGTAGATTCGCCGTTATTTGTGGCGAGACGACCAAGACCGACCAGGATAGCGATGCCAGATGGCCGACAAGTCCACTGGTTGAAATCGCCGTTCGAGCTGCCGGCGCAGTTGCGAAGATGAGGATGCGATGTATGGCGGCCAATGTTCATTTTCAATGCACCGACTACGATAAGGAGAATCCATATCTTTATCATTACTCCAGTGACCCTTGGTCGTCCATTTCTCGTGGCTTCAAGCAATATCAGACGCGGCCGCTGATGCCATCTTACCAAGGGTTCTTGAAGCGATTTCCCCTGCTCTTGGATGAAAAAGTTCTCGAAATGACCGAGGACGACATCATCAAGGCGAGGATGTTTACACCAAACCTAGACAAAGGTGGTCAGTTTGCCGTCGGTAAGGTTTGGCCTCTGGCGTACCACCAATTACGGCGGACCAGTGCAATCAATATGTTCGCCAGTGGCTTGCTCAGCGACTCCTCAATTCAGGTCGTGATGAAGCACATCAATCCATTGCAGACTAGACACTACGGCCGGAACTATAGCAGGATGAATTTTAACGAGGAAGCTGTGGGAAGTGCGGTAGCAGCTCGCTACGAAGTAATGGGTAGGCAGATTGCGGAACTCGTCTCAGACAGGTACGTGTCTCCGTTAGGTGAGGAACGGAAGCAAGAAATAGTCGTAAATCTAGTGAGTTCGAAAGAGTTCGCATCGTTGGTGAAGGCCGGTAAAAGCGGCGAAATCTCCTTCAGAGAGACCCGGCTGGGTGGTTGCACAAAAAGGGGACACTGCAATTATGGCGGTATTGAGACCGTTGCGCGGTGCAGCGGTGGCGACGGGGGCAAGCCCTGTGGTGACGCAATCTACGATAAAGAAAAGCGCTTATCCGCACAGCGAGCTCTCGAGAATCTGGAAGGCCGTATCGGGTCTGCCAAACCTGGCAGCCCCCGTCGAGCATCTTTGGAATCAGAAGCCCAAGGTTTAAGGAACTATCTCAATGTCACATCAAGCTGAAACAGCGGAGCAACGGTTTAGGGCGGCATTTGAACGGCTAAAGGAAGGGAAGCCGATAACGCTTCCGAAAGTCGCGCAGGTAAGCCAAAACAACGTGGCTAAGGAAGCCGGGGCGGACCCCTCCGCACTTCGCAAAAGCCGGTATCCGGCACTAATTCGTGAAATTCAAGCCTGGGTCGAACTAGGTAACGCACGAGACAAAAAGCAAAAGCAGCGTCAAGAAAAGGCGCGAGCAGCCCGAGAGGATGACGCGGCTCAGATTGGCAGGTTAACCAAGCAACGTGACGCCATCCAATCTCAGTTGATTAGCGCACAACATCAGGTATTGCAGCTACTTGGCGAGAACGCCCGATTACAGGCCCGCGTTGACGAGCTCTTGCCACCCCCTACATCGCTTCGGAAATGAAGTTTTGCTATCCTCGCGCGGCCGCCGGCGCCTGCCGCGCGCGCCTTTTTAAGTCGGCTCAAGCTTTAGGCTGGCCAGTGTCAAAGTCAGCGAGTGTTTTTCCGGTGGCAAGAGCATCGGTCAGCCACTTTGGTCGACGACCTTTTCCGCTCCAAGTCTTGCCGTTCTCGTTCGCATACTTGGCTGGCCCATTGATGGTGGCCTTCGTTACTGCCATCGACTTTCGGAAATCGGCTTGGGGCGCGGCGTCGATGCCTACGATACGCAAGAAGAGTGTGGGGTCCGCAGCTTGCAACTCCAAGGCCTCTGCCTTGAGGAGGCCAATCAGTCCTGCAAAGTCGACTTTCCCACCCGTAGGGTTGTCCCAAGTCCGATGACGCTGAAGCACAACGACAAAAAAGCCAATCTTCGAGTTAGAGGCCTGCATGTACTGTCCCTTCAGCTGCTCAGCCAGGGCCACGACGTAATCGGCCACCGTCCAACGCTCGGACATCTTGAGTTCAACTGTGGCTCGCATGTCACCAACCTGACACAGTACATCGCGTCGGGTCGCCGCCGGAAGGATTGGTTCGAGCGTCACGCCATAACGGCCGCTGCTAGCATGGTTCAGCTCACTCCCGAGTAGCGCTTGGAAATCTTCCTCGAGGGCCAATCCTTCAGTATCGGTTTTGATGTGCTCCATGACCACCAGGTTGAAGAATCTCCGGAGGCTAAACTCGCCATGCTCGATGTCACGTTTCACCGTAAGTAAGTCGTTGTGCACAGCTTGAGCGAATTGCATATAGCTTGTCACCGGAGGCGAGAAATCGCGCTCGAACTTGGCGTAGTCCTCTTGGGCGACCGGAGCGACATACGCTTCCTCCTCACGCATCTGAAATTGCAAGCGTTGGATGTACTTGGCATTCGCGCCCGTAGCCTTTCTTCGAAGCTCATCCAGCACCTCGTAGGCTGCCTGAGACTTGACACTCGAAATCATTGGTAGGAGTGAGTCTCGAAGGCGCTGAGCGTTGTCGCGGGCGCCAACGTGATACGGCCCATCTTCGTGAGCAATGTCCTCGGATTCGTGGACGACGGCCACTACCCACTCATAGAGGGCTGCGAGAGTTTTCAGGCCTTCCATGCTTTTCTCCGCTACAGCTCTCAAGCGACTATGGCGGTCTTCGCCGATGTACGCGGCCAAGCCGAACATGAACTCCTCGGCTGCGCGCTGTTCGGACGTACGCCAGCGTTCCCACCGCGTGCCGAAGGCCGATGGGTAGTGCAACAGCCAGAATAGGCCCCAGACAACCGCGTTTGAGCGTAGGCGCATCATCTCACTGATGCGGGTATCAAACTCACTGCGCGCTTTCAGGTCGGCATTCTCCGGCGAGGTAAGGGTTGCCAAGGTAGGCAGGGGAACTCGAAACGCAGCTGATATGCGCGACCAAGCTTCGCCCTCGAAATTGTTTTGGTCGACACTCCCGCCGCCCACTGCACAGTTAAGGGCAGCTTCAAGAGCATAGGAATTAACGCTAGCTGAGCTTGTCGCGAACATCCATACTGCGCTGCCCAGGCCGTACTGAACGGCTAGAAGCCCGTCAGGAAGGTGTCGAATCAGCGCGTCCGCCTTGTCGGCCGACACCGCGCCGGCATCTGCTGCAGCCAAGACTTTACGGAATTCTTCGAGCGCTACCGCCTCATGCGCACGCACGACAGACCAGAACCACTTTGGATAGCCGTTTAATTCAAATCGACCGTAGAAGAGAGCTTGCTTAACCTCGGCGTCGGACAGCGCCGGGAGCTTGGTTCCATCTCCAAGGTCGAGATGGAGCCCTTGCAGGCCTGCGACTGTGACGTAGTACGTGGTGTTGGGCTCGGCCTCGTTAAATTCGGGCGCGCGCTTGCGCCAGATGGCGCTAAGTCCGGCGCGCGCAGCGCTCGCCAGTGCAGGGCCCGCCGCGGTCTCGAACGCCGAGAAGTCGCACTCGCCGTAGCGCGAGTTGTGATTTGTCTGACTTAGCCACCGGGCAATCCCGGCAAGTGCATTCGTGTTTGAGCCGTCTTTCACGCTATCAACTTGAGTCAACAGTGTGACCTTTGACTGTTCATCCAGCTTCAGCTTGTCTCGCTTCGGTTTTTGGGCGCGAGCAACCGGCTTCGGCGCAGCAGCGTTCTCCTTGAGCCTGGTCGCCAGTTCAGCGAATCCTGGCTCGGCAAGCGCCTCAACATCGCGGTCTTCCCAAAGCCAGTACAGCCCGTACGTGGCAAATGTCCTCCAGATTCCGTCGGAAGTTCGGTCACTTTGAGCGATAACTTCTCGAAGTAGGTTCTGGCGAACCGCGTCGGACTGCTTCAGCGCCTTGGTGAGCTCAGACTGGTCATAGCTTCCGAAGTGGAATCTGCCGTACGCCTGGTAGTACGTGAGGCACAGCTGGGTGGCGCGTTCGACAGGGAGGCTCTCGGCTCGAACAACGAGCGCAATCAACTCTTGAACGGCCTCCGCGAAATTCTTATTCCGCTCGGTGTACTTGTTACTCTTCCCTTCAAGGTCCTCAAGGTACTTCACCCCGTACGACAACAACCCCTCAGTCAGTGCCGCGAGTTGTTCAGGGCTTGCGGAGTCTGCGACGCTGTACTTAAGAGCCAGACGGAGGTTAAAGCCGCCTCGGTTGCGCATGAACTGCTTGCTCGCCAGTTCAGCAATCGACTTGGCATCAAATTTTTTCCAGGATAGCTCGCCAAGCAGAAGTCGAAGGGTCCGTTCTTCAAGGCACGGACTCGCTTTCGCTGCATCAGCGAGTGCCTGGGCATCGTCATCCCTTCCGAGCGCCATCAGATACACGAGCTGAGCTGAATTTCCTAACAGTTTCGCGTAGTCGTTGCCATGTTCAGACAGAACCTTGTCGCGGAAGACGTCGAGACGGGCGTGGGTAGCAATATCGAGAAGTGCGGTACGCGCGTGCCAATCAGAGCCAACGCTGTCGTAGGCCTCCAAAAGCGTCGCCTCAATTCCGGGCTTCGCGGCTTGCCAGTAGTTCTCCGCCGTCAGAGTGAACTGATTGCGTCCGAGCGTGTCGCCGAGAGTGCTTATCCGCGCCAAGCTACGCTTCAACGCTGCGTTCGCGTCAGCCAACGGAACCTGTGTACTCCGCAGGTCACCGAAGAATGCAACGGCCTGCGGCTCAACGTCCAGTAACTCCAACCTGCAGTGGACGTTGAATGTGGCTAGCCAGCCAGCGACACTCAGGTAATCCCTATGTACTCCACACTCACCCGTCGCCGCCCGCCACGACAGCACAACAATAAGTCTGCGCGCGTCTTCGGGAGATTGAACCAGTGATGAGAGACGTTTCGCGGCTAGGTAGGGGAGAAGTTGCTCAGGATACAGTTTGACCTGATGCTGTCCTGAATCGATGAACAGCCTCGAGCCGAGCAGATACGTCAATGAACTCTCAGAAAGCAAGGAGCCTACGAGCGGCCGGCACGACAATACGCCATCTCGCACCTTGAGAGCATCCGCGGCCAACTCCATGTTTGGCAATTGACAAATTGCCGACGCTGCCGCGAGCTTCGCCACGGCCTCGTCCAAGCTCTCTGGGGAGGGGCGTCCAACCAGCGACTCGCGGTGGTCCGAGCGCTGCTGAGCCTGGACGCCAGCAACCATCCGCTCAAAAATGGAGGTTAGGTCGCTAGGCGGATTGGACAATGGGTCGACGTAAGACAGTACGTCGAGACTTCCCGGGCCGTCTGCAAGGTCATTTAGCCCGAAACGTCGCGCTGCATCCAGCAATGCCCTGCCGTCAGCGACACCATGGCGAATCTCAAGGTACAGATTGGCCGCCCTGCTTGACAGAGGAAGCAGCCTGAAGACCTTCAAGTGCTCCTTCGGGACGACCATCGCTTTGACGGTGCTCCCTGCATCGAACGCGGAGAGTCCCGCGCTCGGCGCATCAGCGGCATTCACTTCTTCTAACGTGTCGTCGGGCGACTCGTCCTTCGCGTCGCCCACATAAAGCGTTGTACAAAGCTCTGCTTGAATAACCTCAAGAACAGATGGCGTGAGAGTGGCGGGGCGCGACGAGATAATCCAACTGACATCTGCGCCGGCGCGTCCAACCGCTCTGGACACCCTACGAAGTGCAGACTGAAGCCCCAACTCCCGACCCAGTGCCGCCTCGTCCAGCGAATCAACGAAAAGGTGCAGTCGCTCTGTGGCCGCAGCCTCCCATGCTCCGAACGCTTTGGCCTCGGTCGCTTCGAGAACGATTTGAAAGTCGGGCTCTTCGAGAAGTCGGTGAAGGGCAACGAACACAGCATGCTTTCCTTCGTCACGAAGACGTCGGGCGCAAGCTCGCAGTTCCATTGTTTTGCCGAAGTTGGCACGAGCCGTGATGATGGAGAACCGTCCAGTCAGAAGTTGCTCCCAGTCTAGGTGCCTGTGGCCCATAATATCTACGGCCAGAAGCTCCTCGACCGAATACTTGGTCAAGAGTCCAAAACGTCGTTCTAGGTTGAGGTAGTCAGTCATCGTGAGGCGGCTCGTTCAAATTCTTCTTCGTTATCGTCGGCCAAGCCGAGTTCGACGCATACAGCTTGGTCACCGGCTGCGTCAGTAGTCCTCCGCGGGGCGTTATACAGCCTTATCCATAATCAGGATAATTATCTCGTGACAGGATAATTTCGTGTACGTGTGGAGGCTAGTCTCAACAACTGCGACAAGCATTATTTAGATAGCTTTATCGTATCGCCATCGATACGGATTTCATTCCGTATGAAGTCAATCCTTAACGCTTGATTGATACGCTCACGCGCGAGGTCACTGGAGCTAGTTCCGATAATTCGACAGACTCGTCGGGTCAGCTCCTCTACATTCAATTCCTCTACGCTTTCCAAAACGTAAAGCGCCACATTGCCGAGTTCTTCTAAGCACACTTCCTGCACCTTACGTCTCGAGCTAGGGTAGAAGCATGCACCCCGAAAGTGATACGTCTTGGGGCCAATACGTGCCTCATGCCAAACGAAATCCTCTTCAGCACCATTCGCGCTGATGGAATCAGGAAACAAGCTACTAAGCCGGGCTTCAACTTTTTTGTCAAACCTCCCTAGCCCCCATGCTTTAGCAAGCCGTTTCATGACGACAGACTTTAAAACTGGGCCCTCACCGTCAACAATTATGGCAAGCTGGTCACTTAGCTCGCCATCAGATTCAGGAAGAAAGAAATCGCGAGCGTAACCACCACCTGGAATAATAGGGCTATAGATTTCATATTCATGCTCTTCCAAACCATGCTCCATTTTTTGGTTTCTGCACGTTTAAGTAAGCTGCCCTAACTTGATTAAGACCAATCGGCACCCAGCGCCTCCGCCTGTTTCAACACCAGCTCTACCGCCAGTTCCTGCTGGTCCGGGGGATACTTGTACTTTCGCAGAACTCGCTTGACCATGAGACGCAAGGTAGCTCGGACGCTCTCTCTAGCCGACCAGTCCACAGTGATGTTCTTCCGGAGATTCTCAGTGAGTTCGTGCGCAATCTTCTTCAGTGTCTCATCGGTCAGCTCCCGAACAGC
Source organism: Burkholderiaceae bacterium (assembly GCA_035255485.1). Taxonomy (GTDB): domain Bacteria; phylum Pseudomonadota; class Gammaproteobacteria; order Burkholderiales; family Burkholderiaceae_D; genus DATEZO01. The sequence goes on from DATEZO010000106.1 coordinate 12,227, forward strand.
AGATTCGTTCGTAGCGAGTGCGTCGTAGAATTTGACTTCATCGTCCGTCAGGCCTAATTGCTCCCCGCGGTTCGCAGCATCGCGGAACTTCTTTGCCATCTCAACCAGCTCTTGCATGACCTGAGCCGTTTCAATCGAACGATTCTGGTAGCGAGTCACCACGTTGGAAAGGAGTTCAGAGAACTTCTTCTCTTGAACCAGGTTGCTAGCGAAGCGGCTTTTGATTTCGCCTTCCAAGAGGCGCTCCAGCAGCTCTACCGCCAGGTTCTTTTCCGGTAGATTCTTGACCTGCGCTAGAAATTCGTCCGACAGCAGTCCTATGTTCGGCTTTTCCAGCCCAACCGCATCAAAGATGTCCACCACACTCTCAGACACGACAGCGGAATTGATAATCTGACGAATGGCGTGCTCGCGTTGCTCATCAGTCTTCTTCTGGGCGGTAAGGTCCTTTTTGGTCAGGATGACTTTCACGCCCTGGAGGAACGCGACTTCCTCACGTACTTCCTTGGCCTCATCCAATGTGCAGCACAAAGTGAACGCCTTACTCATTGCCAAAGCGGTGTCGGCGAAGCGCTTCTTGCCGTCCTTGATGCCGAGCACATGGTTGGCAGCCCCTGCTAACGCCTTATGCCCGGCCGTCAGGAAGTCGACGTAGTCGAAGCCATGCAGCATCCCCCTGAGGACATCCATCTTCTCCATCAGCACACTGTAGGCCTCGCGGGCATCCACGGTTGGCTTCCCGCGGCCGCTCGACTGCGTGTACTCCTTCATCGCGGCCTTCAGTTCGTTGCCGATGCCGATGTAGTCGACAACGAGGCCGCCTTGCTTGTCCTTGAAGACCCGATTCACGCGGGCGATGGCCTGCATCAGGTTATGGCCCTTCATTGGCTTATCTACATACAGCGTGTGAACGCAAGGGGCATCGAAGCCGGTGAGCCACATGTCCCGGACGATGACCAACCGCAGCGGGTCCGCTGGGTCTTTGAACCGCTTCTCGAGGCGCTTCTTTACTTGGCCGTTGTAGATGTGTGGACGCAGCAAGGCTTTGTCGCTTGCCGACCCGGTCATGACAATCTTGATGGAGCCCTTTTCAGGGTCCTTGTCATGCCACTCAGGACGAAGCTTCACAATCTCGTCGTACAGATGCACGCAGATGTCCCGGCTCATTGCCACCACCATGGCTTTACCTGATTGGGCCTTACTACGCTCTTCAAAGTGTGCAACTAAATCAGCTGCCACGCTGGCGACCCGAGGCCCTGCACCGACGACCTTCTCGAGAGCAGCCCAGCGACTTTTCAGCTTGGACTGCGTGCTTTCCTCTTCGTCCTCCGCTAGCTCGTCGACTTCGTCGTCAATGTGCGGCAGCTCTTCATCTTTCAGCTTTAGCTTAGCCAGGCGGGATTCGTAGTAAATAGCTACTGTGGCGCCATCTTCCTTCGCCTGCTGCATGTCGTAGACCGAGATGTAGTCGCCAAACACTGCCCGGGTATCGCGGTCTTCACTACTGACAGGCGTGCCGGTGAACGCCACAAACGTGGCATTAGGGAGCGCGTCACGCAGGTGCTGAGCGTAGCCAACTTGGTACGTTTCGTGGCCGGGTTTCCCTTTCAGCTTCGCCTCAAATCCGTATTGAGTTCGGTGCGCTTCGTCGGCAATCACTACGATATTGTGTCGGCCTGAAAGTACGGGGAACGTATCCTCGTCCTCCCCCGGCATGAACTTCTGGATGGTGGCGAACACGATGCCGCCCGATGGGCGATTCGCCAGTTTGGCGCGAAGGTCCTGGCGCGTGCTGACCTGAACTGGCTGCTCTCGCAATAGGTCCTGCGCTAAGCTAAACACCTCAAAGAGCTGGCCGTCCAGGTCATTGCGGTCAGTGATGACAACAATAGTCGGATTTTCCAACATTGGCTCTTGCATCACTCGAGCCGCAAAGCATGTCATGGTAATGCTCTTGCCACTTCCCTGGGTATGCCAAACTACGCCGCCTTTGCGGGTACCGCCAGGCCGAGACGCTGCGACTACATGACCTATCGCCGAGCGCACGGCGTGAAACTGGTGATAGCCCGCAATCTTCTTGACGAGGCGCCCGTCGTCCTCGAACAGCACGAAGTAGCGCAGATAGTCCAGGAGATAGGCCGGTGCCAGCACGCCGCGAACCAAGGTCTGTAGCTCGTTGAATTCACCCAGCGGGTCCAACGTCACACCATCAATGGTGCGCCACGCCATAAAACGCTCACCGCTGGCCGACAACGAGCCTAAGCGTGCTTCGGTGCCGTCGGAGACGACCAGTACCTCGTTGTACTGAAACACATCCGGGATTTGCTCTTTGTACGTCTGTATCTGGTCGTAAGCCTTCCATATATCAGCCTTCTGGTCAGCCGGATTCTTCAGCTCGATGAGCACCAGAGGAAGACCATTAACGAACAAGACGATGTCAGGGCGACGGGTATGGTGCGGCCCTTTGATGGAAAACTGGTTCACCGCCAGCCATTCGTTGCGCTCAGGGTTCGCCCAGTCAATCAATCGCACGAAGTCGCCCCGTGTCTCGCCGTCCTTCGTATACTGGACCGGCACGCCACTGACCAGAAGCTTGTGGAAATGTCGATTAGCCGACAACAACGACGGGATGCTCAAGTCGAGCACCTGCTTCAAGGCGTCTTCCCGAGCATTAACTGGAATGCTCGGGTTGAGCTTCTGAATTGCTTCGCGTAGACGGTAGGTCAACTGAACCTGTTGGTAGCCGATACGCTCTGGTTGGGGGCCGTCATGAGCGATGTCCGGGCCATAGAGATGCATATAGCCGACGTCGTGCAGCCATGATAAGACTTCTTGTTCGAGTTGGTCTTCGGTCATGCGGCCAAAAGCTCCTCACTGCTACCCGCAATTTTTGATAGCGGTATCGTTCCCGTTATGAGACCTGGCAGCAAAGTATCGCGGACTTCGCGAAGAGTTTCAGCTTGCTGTAGACATGCCTCCCCTTTTTCAAGAAGCGGTTGCATTAGGCTTGAAAGCGCCTGTTGAACATTCATAGGCGGCTGTACAAAGGATAGCATTCCAAGTGCTTCAGACGAAACAGACTGCCCCTCGCGGGAGCTTGCTGAAACAGCATTAAAAAAATAGTCAGAACGAGTACGAATCAACCTGCCTAGCAGGTGGGGGATTACACTGTCAGCTCTAATTTCATAAACCTTGTATGCAGAGCTCACGCTTCCTATCTCATCTTGCATTTGACCAAAGTTCAAGACTTGACGGCTTAGACCGAAAACTAAATCGTCCCGCTTGACTAATTTATTTTTTGCAGACGATGCAGAAAGTTTTTTCTTGTATATCTTTTCCCTCGGTAAGAGTCCATCGTTTGTCGACGCGTACTCAGGAACAATTAAATTTTCAGCCCTTTCGTTCCGCGCTTGCAGTACGTCAGAGAGACGTTTAATGCCCCATCCCTTCGGAATCATTCCTAACTCCGATTCCTCGAACTCATCTGGAAACAACGCAGCCGTGACATCATCTACGCCTTCAGGAACGCGGCCGTCTATCTTGGCGCGCACTGGGTCGAAATCGACGAACCATGATTTGAATAACGCCTGGGCGATGGCTTCGAGCGTCGAATTGGTTTCTCGCAGAAGGTTAATGCGGTCATCAAGGGCACCTAGCACAGATATGACCTCATCTTGCAAGTGTAGCGGAGGAACAGCTACATTCATTTTTTTCGCCGCGCCGACATTGAAATGCTGCTGGACCGCGCCGACCGTATGAGAAGAGATATGGTGCGAGGCCACTGAGTTTACCCAATAGCAAAGAAAATGCGGTCGTAATTCCTTCCCGCACCTGATAATTACAAGGTCAGAGCAATTCGCATCTACTAGCCAATTTGGAACTACTGCGCACGTTCCTGGTTGTCCGGTCCTAACGATTGCGACATCCCCTGGTTGGAGTCTGGATTTTTTTATCCGTTGATGAAAGACCGGTGTTACAAACTTTAAGTCTTTAGTATTAATGTTAAATGGCTCAATATTCATTGAGCGAAGGAATGGAACACCGGATTCAACGTATTCAGTGGCCATTGAACCGACATAGCCGACAGTAACTTCGTCGGCTACCTCTTCTAAACGTTTAAGGGGCCAATCAGAACTCATACCCGAGCCCTCCGAGCTTTTGACGAATCAACTGGTCGAGTTCAGCTCCTTTTGCCATCTGCTCGCCCAGCTTCTCAGTAAGTTGCTGCATCTTGGTGGCGAAGTCTTCATCGTTGTCTTCCACCTCTTCCGCACCTACATAGCGCCCGGGTGTGAGTACGTGACCGTGCTCGGCGATTTCTGCCGACTTGACGCTACGGCAGAAGCCGGCAACATCTTGGTATTCCCCCGCATTTGGCTCACCGCGCCAAGCAGCGACGACGGCTGTAATTCGCTCAATTGCCTCGTCAGTTAGCTCTGCCTGCACTCGACTAATCATGGTGGCCAGTTTCCGCGCATCAATGAAGAGCACCTCACCTTTGCGATGCGCCTTTTGCTTAGCAAGGAACCACAAACAAGCCGGAATCTGCGTGTTGAAGAATAGCTGCCCCGGCAGGGCTACCATCACCTCAACGACATCTGCATCAACCATGGCTGCACGAATTGCGCCCTCATTGTTTTGGCTCGAGCTCATAGAGCCATTGGCCAGCACGATGCCTGCGCGGCCGGTCGGCTTAAGGTGGTACAGCATGTGCTGCAACCAAGCGTAGTTGGCGTTACCTTGCGGCGGGTCCCCGTAGACCCAGCGGGGGTCACCAGTCAAGCTGCCATGCCACCAATCGCTGATGTTGAACGGCGGGTTGGCCAAGATGAAGTCGGCCCGTAGGTCCGGGTGCTGGTCACGGGTGAATGTGTCTGCTGGCTCTCGACCGAGATTGAAGTCAATCCCGCGGATGGCCAAGTTCATTGCGGCCAGGCGCCAGGTAGTAGGATTCGCCTCCTGTCCATAGATAGATACGTCACCTACCTTCCCGCCGTGAGCCTCGATGAATTTCTCCGACTGCACGAACATGCCGCCCGACCCGCAGCACGGGTCGTAGACTTGGCCGCTGTGCGGGTTGAGGATGGCAACGAGGGTCTTCACGATACTTGCAGGCGTGTAGAACTGCCCGCCGCGTTTGCCCTCGGCGCTTGCAAACATGCCGAGGAAGTACTCGTACACCTGCCCCAGGACGTCGCGAGCAACGTTGGGGTTGTCGCCAAAACCGATGGTGGAAATCAAATCGACTAGCTCACCGAGCTTCCCGTCCGGGAGCTGCGCCCGCGCATAGCGCTTGTCCAGAATCCCTTTGAGCTTGGGGTTTTCTGCTTCTATCAAGGTCAGCGCTTCGTCAATGCGCTTGCCGATGTCTACCTGCTTAGCTGCCGAGCGCAACGCCTCCCATCGTGCTGCTTCGGGCACCCAGAACACATTGGCCGCTTTGTAGTAGTCACGGTCTTCCAGCTCCTCTGCAACTAGCTCGGCATCAGAGTCATGCAAGAAGTACTCGTCAGACTCGTCGGCAAACCGCTTCGTCAGCTCGACGCGACGTGCGTCAAAGGTGTCAGAGATATACTTCACAAAAATGAGGCCGAGGACGAGGTGCTTGTACTCGGCCGCGTCCATGTTCGCGCGCAGCTTGTCGGCGGCGGCCCATAGTGTTTTCTTAATATCGTCAAGCATCAGGAATTCGTAACTGCGTTGGTAAAATCCATATTATGACCAGTTTTTGGGTTCTCTTCGGAAATTGTGGTTACGGCAACTTGACTGTCGTTTTCGCGCGAATGTACGCATGAGCTATCCTAAGGTCGCCAAGATGTGCTGACGAACCTGTCCCCGAGCAGATGACATGGAGAAGTCACAGCACGGTTGTTGGCGGTGTCATGTCGGTCTTTCGAACCTATACTTCTGCCCGACACTGACATCTCCAACTCTATGCCTGACCTTGCGCAAGACCAAATAGCCCACGCCGACCTTCGAAAAGCGGCTTATCATGAAGCCGGCCACAAAATCATCTATGAACTCTTCGGCGGCGCCGGCGACGCGTTCGTCTGGAAGAACGAAAGTGGAAATCCCGATGAAGTGGCTTGGTTGGGGCAATTCCGGCCCCGCACTTGTGCTGAGCAACAGCATGAAATATGGGCCCGCGATGGGCTTGATGTCCCTCCGCTCCCTTCGAACTGGCGTGCGATGTACGGCATGGCGGGCGCCATCGCCGAGCAAATTCTGCGCGGCGAGACGGAAGTTGAGTTTATAGCTGGGAACCTGTACTTAAGAATATGTTGCGACGAAATATCGGCAACTGATTTGGCCTCGATTGGCGTCACGGATATAGACGATTTCGAAGTCGACATCGAAAGTGTCGAGCAGTGCATAAACTATTTTTTTGAACATTGGCTGCAGGTGACACAGGAGGCGGAGTACCTCATTGCCAACGCATCTACAGAGACTTGTGCAGCGGCCAATGTCTGAAGTTCAGACCGCCGTTGGACATGCACGCTCGCTATGCTGACCGGGTGTCGCGCGCTAATGGGCCGTCAGAAGGGCGCTAACCCGGGCTTTTCTCAGCCCGGGCACACGTTGCCAACTACGCTAAGCGGCTGTCACCCCAATCGTCGTCGTCACCGAACCCATTGTTCAGGTCGCCGAGCGAGGGTAGGGGTTCGCCATACTCGTCGAGGTGGCCGTAGCGGTCCTCATCGTCAGCTATGTTCCCAGCATCTACACTTGGTGCCGCTTCATAAACGTCGTCTTTAACCAATGAAACGGGCTTGCCGCTCTCTTTAGCGAGCAGCGCCATGGCATGCAGGGCTTCTTGTGACAGGTCGTTGTCGTCCGCGAGCCAGCCGGTATCGTGCATGTTGCAGATTGCATTCACACGCTCGCGGTATTGGAAGCTCGCGGCGAATTCATCAGCTGTTAACTTGCCAGTATTTTCGTCGTCAGTGGTATGGTCGGGCACGGGTGATTGTTGGCTCATGATGCGCCCTCCTTTCCGGCGCCGCCATCACGGGCAGCCTCCGCTTCAATGCGAGCCTTTTCTCTGGCGTGCTTGGCCTCAGCCACGGCCGCAGCAAGTTCGAGCTCGGCGTTGGGATACCTTCTGGCGATGAGACGGTAGTGTTGCGCTTTTTCCTTGTTTGGCGAGACCTTGTTGGAATAGAACCCCTCAGGGTCATCGCCCTCCCAAACTTTGGACGGGTCGGAATAATAGTGAGATAGGTACAGGGCAGCTTTCCAGTAACCGCGGTCGGCGGCGCGTTCCAAGATGCGAATAACCTTACTGACCTGTTTAGGCGAGGCGTCTGAGCCGGCGAGGGCCGCCGCAGCATCTGCCAGTTCAGCGTAAATCAAATCCGCACAAGGGTCGTCATCATAATTCTCTTCGCTTGCCTCCATGACGAGGTCCCATGCCTGCTGGCAATTCTTGCGGTTCCAGCCAATGGTTAGGAAGCGGGCAAGCCGGGCCTTTGCGAATGGGTCAAACAGAGAACTGCGCGAAGGATGCGAAAGCCGATTTCAGCCTTTTCCTCTGCCTTAAGCCGGGCAAGGATGTCGCACGCAAGCTTTCCCGCATGCATGCGAAAACGCCAGAAGTGCTTAGAAGCTCAACAGCTCTCGAGGCGCCGTTACCCAGGCGCCGCACTGATGAGCTCCTGTGTCGTCATGGCTCGACGAGAGACCACGGCATCAAGACAGGGTCCAGAACATTTCCTCAGGCGCTTTACCGCTCAAGTGGAGCACCACCGCTTACTGCTCCTTGACGCAGCAGCTGCCTACACGCTTCCTTCAACCGCTTCTTAGTGAATCCGAACCCGCTCCTGCACAAGACAACGTGTCCGTCCAGTGCGAGGGGAGAGTGCGCCAGGCGGGTCCCACTCCAGCTGTCGTCAATGATGAGGAACGGCTGGAACGGCTCACGGTGTGCCTCGAGCCACCACTCAATCTCATCTCGTCTGCTCGAGGAAAGCGCCCGCGGCGTTCTCCACTCCGCATGCAGGTTCTCCACCACGAACTGAAGTTGCGTCCGATTCAATGCTTCGCACATCTGCTCTCGGTCGAGATATGTTGCCCACGACGAGCTAATAACAAATACCGGTTTGAACTCAGTATGAAGCTGACGCAGATTTTCCGCTGCGCCCGCATCAACAAGGCGCTGCCATATCTCCGGATAGTCCGGAATTGTCTGCTCGAATATTTTCAACATTTGGCCGCTGTGATGCATATCGTCCAAGCAAAGGACGTCGTCCATATCGAGAAACACAAGAGGGCGAGCTTCCTGCCTCATATCGTTATCCTTTACTTGGATTGGGCCAAATACGGCTCCAATCACTGTCGAAGCGGATGGACGCAAGCACTAGGTCCGACGTGAACGCGACATCATACGTGTGCTGGTCATTGGCGAAAGTAGTCAAATGCACTCCATGCAATTTCTGACGATACCGAACATACGTCAGGCTACTGAGTCCATGCAACGGTATAGCAGATTCGAATACTGCCGCAAGAGCTTGGTCGAATGCATACACTTTCGCAGCTCCTGCCCGGAAATAGTCATCTGGAGCGCAACCGGCGCGAAGTAACGCTGTCAAATGCTCTTTTGCGGAGTGATACGTCGCTAGAGCTTGTATCTCACGAAGGAAGTCCGGGAAGCTGCTCGGGTAGTAAATATGCAGTAAATGTTCGAATGCGGTAGCTAATAGCGCCGGTTCGGTCTGCTTGATAACGGACTCGAGATGGCGCCGTTCAGTCTCGGTCGTCTCTGCCATTGAGGAGTCCTTTATGGCATAACGCCCCCATACTAACGAATCTTGTGTCAGAATAAATGGACGGCCGAGCCATGGCGGCGAATACACTGGAATAATGCGTTTTGCAATCATTTCTAAGCCCTCCCCGTGACCTTTTATTTACAGCAAATCATGTGTACGTTGGGAATTCTTCCCACATGTACTCACAAATTTCGAACGATATTTGCGCATGACTTATAAAAACGAAATTAAACACCGGCCAACTGCCGGCTAAAATCTCTATTTTTTTTTGCGGCGAGGTTTCAGTTATGCGTATCGACGCTGTTGCTTTTCGCGTCTGAGACATAAGTTTTATGACCTCTTCTTGTGTTGTAGTTAACGGGAAGCCAGCTATCCTGCAAAATTCGGGAAGTTGCATGTCGTGGACACGACGGTCCTTATGCTGCTCTGCATATGCAATAAGCGCCTCGATGGCTTGAACAATGTTCGACTTCAGCCCAGGTGTGTGCAGGCGCAATGTTGAAACTTTCAATTTTAAACTCACTTCTAATAGAGGAGATGTGGCGGTCTGTTCAATGAAGTGCGGGCTGAATGCGGAACTTCTGAGACGATGCACAGCAGATGTTGCTATTTCTTTCTTGCCAAGAGAGCCACACGTCTCAGCTCGATAGTTAAACTGCCGCCTAGCTAGCGGCTCAATGTAGCAGCACAAGGGGGCAACAGAATCTGCAATATTCTATCTTGGAATATTCGATTTTGGAATATATATCATCTCCATGCAAGCTGTTGCTCTCAGCAAGCAACGGCCGACAATGGAAAAGACAATCTACACACGAGAGTACGGTGTCATGCTCAGAGTTCTTCGCGAGATGCGTGAGCAGGTACTCCTTACTCAAATGGAACTCGCGTCGAAGTTGAACGTGACGCAGGTGTTCATTAGCAAATGTGAGAGCGGCCAACGCCGGTTAGACCTAATTGAACTGCGAGCATGGTGCATGGCGATGGGCGTTTCAACATCAGACTTCCTAAAGGCAGTTGAGGTTGGAATCGCAGATGCGCACCTACACCCGCACAGCAATAGGTCCGGGTGAGTCATATCCGAACAGCACGTACCAAGCGACAAGCGATGTGCAGTAGCGAGAATTGCGACTACGCGTGTCGCAGTTCAACAAACGACGGGATAACATCGGTGAGTGTCGTAGGTCCAGCGCCAGTGCGATGACGCAAGTTCTTGAGTTGGAGGTCAAGCACTGCGTGTGTAGCCCCTCCATGCAGCGGCCGGAGCACTTCGGCAAGCACCAGGGCAGCAGCCATTGCCCCTACAAAAGGAGTTGCGACCGCACGAGAAGCAAGCTGGGTCATACCGCACATATCATTCCGCTCAGCTGCCAGCTTTTTGTAGGTTTCGTTTAGCTCGATGGCTGCTTGCGACACGGATTCGGCCGACCAAATTTCAGACGCTTTGCGAGGCCCAGGGAACGTATGGGTCCTAATGTTACGGAAGTCGCGGTACCCGCTGCCAAGACCAGCCTCAACCGTCATCGCAAAGCTCGCCGTGTCGATGTCACGACGCGAGACCACGTTATCAACGCCAAACAGTGCTGTAGCGGGCTCACCCAACATCAATTCGTGACGAGGACCAAAACGACGCTCGACCAAGTGGGTTGTGAAACCCGCCGCTTCCAGCTGCCGGGCAACTAACCGTACCTTCTTCTTGCCCAGGTCATTCGATGACAGCAGCATGCAAGTGCTGAGATTCGATTTCGCGGCCTTGTCAAAATCCTGCAAAACTAAATTCGCGCGGGCATCAGGCGGATAAGGGAGCAGTGCCAGCGTCCAGGCATACGCCTGGCCCAAGTGGCCAAGGCCGATAAGCCACAAATCCTTCGGCAGGTAGTGCAACTTTGGACCCTTGTTGGCCTCCGACTGCCAGTCGTCGATGGCAAGTGGATTCCACAACGATAGCCCGACAGTCCGATGCCCCGCCTCTGGGAGGTCGCCGCGAACAAAGAGAAAGGCTTCATTAACCGCGAGAGCGGCCGCAGCAACGCCCGAAAGCGGATTGTCGCTGACGCATACCAGCTTGCCATGACTGTCAGCGGGAGTGATGCTCGCTTGCCAGTGGTCCCAACTCATCTGGATGCAGAACGCCGGCAGCTGACCGTCTAATGCATCGCCGAGTACTAACGTAGGCAAGCCCATCATCTGGCTCGGGCTCGTCGCTCCTCCGAGTTCCTTGATGACCACGCCTGTCGCCCGTCCCTCGTATAGTGGCACCGTAAGAACAGGCTCTAGGTCGCCTGAAACCTCGACACCCCCGAGGAACGCTCGAGCAGCAGTGTTCAGGGCTGTCAGGAAGCAAGCTTGTCCTGCTTTGGTATCTGCCCAGCCTCGCCCGAGGTGAATACGCAAGCGGTAGCGCGATAACCGTTCTACGGCTTCTTCCGGCGAGGCGACCTCGCCGGCATCCAAAGCGAGCTTAGCCAGCCGGTGCATCGAATCAGCGTCTAGGATGCTCATCACTTGGTCTCCTTCTGATTGAAGCACAACACGTGGCTTACGTCAGTTCCAGAATGCGATACCCACACGTGGTTACCTTGATAGACATAGAACCCCAAGTCGTCAGGTCGAATCGTCCCTTGAGCGAACCGCGGGACTATGAGCGCAATATGTCCTTTCAGTGCAACCATGGGGTTAGCCTTGTCAGAACGGCTCTGTCCTGCGCCTAAACGGTGGGTATGCACGTCCGCGACAACGCTGACATTTTCGGAACGGCAGACGTCCCAAAGTTTGGCGAAGCTCGCTGCGGTCAACGATACGTAGTCGTTATTAAGCGCGTCAGCCTGCAGCCATTCGTAGGGCAAGAAGTGCGTTATCGTCCGGCTGGTATCGGATTTGTGACCTAGCAGGAACGCACCACTCTCCCGGACGCCTGCTCCTTGTTTGCGCAAGTGTTCGATGAGGTGTACCCATAAGGGCGCAGAGATTTCAAGCAGGGGCGCAGACGTAGTCGCGGCTTTGAAGAAGTTCATGAACGACCTCGAGGTAATGGATAATGCCTTTTTTCGGATTCCAAATGAGTTGGGGATATTGGGAGAACCAAGCGTCGTGCCCGGCGATGCTCTCGCGGTCGCAGGGGATGTAGAGTGCGTCGCCGTTCTTCCAGCCCGGCTTCAACGCCAGTTGAATGCGTTCGCCGCCGCTGGGCCATTTATCGAACGCCAGCCGATTGCACGTGGCCAGGTCCCAGAAGGTGCCCGTGGGCGCCGTGGACGGAAAGCCGCTGCAGTTGAGGCGGAGAGTGAATGCTCGCCCATCCCGCGCTAGTACATCCACGTAGAGGTGTGGCCATTGCAGTTCCTTGAACTGCCAACGCCCGCGGTCCTCGCCTGAGAGAAAGCGTGCCGACACGAGGTCGGCGCGCAATGACTGTTCATCCGGTGCCATCGCGCCTCCCACTTAGCCGTTGATGCGGTGCGCCGGCACCAGGTCGAACGTCACCGCGCACTGCGGGCACTTCGCAATCGTGCCGATGTGGATGGCGATGTCCGGTTGCTCGTTAGTGCCTGCAATCTGCAAGACGTGCTCAGCAATGTCGCCGGGCTGCATGTGCAGTTTGTGGCCAGCCCATTCACGCACGCGGCCGACCGTGGTCGCAGGGCTGAACTGATGCTCGACCGTCTGGCCGTTAAAGCGCACGTGCGCGACGATGTGCTTGCAACGATGGAGATGAACATGGACGCCATGCTCCTTCTTCAGGTGTTTGACGTGAGTTGCATTGCTGCTGGAATCGTCGTCGTCCTCGACCGACAACGTCAGTTCGGACGCGTCGGTACCGTGCGGCAGCAGCGCGAGCACTGCATGCTTGAGTTCGTCGATAGTGGCGTGGTCGTCGATTTCGACGAGCTTCACGTCGGGGAAGTGCTCGGATTGGATATATACGCGGGTTTGCATTTCTGCGTTCCTTTCTTGATTGGAGCGGCACGGACTGCGCTGCTCATGCAAGGTAAGTCGCAGCAACTAAAAAAAATCGGAAAGTGCATAAAACAGGCAGCCTGGTCGCCCCCCCCAACGTTTTGGTCACGCAAGGAGACTATCCGCGCCTTCCCCCGACGTTGAAACTTTTAAGTTTCAATGCACCGCGATGCAGCGGACCAGGTACCTAATTCGAACGTCTTGCCTGGAACCCAACAAATGCCTATGCTGGGAATTATTCTGCAGCCACCATCCCATGGCTGCCTTCTTTTGAAGGGGACGACGATGAGCTTGGCAGATGAATACAATCGGCGTGCAATGGAAATTTGGGAGGAATCTAAGGTCCAACCGCGCATGCCCATCCTTCTACCAACGTTGAACGAAAATCCGGAATTGCTCATTGTCGGGATGAACCCGTCGTTCAACACTGAATGGCTCGACAAGCAGCTCCGCAACGATACTTGGCTGTCAGGAGAGTCTTGGACGACTGACTCCCTGTTTAGATGGGACCAGAACGCCCGCGGGCGCGTGCCTCACGTAATCAAGTTCGAGGCCTTTGCGAAAAAAGCATACGCGAGCTACTTCTCCGGTGTTAGAAAACTTGCATCAGCAGTTGGCTGCGCCGAACAATGGGAGCACTTGGACTTGTTCCTGATGCGGGAGACCTCGCAAAAAAAGGCCCTCAAGATGGTCCTGGCCAAAACGCGACCTATTGGCGAGCTTAATGAATTTGGCCAAGCGCAGTTGGAGCTCTTCACGGAAACGCTCATCAACATGCAGCCCCAAGTTGTCGTTATCGCCAATGCGACCGCGGCGAACCTTGTCAAACGGATGCTCGGCCCTAGCCATCAGGTTGGCGAACCCGCAGTGCTCACGTTCGATTCGCTGCCTAACACGAGGTTTTTCTTTAGCGGTATGCTCTCCGGGCAGCGGTGCATGGACAGCTTCTCCTTTGAACGCCTCGTGGCGCAAGTAAGCGTCTATTTCCAGCAACTGAAAACAAACGGCAGCAACCAGAAGAAGGGCCTAGCCTGTTCGAGAGGCGAGCCGGTCTGCAGACGTTGAAAAACCTCCGAATCACGTTCATCGTCAGCCCCAATAAACGTGACTGTTTCCGCCCGTCCAAGTTGAATAACATCCCCAAGCCGAAGCCAACCAAGCGGGCTAGAAAGAAGCAGAGTCTAGGCCGGGCAATACATGAAGTGCCGGCATTTTGGACATTCCCATTGGTTCGGTCTAGCTGTGACGTCGCCAGACCGAATGCCATTGACTACCTCTTCCAACCGCTTATTTGAAAAGCTTTGACGGTCAGCAAAAACCGTTTCGACGTCGCCCGTACTCAGGACGAAGATACTGCATTTGAAAGAGTATCCCGGATGAGCAGCAGTCAAGTGCTTCAGCATCCACCTTAGAGCCTCCCTTTGCCTGTTGAGCTTTCCCGCCGGACGGCTTCGCACAAACTCGATAGTTAGGTTTTTTCCGCTGCCACTGATTCGATGCGCCTGAACCTGTAGCGGCAATCCATCACAGCTCACATCAAAAGGCTGCGGCATCGCAGCTCGCTGGGCACCTAGCCATCCTCGTCCGCTCGCAAGTAGTTTGTCGGCATAAACGCGCAATGTGGGCAGCGCTCCAGCAAAGTCAGAACTCAGGTTGGCGAGAACACCGGCTACTTCTGCCGATGGGACGTTAGCGTCTGCCCCGTGCTGCATGAACAGGTCCCGCACAGCAGCCGCCTCAATCGCTGATGCTGGGTGCATCCCCGCCGTAGGATGAAGGTCGAGCACATGCTCATAATAGTAGCGACGAGGACAAACGCGATACGCCAGAAGGGCTAAGAAGTTAACTGGAGCAGTTATCCCGTCCAAGAGCATTACCGCTTTCTGCACGGGCGGCGGATGAGCAACTGCGCTACCTAGCTCTTTTTGGAGCAGATGGCTCGCATTGATGATTGCAGGCGCACACTCCGCCTTCCAAGCGTCTTTGCGCTCATACAAAACGAGATGTTGCCTAGCACGAGACAGTGCTACATAGAGCTTGTTCGATGCCTCTGCCTGCGCTTCGCTCAACTGGATTGTGTTTTGAAGAGTATCCGGTAGCAACGTCGCATTATCAGGGCGCGCTGTGAAGTGTTGTGCGCCAATGTCTACCAGATGAACCGCGTCAAACTCCAGTCCCTTGCTGCCATGAATAGTCATCACAGCGACTGCATCTAAACTGTCGGCCTCAGGAGGAGGTATACGCAATTCACGGTCGTCACCAAGGCGAAGGCGCCGTCTAAAGCGAGTGAGGAAGCTACCGACAGTTTGATACGAATGACCGCCCTCCGGGACTCGCAAATAGTAAATGAACTGCCAAAGCGCGATGCGGCGCGTGATGTCCAAGACGCTACTGCCCTCTAGGCTGGAGTGAAGAATCGTCGTCCGACTAAGTAGGAGGTCACATACCACGTCCCAGGGAGAATTTCGGGAGGAAAAGCCACTAAAGGTGCACTCCCATTGTTTTACGGCCGCTATACCTTCCGGTGACAGGCATGACGGCGGGCTTTTGAGCCAACTGAGCGGTTCTGGCCGGTTCTTCTTCAACCAGCCAACTAACACTGTTACGTCCGGTCTAGAAATCTCCAGGCCTGGCAGTCGAGACGCTAGCACCAGGCCGCTTCCAGAACGGTCGACGAACAGTTGAAGCAGTGTAAGGAGGCTCTTGACTGCGGGGTGCTGAAAAATGTCGCCAACGTGAAGTGCAGGTACCCCAGCATTGTTTAGGGCATCAGCAGCGGCACCACACGTCTCGTGGTTGCTTGCGAGGATGACTTGGCCGCGAAAGCTAATGCCCGACGCATGAATGCGCCTTACCTGCTTAGAGAGCTCTCCGTGAACAACCCTATTGTCAGCGCATTCTATATGCAGCGGCTTGATGCCACAGGTACCACGTTTTGGCTCAACATCGTCCAACGGTAGTACCTGTTGCAACGGGTTCGTATTGCGTCCCGTGTGCTCGAAGACCCGGATGACTTCTTCAAAGCTCCGCCGATTTTCGTTGAGATAAAAAGTCGCGTGTTGAGGAAAGTCCTGATTGAAATGAACGATGTTTCGCATGGACGCGCCGCGGAACCGATATATCGCCTGCCGCGCGTCTCCCACTACCCAAAGCGAATCAGCATGTGCAGCCAAGGCCTTTACCAATTGCGCGCTCGCGCGGTTCACATCCTGATATTCATCTACCAAAATGTGTTTGAAGCGACCGACACTTACCTGGTACTTCGCGTAGTCCTTCATCAGTTCGATAGCAGGAAGCCTGACCAAATCTCCAAGGTCGACCAAGTTACCCTTCGCCTTTAACTGCGCTTCGTAGCATCGATACAGCTTCGCGATGTCGTGGAGCTTGGCAATATTATCCGCAGCCGTGTGGCCCGCAATCGCAGCTGTATACGCTTCGGCATCGGCCAGTTCGTCTTTAGCGCGCTGAATGGCCCTGACCACTTCATTCAGCCAGTCCAACGGGTCGCCAAGCGGATTGAAAACGTTTAAGCCCAAATTATAAATATGCGGCTCTAAGACCGCGATTTGAGCCATTTTGTCCGCCACACCAAATTGTGGTGTTAAGTCGAAGTGCTGATAGTTCTTCCTAAGGAATTCAAGTCCAAACGCGTGGAATGTCCCAACCCAAATTTCATGCGCGTCAGGTACGCTTAGTTGCTCCAAACGGTCCATCATTTCTCGCGCAGCCCGATTGGAAAAGGTTAGCAACAGCAGCTCTGACGGTTTTACTCCCTGTGCGATGAGGTGCTGAACCCGCATGACGAGAGTGGCAGTCTTTCCGGTGCCTGGTCCGGCTACGACAAGTGAGACAGGTTCCTTCGAAGTTGCTGCTACCCATTGCTCTGGCGTTGGAGTAATTGGGGCAGAAGCGGGTTCTTCGGCGCGCACTGGCTCTGGCAACAGCAACGCATCCAGCAACTGGTGCCGAACAAGTTCGAGAGGGAGGTCGAGCTGATTTACGAGCTGATGTGCAGTTCCACCTGCCAAAAAGAAACTCCTTGCCACTTTTCTCGGTAGTAGCAATTCACGAGCGAATACGTTTGCCTGCAACTCTGCTCGTTCTCGTGCACCATACGCCTCGACCTTTTGAGCCCCCATTGTCTCAGCAGCTTCTGGTTTTAGGGCCATGTCGACAACACTGTGACAGCCTTCTTGTCCTTCGACATGCAGCTTCCAATGTCCAAACTCATGGGCAATTAGGAATGCTCGTTCCGCGGTCGATACGTCATTTCGAACGAAAATCTGCTGAAAGTTCCGAACTAGAACGGCATCTGCCCCGCCAAGTATGGAGTCACTCGGATTAACTGGCGAAATATCGAAATCCTCCGCATCCTCGTGGGCAAATGCGTCGATGATAGCTGCTGAAGTAATTAAGGACGCCGAATCTACGCCAAATAGGTTTGTTCGAACTTGGATTGCAGTCGCACGAGCTCGATGAAAGGGTGTCAAAAGGATTCCTCTCTTCCCTGTAATGCTAATAGACGGGCTTTTTCCTCATCTGTCGCAGAGAGTGACGCAATCGCTTGTTCCCAAGTCTCCGTAACAAGTCCATTTGGCTTATCAGCTGATTTGTAGCTAAATGAACCTGTTATTTGTGAGCCTAGTGTCTGCTCTAAAGCACTTCGATGAATATTCAAATGGTGAGCCAATGCCCCCATTATTACTAGAGGGACATTGGTTATACGTTTGGATAGAACTTTCGTAAGTAATCCTGTGAATCGTTCAAGTCCTGCTGCCTGGGCAGCTTGTCTTAATTGCTTTCCTCCAGATAGACCGTTTAGAACAGTCCGGGCTTCCGCAATGTCAGAATCACTGGGTCGATTGCCATCCAATTCGTAAAGTCTGTTCATAACGAAGCTTTGCAAACGGGTGACTTCTTCATCTGTCACTTCAATGGCAAAGTCGTCGGCAGGTTCAGGCGAAGCCTCGTATGCCGCCCAAAGGGCGGCATACTCGACAATCTCATTTCGATATTCGGGATATTCCTCGCACGCACGAAGCACTAAGCTTTGCGTTGGCTTGTCAGCATTAAGGAAGAAATGGTCCAGCACTTCATCCAGCGACAGCCTGCTGTTATGTGATGTCATTGCTTGAACTCCTTCTCAATCTTTGCAAGCGCTCGATTTTTGTAATTGTTGACGGTCTTCAGGGAGACGTTCAATGCCTCGGCGATTTCTTGAACCTGCCAGTCGGCCACGTTCAGCAGTACGAACACGTTGTACTCTTCTGTGGTCAGGATAGCCCGCATCTTGCCGTGGACGCGTTCGAACGCCTGGTTGCGCGCGGCTACTGCATCGGGCGTTTCATGGTCCTGCAGTGCCTCGTGGGCATCCTCTGCAGGCAGGCCATCAAATTCTGCCTCGATATTTTCATGTCCATCGATGTTGACTTCTTGACCACGCTGGTTCAACTTTAAGGACCTCAGAAAGTCAATGGCACGACGCTTGAAAAGTTGTCCGAACGCCACTTCGGCATGCTCGGCGTCCTTGCCCTTGAGGTCAAGTACGCTGTCCCAGACGTACGCCGAGATTTCGTACTCGGCGTCACGAAGTTCCCCGTAGGGATGGGGAACGAGCTTGCTCTTCAGCGCGAAATGGCGCGCACGGACGGAAATCCGTCGCGACAATTCCGCGGAAATCAGCTCGACGCGACGCTTGTTCTCCGCCTGACGCGCTAGCCGGAACAGCGTAAACAACTGTTCGTCGCTGATTGCCAAGGGCTCGCCGTGGCGTCGGCGGAGTCTCTCGCGAAGCGCTTGGTCCCCCAAATCTTCTAACGTGCAATCGTGTGTTCGGTTGTGCATTGTTTTTGTCCAATCATCGTGCGGTGCCCCCCAGGCGCTTTTCCATCTACAGGTAAGTCGAAACGACCCGAAAGAATCGGAAAAGTAAGCCTATCTCTTCACCTCAGCGGTCGAGCCGAGGCAGGCGATGTTGTCGTGTACACGTTCGACGCCGTCGCCTAACTGCCGCCGTTATGCGCTTGCAATATTACTAACGCGACCAAGATGCAATAGATAGCGTCAAGCTTGCTATTTTTCAAGTTTTCTTTATCTCAAGCTGATGCGGCTTTGTTGGTTTTCGGCGGGGCGCGGTATGCCCCTCGAAGTAATCCGGGGCTATCACTCTCTTCTTAAAATGCTTGGAGCGCCGAGGCAGTTGCTCGTGAGGGCAGGCAGGAGGCGAATGTCTCGCTTAAACTGCGTTTGCGTTTGCCATGAGGTATGGACATCTGATGCTAATAACGGGCCGAAACCGCATGTCAGCTATGGACATCCATCAACTCGACCAAATTGCTGAAAAATCAACAACTTAAGTCGATGTCTATGGGGCGTTCATTCCGGGGTGAGTGCACAACGTCTGATCCGAGTAAGCCAATTTACGCGATTGCATGTACTTGCAGAGCAATAAGGTTCACCTCGAAAAGTGATGGCGGGAGGGCAGGTCTTGGTGTGAGCACCTGCCCACAGTACCCAATGGACGCGCATCAAAGCGCCTCGTCCTGCGATGCCACCATCCACACCCGTTTAAGCGGCAGTTCTGCCTTGAGATCTTCATCCAGACGCTCGTACTGCTCGAACAGTTGTTCGAGCAGCTCCTTTTGTGTCCATAGGCGTAGCCGGAAGAATTGCGATGCCAACTCCTTCTGCACATTGCTCTTGAAGCCCCCCAAGCCACGAACAAGCCTTGATCGGCATTGAACTTGGTCATTGCGCCCAGCAGTTTGTCCACCGGCTCGCGTCCAATCGGGGAGTCTTCGGACTTCACTTCCACGCACAACCGTGGTGCGGAAAAGCCCAGGGGACCGGAGCCCGCCAGGATGTCGGCACCGCCATCCGCCCCTTCTGGGCTGCGGTAGGTGGTATAGCCCTGCGCCTTCAAGATGCCCTCGACCAGTCGCGTCAGGCCATGCCCCTTGAAGCGTGCGGAGATTAGCGCGGCAATCTGGTCTCGTGCCAGTTCGTCCAGGTCAGTATCCGCCGTTTCCACATCGGTGGTTGATACTGTCGCAGCCTTGGCTGGGGCTGCCATTGTCTCCGCCTTCCAGCCGTTCGCTCGCATGGCTGTAATCCGCTGTTCCGCGTTGTTTCGCTGGATACGGCAGATCGTGAGGAATGCGCCGAACGAGTACAGTAGGTCTTTGCCAAAGTGGGTGCGGGGGATCGCCTCGCCGACCCACTTCACAGATCGCCAATGGAAGTAGGGATTGGGGCCAGCCTGTTCGGCATGGTAGTCGCCAGTGATCTCGCCGATGTAGACAGCAGGTTGCGTCTTCAACGGCATCACCACCAGATCACCCTTCTGCATTTCGTGTGCGAACGGCCAGACTTGGCTCACCCAGGTCAGCACGGCTTTGGGCTTGGCCTCAGGGTAGCGCTGGGTCATCGCCGCAGTGAGTTCGCTCCGTTGTTGCAGCTTGGAGAGATCAAGGTTCAGCTCTTCCCAGGTTACGTAGACCCGGTTCTCCTGAATAAACTTCTGTTCGTATTCGCCGTGCGAACCTGCACGGACGAGCCAAATGGCCATTCAATTCTCCCCGATGGTAAATTTACTGCCGTCACTTGTCATCAATTCGACCAACTATTGGACAGCTCTTCCGCCTGCTTGAGCACCAATTCCACCGCGCCAGGCTGCTGGTCGGGCGGGTACTTCCATTTCTGCAGACATCGCCGCACGAGAATGCGTAGCTTGGCGCGCACGCTCTCGCGCACCTGCCAATCCACGGTGGTACTGGCGCGCAGCTTTTCGGTGATCTCGACGGCGATCTTCTTGAGCACCTCGTCACCCAGTTCGCGCACCGCGCTTTCGTTGTTGGCGAGCGCGTCATAGAAAGCGATTTCATCGTGACCGAGGCCCAGCGCAGCTTCCCGCTCCAGCGTGGCCTGGAACTCCTTGGCCATCTGGATCAGCTCTTCGATGACCTGGGCGGTTTCGATCGCGCGGTTGTGATACTTGCGTAGGGTCTCCAGCAGGCGATCGCCATATTTTTTCTCCTGCACCACGTTATTGCTGGCCCGTGCCTTGATCTCGTCGCGCAGCAGCTTCTCCAGCAGTTCCACCGCCAGGTTGCGGCTTTCCATCTGGCGCACGTCTTCAAGGAATTCGTCCGACAGCAGCCCAATATTCGGCTTGTCCAGCCCGGCCAGCGCGAACACATCCGCTACGCCGTCCGAGATGATGGCGTTGTCCAGAATCTGCTTGAGTGCGCTGTTCTTCTCGGCGTCGCTGCGCTTCTTGTCCACGGTCGTGAACTTGGCGATGGCCGCCTTGATGGCCGAGAAGAAAGCGATCTCCTTGCGCAGCGGTCCCGCCTCATCCAGGGTGCCGCACAGCGAGAACGCCTTGGCCACGGCCACGATGGTGTCGAGGAAGCGCGTCTTACCGTCCTTCAGCCCCAGGATGTGGTTGGCCGCGGGCACGAGCAACTGGATGGCTTGGGTCTCGAATGCGCTGTAATCGAAGCCGTGCATCATGCCATGCACCACGTCCATCTTCTCCAGTAGCACGGCAAAAGCTTCGGCTGCGTTATGGGTGGGGTCACCTTTACCCTTGGCGTCGGTGTAGGTCTTGAGCGCAGCCTTGAGCTCATTGGCAATGCCGATGTAATCGACGACCAGACCACCCGGCTTGTTCTTGAACACGCGGTTGACGCGGGCGATGGCCTGCATCAGGTTGTGGCCCTTCATGGGCTTGTCGATGTACATGGTGTGGCAGCACGGGGCATCGAATCCCGTCAGCCACATGTCGCGCACGATCACCAGCTTCAGCGGGTCTTTCACGTCCTTGAAGCGTGCTTCCAGCCGCTTTTTCACTTGCTTGCTGTACAGGTGCGGCTGCAATAGTGCCCGGTCGGCCGCAGAACCCGTCATCACAATCTTGATCGCGCCTTGTTCCGGATCGGTGCTGTGCCACTCGGGCCGTAGTGGTGGGTTGCGTTCGTCGCCGATACAGATGGCGTTGTAGAGCTGCGCGCAAATGTCGCGGCTCATGCATACGATCATGGCCTTGCCGTCCACCACCGAGATGCGCGCCTCGAAGTGTTGAATCAGGTCCCGTGCCACCTGCTGTAGCCGAGGTTCGGAGCCCACCAACTTTTCCAGGGCGGCCCAATCGCTCTTGGTCTTCTCGCGGCTGGCAATGTCTTCCTCATCCTCGACCACCTCATCGACCTTCTCGTTGAGCGCATCGATCTCAGCCTGGTTCACGTCCAGCTTGGCCAGGCGGCTCTCGTAGAAGATGGGGACCGTGGCGCCATCGTCCACCGCATCCTGGATGTCGTAAATGCTGACGTAATCCCCAAATACTGCGCGGGTGTCTTTGTCTTCCAAGGCGATGGGCGTCCCGGTAAAGCCGATGAAGGTGGCGTTCTTCAGCGCATCGCGCAGGTGCTTGGCATAGCCGAAAACGTACTTGCCGGTCTTGGTGTCGAGCCGCCCTTTGGTGCCGTACTGGCTGCGGTGGGCTTCGTCCGAGATCACCACGATATTGGTGCGACCGGCGAGCGCAGGGTGCACATCTTCACCCTCCAGCAGCGCGAATTTCTGCACCGTGGTGAAGATGATGCCGCCCGCCTCGCGAGAAGCCAGCATCGCGCGCAGTTCGTCGCGGTCGCCGGCCTGCACCGGGGTGGTCTTGAGCAAATCGCTGGCAGCGCTGAAGGTCGCGAACAACTGGCCATCCAGATCGTTGCGGTCGGTTACCACCACCAGCGTCGGGTTCTTCATCTCGGGTTGTTGCAGCAGCTTGCCCGCGTAGCAGGCCATGGTGATGCTCTTGCCTGAACCTTGCGTGTGCCAGACCACACCCGCCTTGCGCGAACCCGGCTTGACTTCCTTGCCATAGGTGGCGCGCTCTTCATGCACCTCCAGTACGCTTTTGTCGGCCTCCTGGGCGGCAATCACTGTGGCGCGCACTGCCTCACGCACCGCATGGAATTGATGATAGCCAGCGATCTTCTTGATAATGGCGTCGCCATCCTGCTCAAACAGCACGAAGTGCCGCACGTAGTCCAGAAACAGATCAGGCCTGAAGAAGCCCCGCACTACCGTTTCCAATTCCATTTGCAGGCGCGGCCGGTCGTCTTCGTTGGCAATGGTGCGCCAAGGCAGCATGCGCTCTGCGTTCGCGGTGAGTGATCCCACCCGCGCCGTCCAGCCATCGCTCACCACCAGCGCTGCGTTGCTATTGAATAGGTCGCTGATCTCATCCTTGTAGGTCTGCAACTGGTTGAACGCGTCCCACACGTCGGTCTGCTCATTGGCGGGGTTCTTAAGCTCTACCACGGCCAGCGGCAGGCCGTTCACGAAGGCGATCACATCGGGCCGGCGCGGCTGCTTGGTGCCGGTGATGGTGAACTGGTTCACCACCAGGAAATCGTTATTGCTGGGCTGAGCAAAGTCGATGTAGTGCACCAGATCGGTCTTCTTCTCATCGCCCTGCGCGAACTCTACCATCACCCCATTCAACAGAAGGCGGTGCACGCTGCGGTTGCGCACCACCATTTGCGGCTCGCTCACCGACAGCAGCGCATGCACTGCCTGCTCCAGGGCTGCGGGCGGCATCCGCGGGTTGATCCTGGCAAGTGAGGTCATGAGGCGCTCGCGCAGCACCACCTGCCGGTAGTCGGTGCGCTCGGGGGCGCTGCTGTCCGGCGCAATGTCCGGGCCCAGCGCAAAACGCCAGCCGGCCTCCTGGAACCAGCCCAGGCAGAGTTCTTCGAGTTGTTGTTCATTCAGCATGGTTGATTCCTTATACTCCCACTTGGGCTGCGGCCTCCCCGGCTTGACCGGAAGGGCCGACTGGCTTACCATTGCCAGCAATATGCCCGACGCCTCTGCACCCTGTGTACGCGTCGGTTTTCATTTGTGCGCTCGGATGCCCCATCACGGCTGCCATAGTGCGCACCGCTCCCAGCCCGTAAACGCCCCCAGTTCCAACAGCGAGATGCGTTGATTGGCGACCGTCGGGAAGTCGTTCGCCAGCAAGCTTTTGAAGCGCAGCCACCAGCTGGAGTTCGGGCAGATTACACTCAGCAACTGCTGCATGAGCGCGAAGTAAAAGAACGGTCGGGCATTGTCCAAATCGGCGGGCCAGCCGGCTGGAACGTCAGCACGCTCCAACACGTTGATGTTCCACAAGCGGCTGTGGTGCGCCGACACGTTGCGGATGAAGTTCAAGCTGCGCAGCCATTGCGCGAATGCCTGGCCAGAGGGCGCGCCGTACAGGGCGGCGATCGTCTGCTGGTCGGCGTGTTGCATGCCGGCGAATAGCTTGGACAGCAAACCAAAGTCCCATACCTCGATGGCCGCCCAAATTGGCAAGGCGCCATACTGCTGCTGATGGTGCGCGACAAACGGCTCCTTGCGCGCCCGGTACAACATGGACCGGTATTTGGCCAGCCAGACTTGATGCTGCGTCTTGCCCGCGTCCGGCCCCTTGGCGATCACCTTCTTGGTGAAGTTGCCATGCAGGCATGCCGGATTCTCGTGGGCACGCGGGTCGCGCTGACCCAGCAAATGCGCCACGTCCACCCGCACTGCCATTTCGATGCGCTCCAAGGCATCGAGTGCCAGCAGTCGAAGCTTCTTGTCGAACACGTACAGGCGCACCACGTCCTCGAACCGGCTCCCCGGTGTAAAGCTGTCCAACCGCACCGCCTTGCCCTGCGCCATGGATGCGGCCGGGTCTATCGCCCGCAAGGGATACCAGTAGCCGCTCAGGCGGTAGTAGCCCAGGCGTTCCAGATAGTCGAGCGCCGCAACGGGGTTGTCCACCTGCAGGCCGCGGTCTTGGAGTTGCTGCAATTGGTCGGCGAATGAGCGCCAGGGCTTGATTGGCTTCATTGAAACACAACCTGTCGACGCGCTACCGCGATGGCAAGTTTAAGAATCTGCTCCAGCAGGCTGTGGTCGGGCTTGCCCTCGGCATCAGCGGGCGTTGGGTACCACAGTGGCCGGATTCTCAGTTGCAGCAGCCGGGCTTCCTTGCGGGCGTGGTCTTGCGGCGTGGTGGGTTCGTTCAGCAGAGCAAAGTGATCCGGGATTTCAAACGCCGCTTCGTCGATCACCGACTTGAACAGGTCGAGGGTCTTGTCTTGCTCCAGGCTGCAGCCCAGGAACAACAGTGAGTGGCTGATGAAGATTTGCCGTAGCGCCTTGGGCAACTGGTTCTGGAATGCGAAGGGCTCACCGCCTGCCCCACCGTAGGCCGCCTGGTACTGCGCCTGGGTGAACACGTGGGTGTTCGCTTGACCAGCATCGCCGTGCAGTTTCAGAATGCAGCGTTCGCCACGTAAAAGCCGTTGTACGAAGTTGTTGCCCGCCTGGGTGCCGTGCATGTAGCCATCCAGCGGATGACCTTTTTCGCGAAACAGGTCTTCGATGACGGTGTCGAAATTGGTGGTGACGATGCAGCCGTTGGCAAGTTCAGGCAGCAGCCTGACCGGCCCGATGATCGCGCCGCGCTGGCGGAACTCGGTCTTGATGAAATGCCGCACCTGCTCAGCCGCAGCGTCATATAGTACCTGCGCGGCTTGCAGGTAGTCGTACTGCGCCATTAGCGGTTCGATGTCCTGTACGCCCAGACCATTGAGCTTTTGCGCGATTTTGCGCAGAGCATCACCCCACATTGGATATTTACAGGGTTGGGAGAGCCCAGCGCCGACAAACGGCGCGATGCGCCCGAACCGAACAGCATCCACCAGATCAAGGAAAACGGCTTGCTGGTCTGAGTCCTTGATGAAGGCCGTTGCCGTTTCATGTTGATCGACCTGGCGCTGCCCTTCCCAGTGATCCAGTTCGTCCAAGTAGGCATCGCGCTCCACCCAGTACAGGGCATCGCTCACTTTTACCAGGTATTCGTGTTCCGGATCGCGCAGGCTCTTAAAGGATAGCGGCTCGGCCTCATCCAGCACTGCATTAAACTCCTGATTCGACAAATATGCCGCCTGCAAGGCCTCTTCGACCTTGTCAACGATGAGTTTGTTTTCGCGGAGCTTTTTGATGTCCATCATGGAGTATCGGCTGGTTCGGCGAGCGCTACAACTGGCAACTCACCGGAAAGAAGTTTGGGAAGGAGGGCGTCACGGAGGGACGCAAGAGTTCTTGCCTCCTCATCCAAGGCTTTGATTTGATTCAGCACTGCGTCCGCGAATTGACCAAACTTGATTGCAACCTGCGTTGCGGGTTCAACCAACTTGTAGCCACCAAAGCAATCGTTCGGAACTCGTTGACGGCCAGATGTGCCCGCCATCTGTGCAATTGCAAAGGCTCTGAAATCAGGATGGCGACAAAGGAAATAGGCGAATGGCTCAGGCAAGCCGTTCCTCGGGCGAAGTACGATGAATTCGGTGGAGCCCCATCCCACTTCATCGCTATTCAAGAAATCGACGAATGCAGTTTTTCCGTTTTCGAGGCACGGAGTGATGCGGGCAAGCAGGGTATCGCCGTTTCTGAACTTGGAGCCGGAGGTGAACTCGCGCGGGACGACGTTCTGCACCCGGGCCGAATTCGTAGGCACGTTAGCCATATCCAGATATTGTGCGACCGCTCCCTTTTTGAGCGTTCTGGCGGGATTCACCTCAATGCAGTCTGGCATCGCCCGAACAAGCCACCCTCTTGGAATTTCGCCCAACTCGGACGTGTACATCTCATCCGGGAACTGCGCAGCGGTGGAGGCAAGTTCGGCGTATTGCTCGGGTGGTATCGCGTCGAGTTCAGCGTCGGACTTGCCGCTGATGGCGCTCATCGCAGCGCGCAGCGGGTCGCGGCCCTCCTGAATGGCGGCGATTTTGGCTTTGACTGGGTCGAAATCGACAAACCATGACTTGAAGATGGCTTGCGCCATGGCTTCGAGGGTTTGGTTGATGCGGCGGTTTAGGTCGATTTTGGAATCGAGGCTGCTGAGAACCCTGGCGATATTTTTTTGAGTTACCTTCCCATGAATGCGAACTTTCGCAAGGTGCAAATGGTTTCTGTTGAGCCCTGGTACCGCGCCCTTGTCGGAGTAGGCTTGAAAGTCGAGGGTCTTAAGCAAGTAACTAATGAACCTCGGATCGTTGCCCTTGAAGTCACGGACATAGAGGGTTGTATTCAGCGGCCAGTAGTCCTCGCCGACGTAGAAAACTTCGCCAATCGTTCCGTATCGGCCAGTCACTACTCCGGGACCTTTGACCATGGCCAAAGAGTGAAAATCGCTTATGCCAGATGAGGAAACGATAGGAACGGTCCCAGGCGTGCGCTTGTCCTTGGGCAGATCATAGCCACGTTTCAGCTCGAGCACTTCGCCGAGCGATACTTCTTTCCAGTCAACGTTAGAAGGCATAGCCCAACCCCGCCAAGTTCTTCTTGATCTCATCCTCCAGCGTGGCACTTTCAGCGAACTGCTCGGCCAGTTGCGCCGTCAGTCGCGCCATCTTGTCTGCAAAGGCTTCGCCGTCCTCCGCCTGCTCTTCGGCGCCGACGTAGCGCCCCGGCGTCAGCACGTGCTCGTGCTTGCGAATGTCCTCCAGCTTCGCCGAAAGGCAGAAGCCCGGCACGTCTTCGTAGCCCTCGGCGTGCTGCCAAGCGTGAAAGGTGTCTGCGATCTTTTTGATATCGTCCAGCGTAAAGTCGCGCAGCACGCGGTCTTTCATGTAGCCGAGTTGGCGGGCGTCGATGAACAGGAACTGCCCGCGCCGGTCGCGCTTCTTCTTGTCGAGGTTGAAGCCGTTGGCCTTGTCTTTGGTGAGGAACCAAATGCAGGCCGGAATCTGCGTGTTGGTGAACAACTGGCCGGGCAATGCGACCACGCACTCCACGTAGTCGCGCTCAACCAACTGTTTGCGGATCTCGCCTTCGTTGTTGGTGTTGCTGCTCATAGAGCCATTGGCCAACAGCAGCGCCATGCTCCCAGTGGGGGCCAGGTGGTAAAGCATGTGTTGCAGCCAGGCGAAGTTGGCATTGCCTTGCGGAGGCGTGCCTACGAGCCAGCGAGGGTCATTCTTCAGCTTGGCATTCCACCATTCTTTCATGTTGAAGGGCGGGTTGGCCATCACGTAGTCGGCGCGCAGGTCCGGGTGCAGGTCGTTCTGCAGGGTGTCGCCAGGCTGGCCGCCAAAGTTGAAGTCCAGGCCACGGATGGCCATGTTCATGGCTGCCAGCTTCCAGGTGGTGGGGTTGCTTTCCTGGCCGTAAACGCTGATCTGGCCCGTCTTGCCATTTGCCACCTTGCCGCCGTGCTCGGCAACGAATTCTTCGCTCTGCACGAAGAAGCCGCCCGAGCCCATGGCCGGGTCGTACACGCGGCCCTTGAACGGTTGCAGCATCTCCACGATCAGCGTGACGATGCTCTTGGGCGTGTAGTACTGGCCGCCCTTCTTGCCCTCTGCCAGGGCAAACTGACCGAGGAAGTATTCGTAGACGTGACCGAGGATGTCTTTGCTCTTCAGGTCCAGCGCCTGTCCGTTATGGGTGGGCTGGCTGAAGTTGGTGTCGGAGAAGTGGGCGATCAGGTCGGCCAGCTTGTGGCTGTCGATCTGGGTGCGTGCGAAGTCCTTGTTGAGCACGTTCTTGAGCTTGCCGTTCTCGCGCTCGACGGCCTCCATCGCGTTGTCGATCAGCCAGCCGACGGTGCGCATCTTGTCTGGCACAGTCTCCAGTTCGCCCGCCTCGTTGCGTACGTAGCGGCCATCGCTGTCGCGCTTGGGCACATGCCAAGGCAGCTCGCTACCCGGCGGCAGTTGGGCCAGATCGCGCAAGGTTTGCCAGCGCGCCTCAACCGGCACCCAGAATACGTTTTTCTCAGCGTAATAGTCGCGCATCTCCAGTTCGGCGGCGAAGTTGTGTGCGTACTCTGGCGTGCCCGCACCCCCATATTCATCGGGGTCCATGTAGTAGTCGGCCTCGGGGTTCTGGAACTGTTCGCGCAGTTCTTTCTGCCGTTCTTCAAACGCGTCGGAGACGTATTTCAGGAAGATCAGACCCAGCACCACGTGCTTGTAGACTGAGGCATCCAGCGCCGAGCGCAGCTTGTCGGCGGCGGTCCATAGTTTCTTTTCTAAGTCGTTGAAAAACTGTTGTTCGATGGGGTTCATACGATGGCTTTACGGGCGAAAGGCAAAGGGCCGCAACCAATAGAGTATGCGTTGGCAGCAGCCTGGCCGGTGTGGGTGTTAGAGGGAGCTGAATTCAAACGGGAGCGCAGCGTCACGACGCGGCTCCTCTGGCGATAGGACTGATTTCGGCCTTCAGGCGTGACATGGTGGCGTTTCGTTAATATTGTGACGCCAATGTACAGTCATTTGCAGCGTTTTGGCAAGGCAGGGTTCGGGGAATCGCTGATGGGCTAACTAGGACGACGCCCCCCCATGCCGGCCTCAAAAAGCTGAAAGCGCTGGCCGCATACCCGCCGCTGACGCATCCTGCTGCATAGGATGCCGGGCTATTTCTTTCCGTCTGCCGATAGCGGATTGAAAGGTTGGGCCGATATAGTCGTCACTGACCTTGGGACCATGCCCAAGGTGAACAGAAGATTTTAATTTCCAGAGACGACAGTAAGCCCATGAATACTTCCCACGCCCGCTATGCCGACGGCGGTACACCCGCCCAACTCCCCCCATCGCGCGCCCCGCTCGAGGACAGCGCCGGCAAGCCGCATGGCAAAACGCCATGGCATATTTACGCCTGGCGGGTGATGGATACGCGGGTCGGCCTGATCCCATTGCCGATCTATTTGCTGCTGCTGGCGCTGCTCGGCGGCTTTATCGCGCTGGGCAAGCTGCCGACCGACATCTCGGTGTCGATCGCCGTGCTGGCCGTCGGCGGCTTCACCTGCGCCGAGTTCGGCAAACGGATGCCGCTGTTGCGCAACATAGGCGCGGCCGCCATC
>DATEZO010000107.1:0-24160 GCA_035255485.1 Burkholderiaceae bacterium
CCGCTGCCTGACCTGCCGCAATTGCGAATCGACCTGCACCTCGGGCGTCCAATATGGCCGGCTGGTCGATATCGGCCGCAAGATTGTCGACGCGCGCGTGCCCCGCCCGCTGGGACAGCGGCTTGTCCGCGCCGCGTTGAAGGAAATGCTGCCGCGCAAATGGCTCTTCACCCCGGCGATGAAGGCAGGGCAACTGGTGCGGCCCCTGTTGCCGAAAGCCTTGCAGAACAAGGTGCCGGCAAAGCAACGCGCGGGCGCCTGGCCGACCGCACAGCATGCGCGCAAGATGGTGCTGCTCGATGGCTGCGTGCAGCCGTCGATGGCGCCCAACATCAATGCGGCGACCGCGCGCGTGCTGGATGCGCTCGGCGTGCAACTGGTCATCGCCGCGCGGGCCGGCTGCTGCGGCGCGATTCGCTATCACCTGAACGACCAGGCCGGCGGCCTCGATGACATGCGCCGCAATATCGACGCCTGGTGGCCATATGTCGAAGCGGGTGCGGAAGCGGTCGTGATGACGGCCTCCGGCTGCGGCGTGACGGTGAAGGAATACGGCCATCTGCTGGCGCATGACGCGGCGTATGCGGCGAAGGCACAGCGAATTTCGGCGCTGACGAAAGACCTGAGTGAAATCCTGCCGGAGTTTGAAGACGATCTGCGCCGCAGGCTCAAGGGCGGCATCGGCCAGCGCATCGCCTGGCATCCGCCCTGCACGCTGCAGCATGGCCAGCAGATCCGCGGCAAGGTGGAAAGCGTGCTGCGCGCCGCCGGCGTCGATGTCCAGCTATGCGCCGACAGTCATCTGTGCTGCGGATCGGCCGGCACCTATTCGGTGCTGCAGCCGGAATTGTCCTACCGGCTGCGCGACAACAAACTGGCGAACCTGCAGGCTACGCAACCGGAAATGATCGTGTCGGCGAATATCGGCTGCATCACGCATTTGCAGTCGGGGACGGAGATGCCGGTCATGCACTGGATCGAATTGATCGATCGGGCATTGACTGCGCCCTGATTGCGTCGGGTACGGCAGGGAGGGCGCGCGCTACGTTTTTTCACCTTGCCGGACTGACGGTATACACTGGCGCTATTTCCCATGCATGATGCATTGATGACAGGAGCTTTGCTTATTCATGACACCTTATCTGGTCCCGGTCGCGCTTGAAACCGAGCGCCTTGCCCTTCGCCTGTTCAGGGAAAACGACTGGCGCGCGTTGCATGAGCATTATTCCGATGAAGCCTGCACCCGATTTACGTTCGGTCGCGCATTGTCCGAAAGCGGAAGCTGGCGAGCCATGGCGAGCATGCTCGGCCACTGGCATTTGCGGGGATACGGCCCGTATGCGGTGGAAGAGAAAGCGTCCGGCCAGGTGCTTGGCACGGTCGGCCTGTGGTATCCGATCGATTGGCCCGAGCCTGAGATCAAGTGGGCGCTCTCTCGCCGGCACTGGGGCAAGGGATTCGCCAGCGAAGCGGCGCGCGCCGTGCAGCGCATGGCGTCCGTGCATTTGCCCGAGATATCGCTCATCAGCTTCATCCATGCGCAGAATGCCGCATCGATACAGCTTGCCAGGTCAATCGATGCCGTCTTTGAACGGGAGATGGATTTTTACGGGAATCCATGGCATGTCTATCGCCATCCGAAGCGACCGTAAAACATATCCGTAAAACGCGTCGCCAGCCGACTGCGACCGCGCTTGCGGTCGGCATGGATGATCCTTGGTGCAGGATCATGCCTTGCCGCCATGCCAGACGCTATTCCGCCAGCAGTTTTTCGATATCACGGGTCAACTCTTCAGGCGTGGTCTGCGGCGCATAACGCTGGTACACCGTGCCGTCTTTCTTTACCAGGAATTTGGTGAAATTCCATTTCACCGCTTCCGTGCCCATGAGTCCGGGCGCTGCGCTCTTGAGGTGCCGGAACAAGGGATGCGCATGTTCACCGTTGACATCGATCTTGTCGAACAAGGGAAATGTCACACCGTAATTCTTTTCGCAGAATGCGCCAATCTGGTCCGCATCGCCCGGTTCCTGCGCGCCGAACTGGTTGCAGGGAAAGCCGAGGACTTCAAACCCCTTGTCCCTGAATTGCCGGTAGAGCGCTTCCAGTCCCTTGTACTGCGGCGTGAAGCCGCACTGACTCGCGGTGTTGACGACCAGTAGTACCTTGCCGCGATATTGCGCGAGGTCGACCGTTGCGCCGTCGAGGCTATCCGCCTTGAAATCGTACACGCTGTTCATGTTGATCCTGTCGAGAAAAATCGGAAATGCCGCCTGCGTGGATGCAGGATCTCATCATTTCATGATTTTACGAATCAGGTTTTGCGCTGCTTCAGGCTAGGCTCCGTTTGCCGCGGTGGTTTCTGTGCGCACATCCAGTTGCCGGATCTCTGTAAAATTAAAAACAGGGAGTATGCATTAAAAAACGCAATATTCGTAGTGATAATGCGGCTGTTTTAAAATACACGGTAGTGTATGTTTTATGCCCAATGCGTGCGCCAGAAGCCGGCCACGGCGCATGGGCCCGCGTGGGGCCTTGGCCGATGGTCCTTGAAGTGCATGCGCGCATGCTTCTATACGATGCCCATGTGATGCGTGCCCTTGTTGAGATCGCGGTCTTTCGCATCCTTGCTGCGCAGCTTGATGGCAAGCCGCAAATC
Source organism: Burkholderiaceae bacterium (assembly GCA_035255485.1). Classification (GTDB taxonomy): domain Bacteria; phylum Pseudomonadota; class Gammaproteobacteria; order Burkholderiales; family Burkholderiaceae_D; genus DATEZO01. Next base: position 2,658 of record DATEZO010000107.1, read on the forward strand.
GTTGACCGAATCGGCGTTGCGCAAGGCATCCTCATAGGAAATCTGGTCCGCTTCATACAGATCGAACAGGGCCTGGTCGAAAGTCTGCATGCCGAGTTCGCGCGATTTTTTCATGATTTCCTTGATTTCATGCACATGGCCCTTGAAAATCAGGTCGGAAATCAGCGGGGTGTTCAGCATGATTTCAACCGCCGCGCAACGGCCCTTGGTGTCGCGCAGCGGAATCAGTCGTTGCGATATCATCGCCTTCAGATTGAGCGACAGATCCATCAATAACTGGGCGCGCCGCTCGTCCGGGAAAAAGTTGATGATGCGGTCCAGTGCCTGGTTGGCGCTGTTGGCGTGCAGCGTCGCCAGGCAGAGATGGCCGGTTTCAGCGAATGCGACGGCAAAATCCATGGTTTCGCGATCGCGAATCTCGCCGATCTGGATCACGTCGGGCGCCTGCCGCAAGGTGTTTTTCAGGGCAACGCCCCAGTTTTCGGTATCGACCCCGATCTCGCGCTGCGTCACGATGCAATTGCGATGCGGATGGATATATTCGACCGGGTCCTCGATCGTGATGATATGGCCGTGGCTGTTTTCATTGCGATGGCCGACCATTGCTGCCAGCGTGGTGGATTTGCCGGAACCGGTAGCGCCGACCATGATGACCAGGCCGCGCTTGGTCATCACCACATCCTTCAGGATCGTGGGCAGCCCCAGGTCCTCGACTTTCGGAATCTCGGTCGTGATGGTGCGCAACACCATGCCGACCCGGCCCTGCTGGATGAAGGCTGACACCCGGAAGCGGCCCATGCCGCCAGGATTGATCGCGAAGTTGCATTCCTGGGTCGCTTCGAATTCTGCCGCCTGCTTGTCATTCATGATGGCGCGCGCCAGGTCGATGGTATGCGCCGGCGAGAGCGGCTGGTTCGAGACCGGGGTGATCTTGCCGTCGATCTTGAATGCCGGGGGGAAGTCGGCAGTGATAAACAGGTCGGAACCGTTCTTGCCGAGCATCAGCCGCAGCAAGTCATGCATGAATTTGGTCGCCTGGTCGCGTTCCATCTTGTTGCCCTTTTTCGTTGCGCTCCTCTTTAAAGAGGAAGCTTGTCAGTGTGTCCTAACTCGCAGCTTGCAAGCTGCTCGGATTCGCGCGGTGCGAAATCCAGTCACCGTAGCCAGTTCTTTTGCCTCACCCCACCTCCGCGCTTGCAAGCGCTCCGGATTCGCCCGGCGCAACGCGTGCGTTGCGAAACCCCGTGCTCATCCCGGGAAGTTTTCCGGTATTTTGGCAGCGGAGCGCGCACTGGCGGAAGAAATCACATTGCGGCGCACCAGGTCGGTCAGGTTCTGGTCGAGCGTCTGCATGCCGTAGGTGGTGCCGGTCTGGATCGCGGAATACATCTGTGCGATTTTCGATTCGCGGATCAGGTTGCGGATCGCCGGCGTGCCGATCATGATTTCATGGGCCGCAATGCGCCCGGAGCCATCCTTGGTTTTCAGCAGCGTTTGCGAAATCACCGCCTGCAAGGATTCGGACAGCATCGCGCGCACCATTTCCTTCTCGTCGCCGGGGAATACATCGACGATGCGGTCGATGGTCTTGGCCGCGGAGGACGTGTGCAGCGTGCCGAACACCAGATGGCCGGTTTCCGCGGCAGACAAGGCCAGGCGGATGGTTTCCAGGTCGCGCAATTCGCCGACCAGCACCACGTCCGGATCCTCGCGCAAGGCGGAGCGCAACGCGTTGCTGAATGAATGCGTGTGCGGGCCGACTTCGCGCTGGTTGATCAGGCATTTCTTGGATTCATGCACGAATTCGATCGGGTCTTCGATCGTCAGGATGTGCGCATATTCGTTTTCATTGACGTGATTCACCATTGCCGCCAGCGTGGTCGATTTGCCGGAGCCGGTCGGGCCGGTTACCAGCACCAGGCCGCGCGGCTTGAGCGACAACTCGGCAAAAATCCTGGGCGCGTTCAGTTGTTCCAGGCTCAGGATTTTCGATGGAATGGTGCGCAGCACCGCTGCTGCGCCGCGATCCTGGTTGAAGGCATTGACGCGGAAGCGCGCCAGCCCCGGAATCGCGAAGGAAAAATCGCATTCCAGATGTTCCTCATACGCCTTGCGCTGGCCGTCATTCATGATGTCGTACACCATGCCATGCACATCCTTGTGCTCGAGCGGCGGCAGATTGATGCGGCGCACATCGCCATGCACCCGGATCATCGGCGGCAAGCCGGAGGATAAATGCAGATCGGATGCATTATTCTTGACCGAGAAGGCGAGAAGTTCGGAAATGTCCATTTATAATTCCTGAATGTGCCGATGAGCAATGAAAGTAAATTGATTATGTCCGCAATCGTTCAGAACTTGCAAGCCGTGCGTGAATCTATCGGCATTGCGGCGCGCGCAGTGGCGCGTGCGCCCCACGAGATCCACTTGCTGGCTGTTTCAAAGACGTTCGGGCCGGAAGCCGTGATCGAGGCGGCGCAGGCGGGCCAGGTCGCTTTCGGAGAAAACTATCTGCAGGAAGCGCTCGACAAAATAAGCGCGGTCCGGAGCATGCGGCCTGATTTGTTGCTCGAATGGCATTTTATCGGGCCGATCCAGAGCAACAAGACGCGACCAATCGCCGAACATTTCGACTGGGTCCATTCAATCGAGCGCGAAAAAACGGCGCAGCGCCTGTCGGAACAGCGCCCGGCGCACCTGCCGCCGCTGAATGTCTGCCTGCAGGTGAATATCAGCGGCGAATCCAGCAAGAGCGGCGTCGCGCCGGATCAACTGGCGCACCTGGCACAGGCAGTGGCGCGCATGCCGCATCTGAAGCTGCGCGGATTGATGGCGATCCCCGAAGCCGAAGCAGGGTTCGAGCGCCAGCGCGCGCCATTCCGGCAATTGCGCCAGCTGTTCGATGCGCTGTGCGCCAGCGGCCATGCCCTGGATACGCTGTCGATGGGGATGTCGGCCGATATGGCGGCGGCGATTGCGGAGGGCGCAACCATCGTCCGCGTGGGAACGGCGATTTTTGGAAAAAGAGATTATGCAACGTGAATTGAAGATTGGTTTTATCGGCGGCGGCAACATGGCGACTGCGCTGATCGGCGGCCTGGCAGGCAAGTTGACTGCGGCCGGTAACCTGCATGCGGTCGATCCGAATCGGGATGCCCTGCAAAAGCTGGAACAGCAATTCGGCGTGACGACCGCCGACCATATCGGCGCAGCCATTGCGCACAGCGATGTGATTGTGCTGGCGGTCAAGCCGCAGCAGATGAGAACCGTTGCGGCGCAACTGTTGCCGCATCTGTCATCGCAACTGGTGCTGTCGATTGCCGCCGGCATCCGCGCCAGCGATCTGTCGCGCTGGCTGAACGGTTATGCGGCGATTGTCCGCACCATGCCGAATACGCCGGCGCTGATCGGCAAGGGCATCACCGGCATGACGGCAATGGCCGGCGTATCGGCGCAGCAGCGCGATGTGGCGGACGCGATCATGCGCGCGGTCGGTGCCACGGTATGGCTGGACGATGAAGCATTGATCGATCCGGTGACGGCGATTTCCGGCAGCGGCCCGGCCTATGTGTTTTATTTCATCGAGGCGATGCAGCAGGCGGCGCAGGAAATGGGCCTGAGCAAAGAACAGGGCGCGCAACTCGCGATCGCGACATTTGCCGGCGCCGCACAGTTGGCCGCGCAGTCATCCGATCCGGTTGACCTGTTGCGCGAGCGAGTCACTTCCAAGGGCGGCACCACGTACGCTGCGCTGACCAGCATGGCTGCCAGCGGCGTCAAGGAAGCGATCATTCGCGCGGCCAAGGCAGCAGCTGCGCGCGGCAAGGAACTGGGTGAGGAATTCGGTCGCGATCAGGCAGCCTGACATGTCGGTTTAGCGGCGCTGCTGCAAGCTGTGCACGACCGGTGCCACGGTGCGCCAGGTTTTCAATGCGATCGTACTGGCCTTCAATAACGCCTGCGCGCGGCGCGGATTGAGCGCGATCAGCAGCACCGCAATGCCGCCGATCCAGGCCGGATGTTCCTTGACGCGGCGCAGCAGGACTACCGAGGCATCCATCGCCGACATCGAGCTCGTCCACTGCGTGCTGTGCCATGTCAGCAGTTTCCTTTGCTCTTCGCAGCGAGCGATGAGTTCCTCCCGGCGCCGGGCAAGTTGATCTGTTTGCATATGCGTTGCCTGCGATTATGAAGATGGCTTGAGCGTTTCGATATCTTTCGACAGCTCCACCAGTGTATGGCCCAGCAGCCGAGGCTTGTGGCGGTAACCGTTCAGCATCTTGAAAACCAGCGTGACGCCTGCAATCCCGAATAACGCGATCAGCGTCAGCAGTACGCCGATACGGTGCGCATCCCAGAAAATCGCCACTACCAGCAGAATCACCAGCAGGATGGCCAGGCCGAAGAAAAACATGGCTGCCAATGCCAGCAGCAGCCAGGAAAAGTAGCGCAGCGCTTCTTCTTCCACCTCGACCGCGGCCAGCGCAGCGCGGGTCTGGAGGATGGCAATGAAACTCGTGCCCAGACGTGCCAGTGAGTCGGCAATTCCCATGCCTATTTGCGTCCGGCCAGGAGTCCGACTACCAGCCCCGCCAGTGCGCCGAGCCCAACCGATTTCCATGGGTGTTCCTGGACATACTGGTCGGTGGTTTGTGCGGCTTCCCTGGTGCGGGCGATCACCGATTCTTCCATATGATCGAGACCGCCTTTAGCCGATTGCAGCGTCGATTCGAATCTGGCTTTGGCCGACTGGTAGCTTTCGCTGGTTTGCTGTCCGGTATTTCTCAAGAGATTTTCCGCATCCTTGATGACCGATTTCAGATTTTCCGTCAATTTGTCGCGGGTTTCGCTGATTTGTTGCATCTTGTCCATATGTCATTCCATTCAAATGATTGAAATCGTGTCGCATGCATTTCATTAACAGCGTTTCATCACGAGTGATGAAACGAATTCGATGCATTGTCAGCAATCAGTGTAAGCAAGGAGTGCGCCGCCATGTTGTGCGGCATCAAACTCCCGTTGGCGGAGCTTTATGGACAAAGCGGAAAAAACGACGTCAGCGCAGCGCGTAATCCAGTGCGATACCGGCAAAGATTGCTGCGCCGAGCCAGTTGTTATGGCGAAATGCCGCAAAGCAGCGCATCCGGTCGCGGTCGCGAATCAGGGTGTAGTGATAGACGGCGCACGCGGCGGCTACAGCCAGGCCGGCGACGAACCACGCGCGCAAGCCGTATTGCCAGCCGACCAGAAAAATCAGCGTGAACGTCAGGGTGTAGCACAGCATCACTGCCGCCACGTCGTAGCGGCCGAAGGTGATGGCCGAGGTCTTGATGCCGATCTTCAGATCGTCGTCGCGGTCCACCATTGCGTATTCGGTGTCGTAGGCGATGGCCCAGAAAATATTCGCGATCAGCAACAGCCAGGCGGCCGCCGGCAGCGCATCCAGCACTGCGGCATACGCCATCGGAATGCCGAATCCGAATGCGATGCCGAGATAGGCTTGCGGTATCGCGAAGAAGCGCTTGAAGTATGGATAGCTCGCCGCAATCAATACGGCGGCTACCGATAATTGCCGGGTGAGCGGATTGAGCGGCAGGATGAGTACGAATGACACCAGCGCCAGCACGACGGCCACCATGACGGCTTCCCATGCCGCAATCTTGCCGCTGGTGAGTGGCCGCTCGGCAGTGCGTTTCACGTGATTGTCAAAATCGCGATCGGCAAAATCGTTGATTGCGCAGCCGGCCGAGCGCATCAGCACCGTACCAAGGCAAAAAATCGCGACCAGCATCCAGTCCGGCTTGCCTTCGGAGGCTAGCCACAACGCATCCAGGGTTGGCCACAGCAACAGCAGAATGCCGATCGGCTTGTCGAGGCGGACCAGCCGCAGGTAAAGTTGAAATCGGTTCATCGAAAATTTTCATGCGGCATTGGGAAAGCGGATTATAAGCGTCAGCGAGCCAGGTTAGCGCGATGTGCTGGCCGTGTCGGACAGGCAAGGCAAAAAACCTTTTCGCCGTTGTCGCGGTTATCAACGGGAATCCAGTGGCTGTTCGGTGCTTGCAGTATCGCCCAGCATCGTCACGCCATTCAAGGCGCACGATAGCACTGCCTGGCGCACCGCTTCGATTGCCGCGCCGCGCGTAAAGCTCTTGCGCCAGGCAATGACGACACGGCGTGATGGCGCAGGTGCCGTAAAGGGTACGTAACGCAGCATGCCATCCCTGGCCTGCACGGCCGGCACCGATGCTTTCGGCAATACCGTGATGCCGATGCCGGACGCCACCATATGCCGGATGGTCTCCAGCGACGAGCCCTCAAAGGTGCGCGCGATGCCGTCGCCAGTAGTCGAGAAGCGCGACATTTCAGGACACACTTCCAGCACCTGATCGCGAAAGCAATGACCAGTGCCGAGGAGCAGCATCGTCTCCGACTTCAAATCCTCTGCGGCAATGCTGGCGCGGTCCGCCCATGGATGATGTTTGGGCAAGGCGACCACAAAAGGTTCGTCATACAGCGGCTGCACGACCAAGCCATGATCATCGAACGACAATGCCATGATTGCCGCATCGAGTTCGCCTTGGCGCAGCAGTTCGATCAGGCGCACGGTAAAGTTTTCCTGCAGCACCAGCGGCATCTGCGGTACGTGTTTGATCATGGTTTTTACCAGCGGCGGCAGTAGATACGGCGCGATGGTATAAATGATGCCAAGCCGGAATGGGCCGGCCAATGGGTCCTTGTTCTGCTTGGCGATTTCCTTGATCGCCGCGGTTTGCTCCAGTACGCGTTCCGCCTGCGCAACGATCTGCGCGCCGAGCGGTGTCATCGAGATCTCGCTGCCGCCACGTTCGAAGATGACGACGCCGAGTTCATCCTCCAGTTTCTTGATTGCTACCGACAGGGTCGGTTGCGCGACAAAGCAGGCTTCGGCCGCATGGCCGAAGTGCTTTTGACGCGCAACGGCAACGATGTATTTGAGTTCAGTCAAAGTCATGGACGCTTTCTTGGGTGCGGAAATCCGGATGCCGGCAACACATTGTAGCGGGAGTAAAACCGCTCGACACCGAGACACAGGGGAAAAGCGAAGCAGTCATCTTGCGCCTTTGCGTTGTGATGATGTCTTTGCCTCATCACGGTACCTCTGCGCCTCGGTGCCAGGATATTTTGACCTGCCGCTACACCTTCAGGTAATCCTCCCGCTCGCCCAGCCAGCGCGCCAGATGTGCCGTCACGGTGGCCGGGTCATTGCGCAGCAGGTGATCCGCCGTGTTGCGTGCTTTTTCCGCCAGCCATTGATCGGTTTCGAGATCGGCGAAGCGCAGCATCGCCTGCCCGGATTGGCGCGCGCCCAGGAATTCGCCCGGCCCGCGGATGTGCAAATCCTTGCGGGCGATTTCAAAGCCATCGACGGTCTCGCGCATGGTGCGCAGTCGCTCTTTGGCGACTTGGCCGAGCGGCCCCTGATACAGCAACAGGCAAAAGCTGGCAGCCGGCCCGCGTCCGACGCGACCGCGTAACTGGTGCAGTTGTGACAGGCCGAAGCGCTCCGCATGCTCGATCACCATCAGCGATGCATTCGGCACATCGACGCCGACCTCGATCACCGTGGTGGCGACCAGGACATGGATCTCGCCGGAAGCAAACGCGTCCATCGCGGCCTGCTTTTCCGCCGGCTTGAGGCGGCCATGCACCAGGCTGATCCGCAGGTCGGGCAACGCCTCCGCCAGAGTGGCGTGGGTATCGGTCGCGGTTTGCAGCTGGAGCGCTTCGGATTCTTCGATTAGCGGGCAGACCCAGTAGATCTGCCTGCCTTCCAGCGCCGCGGCATGGATGCGTTCGATCACTTCGCCGCGCCGTTCCTGGTCGATCATGCGCGTCACGATGGGCGTGCGGCCCGGTGGCAGCTGGTCGATCACCGATACTTCCAGATCGGCGTAATACGTCATCGCCAGCGTGCGCGGAATCGGCGTGGCCGACATCATCAGCTGATGCGGCACGGTGGGTGCAATATCGATTGCACTGCTGGCTGCCAGTCCCTTGTTGCGCAGCGCCAGTCGCTGCCCGACGCCGAAGCGATGCTGTTCATCGACGATCACCAGCCCGAGTCGCGCGAATTGCACTGCGTCCTGGATCACCGCATGGGTGCCGATCACGAGCTGCGCGTTGCCGGACTCGATCAGCGCCTGCGCTTCCGCTTTTTCTCTTTTTCTGAGGCCGCCGGTCAGCCACGCAACCTGCACGCCAAGCGGCTCCATCCATGCGGCGATCTTGCGGAAATGCTGTTCCGCCAGTATTTCGGTCGGCGCCATCAGCACTGCCTGAAATCCGCTGTCGATTGCCTGTGCCGCGGCCAGCGCGGCAATCACGGTCTTGCCGCTGCCGACATCGCCCTGCAGCAGCCGCTGCATCGGGAACGGCTGGCGCAGGTCGGTGCGGATTTCAGCCAGCACGCGCTGCTGGGCATGGGTCAGGGTGAAGGGTAGTGCATGCAGCAGCGCTTCGGAAAGCGCGCCGATACGCGGCAGGGCAATCGCACCCTTGGCGCGGCGGGCAGCCTGGGCGCGCTTCAGCGACAATTGCTGCGCCAGCAGCTCGTCGAATTTCATGCGGACCCAGGCGGGATGGGAGCGCTCCTCCAGCGCCTGCTCATCGATCCCGGGCGGCGGATTGTGCAGCAGCCGCACCGCAGTTTCGAATGGCAGCAGGTCGAGGGTGGTCCGCAGTTTGTCGGGCAAGGTGTCTTGCCAGTTCATGCGCGTCATCGCGGCGGCGATCGCCTTGCGCAATACGGTTTGCGACAAGCCTTCGCCGGCAGGGTAAACCGGCGTCAGCGCCGTCGGCAAAGGCGTTCCCTCCAGAATCACCTTGTACGGCGGATGCACCATTTCCATGCCGAAAAAACCATGGCGCACTTCTCCGCGTGCCCGTATCCGGGTGCCTTCGGCCATCTGCTTGAGCTGGCTGCCGTAAAAATTCAGGAACCGCATGACCAGTTGGCCGGTTTCATCGGCGATTGTCACAACCAGCTGGCGGCGCGGACGATACTGGACTTCGCACGCGCTAACGACACCTTCCACCTGCACCGCGCTGCCCGCCATGAAGCCGGCTTCGCGGATCGGCGTCATGCGCGTTTCATCTTCGTAGCGCAGCGGCAGGTGCAGCGCCAGATCCATGTCTGAGCGCAGGCCGAACCGGGCGAGCTTGTCCTCGACCTTGTTGCTGCGGGCCGGTTTGGCAGGCTTGGGCTTGGATGCGGGCATCTGCAATGGTGTGGCAAGGCGTAAAATAGCGGGTTTGACCTGCCATTGTAGAGGCATTGGCTGTATTTATAAACAGTATAAAAATACAACGCTGTCTCATCTTGCCGCTTTATTCATGTATTCACTTTCCGATTTCGATTTCGACCTGCCGCAGGAGCTGATTGCGCAATTGCCATTGTCCGAGCGCAGCGCCTCGCGTCTTTTACATGTCGACGACGGTCAATTCATCGACCGCGCGTTTGGCGATATGGCTGATTTGCTCAACCCGGGCGATCTGCTGGTATTCAACGATACGCGCGTGCTGAAGGCGCGTTTCTTCGGCGTCAAGGAAACCGGCGGCAAGGTCGAAGTGCTGGTCGAGCGCGTGCTTGACAGCCGTACGGTGCACGCACAGGTGCGGGCATCGAAATCACCGCCGCCGGGCGCCAGGATTCGTCTTGCCGATGCTTTCGACGTGGTGGTCGGCGAACGTGCCGGCGAGTTCTACATACTGCGTTTTCCGGATGATGTATTCGATTTGATCGAGGCACACGGGCGTTTGCCGCTGCCGCCCTATATCGACCACGCCGCCGGCGCCTTCGACGAACAGCGTTACCAGACCGTGTATGCGAAAACGCCTGGCGCCGTGGCGGCGCCGACCGCGGGCCTGCATTTTGATGATGCGCTATTGGCCAGGCTGCGCGCCAGGGGCGTTGGGTTTTCCTACGTGACGTTGCATGTCGGCGCCGGAACCTTCCAGCCGGTGCGCACCGAGAATCTGGCGGAGCACAGGATGCACAGCGAGTGGTACACGATTCCCGCCGAGACAGTGGCTGCGGTGCATGCCGCGCAGGCGGCGGGACGGTGTGTGGTTGCCGTCGGCACGACCAGTCTGCGTGCGCTGGAGTCGGCATCGCAGTCGGGCAAGCTGGAAGCCGGCAGCGACGACACGCGGCTGTTCATCACGCCGGGTTATGCATTCAAGACCGTGGACCGTCTGATTACCAATTTTCATTTACCGAAATCGACGCTGCTGATGCTGGTGTCGGCCTTCATCGGCTACGAACGGATGCGCGCCGCGTATCGTCATGCCATCGAACAGCGCTATCGGTTTTTCAGCTATGGCGATGCGATGCTGTTGACTTGTGTCGAGCAAAGCGATTGATCAGACCAATGCTGCGTGCTGAATTTCGAGAAAAACAAAACCTTTCACCACCGAGACACCGAGAACAGCAAAGAGAAAAAACAAGGCAATTGTCGGTCTGCCCTCTGTGCCTCTGTGTCTCTGTGTTGAGTGGTTCACGATTTGATTAAACAAGATTGCCATGCTGGAATTTAAACTATTGAAAACCGACGGCAACGCCCGTCGCGGCCGCCTTACGCTCAATCATGGCGTTATTGAAACCCCCATTTTCATGCCGGTCGGCACCTACGGCACGGTCAAGGCGATGTCGCCGGCTGAATTGAAAGACATCGGCGCCCAGATCATTCTCGGCAACACTTTCCACCTGTGGCTGCGGCCGGGTATCGGAACGATGGAAAAATTCGGCGGCCTGCATCGCTTCATGGGCTGGGACCGGCCGATCCTGACCGATTCCGGCGGTTTCCAGGTGTTTTCCCTGGGCGACATGCGCAAGATCACGGAAGAAGGCGTGAAGTTCGCCTCGCCGATCAATGGCGACCGGCTATTCCTGTCGCCGGAGATCTCGATGCAGATCCAGCGCGCGCTGAATTCCGATATCGTGATGCAGTTCGATGAATGCACGCCGTACCAGATCGATGGCCGGCCGGCGACCGAGCGGGAAGCGGCGCAGTCGATGCGCATGTCGCTGCGCTGGGCGAAGCGGTCGCGTGATGCCTTTGATAAGGGCGAAAACCCGAATGCCCTGTTCGGCATCGTGCAAGGCGGCATGTTCGAGCATCTGCGTGACGAATCGCTGGCCGGATTGCAGGAAACCGGTTTCGACGGCATTGCGATCGGCGGCTTGTCGGTGGGTGAACCAAAGGAAGAAATGATGCGGGTGCTGGCGCATGTCGGCCCGCGTTTGCCTGCCGACAGGCCGCATTATCTGATGGGCGTCGGTACGCCGGAAGATCTGGTCGCCGGCGTGGCTAGCGGTATCGACATGTTCGACTGCGTGATGCCGACCCGCAATGCGCGCAACGGCTGGCTGTTTACCCGATTTGGCGATATCAAGATTAAGAATGCGCGCTACAAGGATGACGAATTGCCGCTGGATGAAACTTGCGAGTGTCATGCCTGCCGTAATTTTTCGCGCGCCTATCTGCATCACTTGCATCGTGCCGGCGAAATCCTGGGAGCGCGCCTGAACACGATTCATAACTTGCATTATTACCTGCAATTGATGCGCGAGATGCGGGCGGCAATTGACGCCGGGAAATTCCAGGAATTTGTCGCACGCTTCCATGCCGATCGCGCACGCGGCGTATAGTGCTGCCTGCGCTGCCTCAGCAGATGGCGCGGATAGCCGCCGAAGATTCGGCCCCGGATGATAGAATGCCCGGTTATTTCACACAACAATATGGAGCGCAACGTGTTTATTTCCAATGCCTACGCACAAACCGCGGCTAGCCTCGAGAGCAATTTGACCAGCTTTTTACCAATCATCCTGATGTTCGTGGTGCTGTACTTCCTGATGATTCGTCCGCAGATGAAGCGCCAGAAAGAACAAAGAGCCATGATGGAAGCGCTGGCGAAGGGCGATGAAGTCGTGACCGCCGGCGGCGTGCTTGGAAAAATTGTCAAGGTCAGCGAAGGCTATGCCACGCTGGAAGTAGCCAATGGCACTGAAATCATGGTGCAGAAAAGCGCCATCACCACGTTGCTGCCAAAGGGCACGATCAAGTCGTTGTAATGGGTGGCGCAGGAATATTCGCGATGCGAGCCTTCCTGCGCACGAAGCCGGCCCCCTACTGAACACTGAATCACTATGAATCGCTATCCGCTCTGGAAATACATCATCATCGTCATCGCCCTGCTGTTTGGCGTGCTGTATACGATTCCGAATTTTTTCGGCGAATCGCCGGCCGTGCAGATCAGCAGCGCAAAAGCCACCGTGAAAGTCACGTCTTCCACGATGGGGCTGGTGGAACAGGCGCTGCAGAAAAACGGCATCCAGCCGGACGGCGTGTTTTTCGAGAATATCGGCACCCAGGGTTCGGTACGCGCCCGTTTTGCCGATACCGATACGCAGTTCAAGGCCAAGGCGCTGCTGGAAAAAGAGCTGAATGCCGATCCGGCCGATCCAACCTATACCGTCGCCTTCAATTTGTTGCCGAATACGCCAAAGTGGCTGCAAAGCCTGCATGCGGCGCCCATGTATCTCGGACTGGACTTGCGCGGCGGCGTGCATTTCCTGATGCAGGTCGATACCAAGGCAGTGGTCAACAAGCGACTGCAAGGCTTGCAGGCCAGTATCCGTTCAATGCTGCGCGACAAGAATGTTCGCCATGCCGGCATTACGCGCAACAGTGACCAGATCGAGGTGCAATTCCGCGAAGCGGAAACGCGCACGCAGGCGAAGGAACTGATCGCGTCACAGCTCTCGGAAGCAGCGTTGACGGACGCGCCGGATGCCAATGACCTGAAGCTGATTGTTGCCTTGAAACCGGCTGCGCTGAAACAGACTGTGGACGATGGTGTGGCGCAAAACATCACTACGTTGTCGAAGCGGGTGAATGAGCTGGGTGTTGCCGAGCCGGTAATCCAGCGCCAGGGCGCGGATCGTATCGTGGTGGAATTGCCTGGCGTACAGGATGTTTCGCGTGCCAAGGACATCATCGGCCGTACCGCGACGCTGGAAGTGCGCATGGTGGATGAATCGGTGGCACGCGGCACGGAAGAAACCGCAGCGATCCCCTTTGGTTCCGAACTGTTCAAGGTCGGCAAGGGCGCTCCAGTCGTGCTGTACAAGGAGCCAATCATCACTGGCGATTATATTTCCAGCGCATCGGCCAGCTTCGACCAGAATCAGCAACCCGCAGTCGGCATCGACCTGAACGGCGACGGCGGCCGCAAGATGCGCGAAGCAACGCGCGGCAAGATCGGCAAGGCGATGGCGATCGTGCTGTTCGAAAAAGGCAAGGGCGAAGTGCTGACCGTGGCGACCATCCGCGATGAGCTGGGGGCGCGCTTCCAGATCACCGGCATGGGCTCGCCCGAAGCAGCCGGCGACCTGGCCCTGCTGCTGCGTGCCGGTTCGCTGGCGGCGCCGATGGAAATCATCGAGGAGCGCACCATCGGTCCGCAGCTCGGCGCCGACAATATCAGGAAAGGCTTCAACTCGACGCTGTACGGCTTTGCGGCGATTGCCATCTTCATGATGCTGTATTACCTGCTGTTCGGTTTTTTCAGCGTGACGGCGCTGGCGGTCAATCTACTGCTGCTGATTGCAATCCTGTCGGTGCTGCAGGCAACGCTGACCTTGCCCGGCATTGCCGCGATTGCCTTTACGCTCGGCATGGCGATTGATGCCAATGTGCTGATCAACGAGCGCATCCGGGAAGAACTGCGTGCCGGCAATACGCCCCAGGCAGCGATTGCCACCGGTTTCGAACGTGCCTGGGCCACCATTCTCGATTCCAACGTTACGACATTGATCGCCGGGCTGGCCTTGCTGATTTTCGGCTCCGGTGCCGTGCGCGGCTTTGCCGTGGTGCATTGCATCGGTATTCTGACCTCGATTTTCTCGTCGGTATTTGTTTCGCGCGGCATTGCCAATCTGTGGTACGGCCGCAAGAAGAAACTGACCAAAGTGTCGATCGGCACAGTATGGAAGCCGACGGCCTGACAGCATGCTTGCAATTCCTCTCCCTTCAGGGGAGAGGGTGAAATAGTGAAAAGAGAGAAAAGCAATGGAATTTTTCCGGATTAAAAAAGACATTCCGTTCATGCGCCATGCGTTGATATTCAACGTAATTTCGGCGTTGACGTTTGTCGCTGCGGTGTTTTTCCTGGTTAACAAGGGCCTGCATCTGTCGATTGAATTTACCGGCGGCACGGTGATGGAAGTCACTTATCCGAAGGCAGCCAACGTCGAATCGATCCGCAAAACGATTGAAGGGCTGGGATACACCGATAATCAGGTCCAGAGTTTCGGCACCGCGCATGACGTGATGATCCGCCTGCCAGCGCAAAAAAATGTCAATTCATCGCAATTGAGCGAGAAGGTCATGGCGGCGCTGAAAGTGCAGGACGAGAGCGTGAAACTGCAGCGCGTCGAATTCGTGGGGCCGCAGGTCGGCGAAGAGCTGGCGCATGATGGCCTGATGGCGCTCGGCATGGTCGTGATCGGCATCATGATTTATCTCGCCTTTCGCTTTGAGTGGAAATTCGCCGTGTCGGCCATCATTGCAAACCTGCATGACGTGGTCATCATTCTCGGCTTCTTCGCCTTTTTCCAATGGGAATTTTCGTTGACCGTGCTGGCTGCGGTGCTGGCTGTGCTCGGCTATTCGGTGAATGAATCGGTGGTGGTGTTCGACCGGGTGCGTGAAACCTTTCGCGACCGCCGCTACGGCAAGCTGGCTACGCCGAGCGTGATGAACCACGCGATCACCAGCACGATTTCGCGCACCATCATTACGCATGGATCGACCCAGATGATGGTGCTGTCGATGATGCTGTTCGGCGGCCCGACGCTGCACTATTTTGCAATCGCCTTGACCATCGGCATTCTGTTCGGGATTTATTCGTCAGTGTTCGTTGCCGCGGCGGTGGCCATGTGGCTGGGCGTCAAGCGCGAAGACCTGATCAAGCCGGTCAAGGAAAAGGATGAAACCGGCGGCGCGGTGGTTTGATCTCTCTGTTCTCAGAAAAAGCCGGCTTTCGAGCCGGCTTTTTTTTAGATTGCGGATGTCGACAGGCCGTTGGCTCAGAATCCATAAAAAAGGCCTCTCTCGTATAAAGATCGATTCAGGAAAATGCAGATGTTGCATGCCTGTCCGGGTACTATGGGACGGCTGGGCACACGGCAGCGTTGCGTATCGCTGGCGGGGGCGCATGCCCATGCGAAATCTGCTCTAGACTATCGGAATCTGCTCCTTGGTCTTGCCTGGTGCGGGGATGCGTGCTACTGCTCGCAGGCGATCTGGCGCTTGCGAAAACGACCATCGCTGCAGTGGCGCAAGCATCGGCCTGCCGGACCAGGGTGGAAAAGAAACCGGTTTCCCTACGGAAGAATTCACAATAGGTAACAGCAATGAGCGCCCACTACCTCGAGCATTTGTTTTCTCCTGGCAGCATCGCAGTGATCGGTGCCAGCGAGCGGGTCGGTTCGCTTGGGCATATCGTTTTCGATAACCTGCGCTCCGCCGGATATGCGGGTGAGTTGATTGCAGTCAATCCGAAGCACCGGAGCGTGGCCGGCTTTCCGTGCCATCCGTCGATTGCGGCGATCGGGCGTCGAGTCGACCTGATCCTGGTGACGACTCCCGCCGTCACCGTTCCCACCATCATCGACGACGCAGGCAAGGCCGGCGCGCGAAGCGCGGTGGTGCTTTCGGCCGGTTTCGGCGAACTTGGCCCCGAGGGCCATCGGCTTGAGCAACAGGTGCTTGCTGCGGCGCATGCCCACGGCATGCGTATCATCGGACCCAATTGCCTGGGCATCATGCGGCCACAGATCGGGCTGAATGCGACTTTTGCCCGTCGCATGGCGTTGCCCGGATCGATGGCACTGGTTTCCCAGTCCGGCGCGGTCGCCGCGGCGCTGGTGGACGGAGCGCAAGCCTCGGGAATCGGATTTTCGAGTGTGATCTCGATGGGCGCCGGCATCGACCTGGACATCGGTGAGATCCTGGATTACCTGACCCAGGACACGCAGACGCACAGCATCCTGATCTACATGGAGGGCGTGCGCGACGCGCGGCGATTCATTTCCGGGCTGCGCGCCGCCGCGCGTGCCAAGCCGGTCATCGTGCTCAAAGCCGGACGCCACCTTGCGGGAATCAACGCTGCGAACGGCCCCACCGGCTCGCCTGAAAACGACGATGCCACGTTCGATGCCGTGCTGCGTCGATGTGGTGCGGTTCGCGTCAGGACGTACGCCGAGCTATTCTCTGCCGAGCAATTGATTGGCGCGGGTCGGCTACCGCGCGGCAATCGGCTTGCCGTCATCGCTAACGGGGGCGGGCCCGGGGTCATGGCCGCCGATTACGCTGCCGAAGCCGGCGTGGAAATCGCGCAGTTGTCGGCATCCACCCTTGCGGCACTCGACGCCTGCCTGCCAATGCACTGGCCGCGTGGCAATCCGGTCGATGTTCTCGGCGATGCAACCGCATCGCGCCTTGCGGCAGCGCTCAAGCTCTTGCTCGACGACGATGGAGTCGATGCGGTGCTGACCCTGTTTTCACCGCAGCAGGTCCTGGCCTCCGATGACGCGGCGCGGACCATCATCGATTGCGCACAGCATTCCTGCAAGCCCGTACTCACCGCCTGGATCGGTGAAATCGACTTGAGCCCCGGCCGCGACCTGGCCGCGGAGTCGCAACTCTCCGCGTTTCGCTCGCCGGAAAGCGCAGTGGCAGCCTTCGGCACGCTGGCGCAATACCGGATGGCACAGGATCTGCTGCTGGAAGTGCCTCCTCCGCTGATCTCGGGTACGTCGCCGGACCTTGAGGCGGCGCGTGCCATTGCGGTGGAGGCGCAACGTGCCGGCCGCCGGCAACTGAACGAAGCCGAAGCCGCGCGTCTGCTGGCCTGCTTCGGCATTCCCTTCGCCCAAACGGAGATCGGCACTTCCGTGGAGCAGGTGCTTGCCATCGCACGGGATATCGGCTTTCCCGTCGCCATCAAGCTTCTGTCCTACGACATCGAACACCTTTCCGACGTGAAGGGCGTCTGCCTCAATATCCGCAGTGAAGAGAGCCTGATCCTGGAATACGCTGCGTTGATCGAACGGGTTCTCCAGTTGCGGCCGGACGCGCGCCTGGAAGGCGTCATCGTGCAACCGATGATCGAGAAGCGCTATGGGCGCCGCCTCATGATCGGTGTTGCCTCCCAGGCCACCTTTGGTCGCGTGATTCGTTTTGGCGCAGGAGGCATTGCTTCCGAGGTGATCCAGGACAATGCAATCGGGCTGCCTCCGCTTAACCGTCGTCTCGCCCAGGAACTGATGTCGCGCACCCGCGCGGCGCGCCTGCTCCAGCCTTATCGTCATATTCCCGGTGTCGACACGGAATCGATCCTGGATGCGCTCTTGAAGATCTCGGAGCTGGTATGTGCACTGCCCTGGGTCGTGGACATGGAGATCAATCCCTTGATCGCAGATGAATCGGGATGTATCGCGGTCGATGCGCGCGTCACCATAGACACCGATAGCCTGGCTCCCGATCCGCGCTTCAGTCACATAGCGATACACCCTTATCCGGCGCGGCTGGAGCGTGTCGAACACCTGCGTAGCGGACACGTACTGCACATCAGGCCGATACGCCCGGAAGATGCCGCCCTGGAGATCGCGTTTGTCGACCGCCTGTCCGAGCGAACCCGGTACATGCGCTTTTTCAACGCGGTATGGGGGCTGACTCCGACGATGCTTGCCCGCCTGACGCAGGTCGACTACGATCGGGAGCTTGCACTCATTGCCCTGTCAGCAGAAAAAGGCGAAGCGGAGCGGATCGTGGGGGTCGCCCGGTTTGCTCCCAATCCGGATGGAGAATCATGTGAATTTGCCATAGTGCTTGACGATCAGTGGAACCGGCGCGGCATCGCCACCATACTGATGGAACGGCTATTCGAGGCCGCACGCGATGGGAAATACAAACGCATGACCGGATGCGTGCTGCCCGAGAACGAATCGATGCTCAAGCTTGCCGCCCGGCTGAATTTCATACGGTGCAAGGACGAGGACGACCCTGCCCTGGTCAAGGTGGTGCGATCGTTGTCATGATGGCGAAGCTTCTCCGGAACAGATGGCGCCTCGAGGAACCTCGACGGGCGATCCCGGTTACGGGACGCCGGGTCGGCACATGGCACGGCAAGCCCCATGGACCAAGGGTTGCCGTGCCGCCCCTGTTCTGCATTGCCGGCAGGAGCCATGCTTCTTGCCGCGGTCATGCGGCGGGGCGTTCGAGCGCGGCCTCGAGATGCATTTTCAGTTTGGCGAGTGCCTGTTCCAGTGCGGCAAAATCCGATGCACTGTAACCCTGGAACGGTTGCTTGCAATAGTCGACATGCGGCTTGAAGACCCGCTCGAATTCCTTTTCTCCCTGCGCCGTCAATCGGATCACCGTGCTGCGCCGGTCTTGGCTCTGGGTGACGCGCTGGACCAGGCCCCTGGCTTCGAGCCGGTCCAGCACGCCGGTCAGCGTGCCTTTCGTAATCAGCGTTTTTTCGCCGAGCTCCTTGCAGGACATGCCCGGCGTGTTGCCAAGGGTGGCGATGATGTCGAACTGCGATGGCGTCAGGCCGGCGCGGCGCATGCCGGCGCCGGACATCTGTTCAAATGCGTGGTAGCACTCGGCCAGCAAGCGGACGCTGCGCAGATAGGGTTCTTTCATGGCGTGGATCAGTCGGCCTTGAGCGCTTCCACCTGGATGGCGAGCTTCACTTCCGGCGCGAACATCGGCGTGCCGTAATTCAGGCCGAAGTCGGTACGCTTGAATCCGGCGGAGGCATCCGCGCCGCATACTTCGCGCTTGAGCATCGGATGCGGGATGCATTTGAACTTGTTGATGGCCAGGGTCACCGGCCTCGTTACGCCATGCAGCGTCAGGTCGCCTTCCACCGCTACCGGACGATCGCCGTCGAATTTGATGGATGTGCCCTTGTAGGTCGCGGTCGGGAATTTCTCGACGTCAAACATGTCCTTCGACTTGGCGTGCTGGTTCATTTTTGCATGGCCGAAATCGAGCGAATTGACATCGATCGTGATGTCCATCGTGCCGGTTTTCGCGGCGCGGTCGAGCGTCACGGTACCGCTGGTCCTGGTGAACTTGCCGCGCCAGACCGAGATGCCCATGTGATCGGCTTCAAAGCTCGGATAGGTATGGTTCGGGTCGATATTGTAGGTCTGCGCGAAGGCGGAAGTGGTGCTGGCGGCCAGCAGGGCGGCGACGAGATGCTTGAGAGTCATGCGGATTTCCTTGTAGTGGTGGTTGAGCAGAGGGATTATTGCGTGACGACGCGAAATTTGATGACGACTTCATCGGCGACCATGTCGGTGTCCTTCCATTCGCCCTCGCCAATGTTGAAGGCCAGCCGCCGGATCGGCAGTGCACCTTCGAAAACCTGGCTGGCGCCTTCCTTCTTCACGCTGAGCGGAAAGCTGACATCGGCGCTCTTGCCCTTGATGGTGAGCTTGCCGGTGACGTCGAACCGGCCGTTCGCGCCCGGCTTCATGGCGCTCGAGACGAAATCGGCTTTGGGATACCGGGCGGCGTTGAACCACTCCTTTTTCAGCACTTCCTTGTTGTATTCCGGGTCGCCCAGGTCGAAGCTCGGGATATCGATGTCGACCGTCGCTTTGGATGTCTCCGGTTTGGCGTTGTTGAAATCGATCTGCGCGGTGAACTTGTTGAATTTCGCCTCGACCGGCACGTTCATCTGCTTGAATACGATATGGACGGCGCTTTTCGCGCCATCGACTTTCAGCGGCGCGGCGAGCGCGGGCAAGGCAAGGCAGAGCGCGGCCAGCGCGCTTTTGGATAAAACAGAGCGAATCAGCATGAGTCAGTCCTCGGTTGGAAAGGGATACGGTTACGGCAGGATGCGCTTGACGACGCCGTCCCGGTCGATGAACTGGTGCTTGAGTGCCGCCAGCACATGCAGGCCGACCGCCGCCAGCAGGGTCATGTCGAGCAGGTAATGCACCTGCTTCAGCACCGGCTTCAAGGCCGGGTTGGCATCCATCAGGACGGGCAGCGGGATCACGCCGAGATAGACTACCGGCACGCCTGCGGCCAGGCTGTAGAAATACCCCGACACCGGCACCGCGAAAAGCAGCACGTACAGCATGACATGCAGCGCGGTAGCGGCTTTTTGCTGCCAGTGCGGCATTGTCTGCGGATAAGTCGGCGCAGGATACGCCAGCCGCCACAGCAGGCGTGCGCAGGCCAGTCCCAGCACGGTCACGCCAATCCATTTATGCCAGGAAAAATATTTCAGCTTGGTTGGCGTCAGGCCCGGTATATCGACCATCGTCACGCCCAGCACGAAGCCAGACACAATCAACGCGGCGCTCAGCCAGTGCAGCAGGATGGCGGTTCGGGTATATCGTGTCATGATTGTTTTCTTTATCGCAACAAGTTCTAGTTAGAACTAATATACCAAAAAAAATCTATTCGTGCCTGGCGGGTTGCGCAATCATCAAAGACAGGTGAAAAATTTTGCGTCAGGGTAGGCATTGCAGGTAGTGCCCAATTGGGTGGACTGTAGGTGGAGTGCAGGATTCGCGGTAGGACTCAGGCAATTTTCTTGCGGTGCATGCTTCAAGCGCTTCCGCCGGAACGGCAAGCGCCTTCAGACTAGCAGAGGTGGATATCTACGGGAGTATAGGCAAAATAACCACTATATGCGCAATGAATGCGCGGGTGTTGAAAAATACACGAGGTAGTAATTTATGCAATCCCAAAGCGCTCTATGCTGCCAAAACCGGCCGGCAGCGCTTGCGCCGGCCGTTGCGCGGCATGCGTCAGATGTTCTGCGCCAGTTGCACCGCCAGGCCGACATAATTGGCCGGCGTCATGGCCAGCAAATGATCTCTGGCTTCCTGGGGGATGGCCAGTCCGCGAATGAATGCATGCAGCGCGTCCCGGGAAATGCCCTTGCCGCGCGTCAGTTCCTTCAGTTGCTCGTAAGGATTTTCGATGCCGTAGCGGCGCATCACGGTTTGCACCGGTTCGGCCAGCACTTCCCAGGTTGCGTCCAGGTCTTCCGCCATGCGCGCCGGGTTAACTTCCAGCTTGTTCAGGCCGCGCAGGCAACTGTCGTAGGCCAACAGCGCATAGCCGAAGCCGACACCGATATTGCGCAATACCGTCGAATCGGTCAGATCGCGCTGCCAGCGCGACAGCGGCAGTTTTTCCGAAAGATGCTTCAGCACCGCATTCGCCATGCCGAGGTTGCCTTCCGAATTTTCGAAATCGATCGGATTGACCTTGTGTGGCATGGTGGACGAGCCGATTTCGCCGGCCTTGGTGCGCTGCTTGAAGTAGCCGAGCGAAATATAGCCCCACAGGTCGCGGTTGAGGTCGATCAGGATGGTGTTGGTGCGCGCAACCGCATCGAACAATTCCGCCATGTAA
>DATEZO010000108.1:0-10043 GCA_035255485.1 Burkholderiaceae bacterium
TCCGGTTGCCGGTGCCAATGGCATGGATGACGGGCTAGCGCAGCGCGCTGCGATACACCAGGGCCACAAGCGGGGCCGGGAGCATGCGCACAGGAATCCTGGAAGCGAGGAAGAACAGGTACCCGCTCAGGTCAAGAAAGCCGCTTTCATAAAACGATCTGGCCAGCGCCAGCTCCGCCCTCGCGTAACGAAGGCCTCGCCGGCGGCCGAACTGGGACGAACCAGTGCGCATGTGTACCAGCGGCTCCGGAATATTCATGATCTTGACTCCGCGCAGCAGGCACCTGACCCACAATGCATAATCCTCAAGGCCTTGGAAGTTCGGATAACCGCCCACGGATAGAATCACGCTGCGCCGGTACATGATCGTGGGATGGTTGAGTGGATTGCGCATGCGGGCAAACTTGGCCAAGGCATCAGGAGACACGGGCAGACGCCTGCCCGCACGCCAGGTGCCTCCTTCCGCATCGAACTCGGTGGTATCACTGCCGACGATCCCGATTTCCGCATGATTGTTAAGCACATCGATTTGCCGTTGGAAGCGATCAGCCCGATTGATATCGTCGGCATCGCAGCGGGCCACGGTGTCGCATTCGCACTCCTGCAATCCCGCATTCAGCGCATCGGCCAGGCCCACATTCTGGCGCAGGCGAACGTTGTCGAGCGGCAGAATGTCATGGTAAGCATCGATTGCCTTGTGCAGCTCGGCAGGAAGAGGTCCATCTTCCACCACGACCACTTGTTGCGGCAGGCATGTCGACGCGGCGATACTGTCCATGCATTTCTCGAGGTTCCCGGAAGTTTCCCCCGCATACACGGGCAACAGGACAGAAAATTCACGAATCTGGTGCGAAGGCGACGAGATTGGCATTTTTATCTTCCCGGAAGGATGGAGGAAAATGAAGGTAGGTGTTTTGGCAGTCTGCGCGAACTTTCCATAAGCACCCAGACGGTCAGAATGCATGTGCAGAAGATGAGCCAGAGGATCGGCTCATAGACATAGAATTTTCCAAAGAGCAGAGGGAGATAAGCCAGCAGGCCGGGCAGCCTTCCTATCGCATATGCGGTGTAGCCCGCGACTCCGAAGACGGCAAGACTGACCGGCAGACCCAGCAGAATGATGGAGTTGAGCAGCACACCGGCATCCTGGGGTGATTCGCAGCCCTGGCAAAAATCATGGTCGAGCGGCTTGCCAAGCACGAGGACTTCGTCGAATTCGCGCAGGAAGCCGTCGTAGGCGCGAAGCTTCGAGTCGCCGGAACTGTCGCCCATGGTCGAGCGCTGATAGAGATACTCCGCGACCTCGTCCACCCCAAGGTCTGCCACGAAGGTATACGTTCCTGCAAGGACAACGGCGATGGCGAGCAGCTTGGCCAACGTTCCCGAGCGCATGACCGAGAGCGAGGACATGCAGGCCGCAAACAGGTAAATCGACGCAGACAAAATTCCCCAGAAGGAAAAAGTTAGCAGCGTGCTGGCGATCGCCACTACGCTGAAAAAATCGAAAAACCGCCTCCTCGCCAAACCACGCAAGAATACGAGGCCATACACCCAGTTCGAATAGGTTCCGGGCTCGATATGCACGCCCGTCATCCGCAACAGGCCGTCGTCCCAGCCGGAGGAGATGCGGGCCTCGCTGTACGGATGGAATATCTGATGGACATCGATGACGATGCCCCAGCCGATATAGAGAGCGAACTGCACGGCAAATGAAATTAGCCAGGCCGCGAGCAGGAAGTCGAGCGATCGCAGCAAGAGCGGCCGCAGACTGCCACGGACCAATCCAGCCGCGATCACGGCGCCAAACCAGACGAAGGCCAGGGAAGCCAGGACATACCATGACGCCGGCGGCCAGTTGGTCAGCAAAATCCATGCGCTCAGGAGCATCAACGGCGGCACCAAGCGGTAGAAGCCGTTCTCGCGTACCGCGCCCAGGCCTGCAACGAATGCGCACAGACCTCCTGCCACGGCGCGTATCTGATCTGCCGGCATCGAGCCTTGTCCATGGGCGACTTCGGCAGGCGTGAGCAGGTAATGCAGCAGGAATGCGATGGCAAGCGCCGCGCAGTAATGAGCGCTGCTGCCATGTGATCGATACTCCCGCTTTTCCATGTCCATCACCGCTCCAAGGAGATCCGTTTGTGCGAATGCTGCTGTCGATAAATCCGTTTTTATTCCCGCTTACCGTCAAGGCGAAGCCGCATGGCTTCCGTAAGGCGGCTTGAATGCGCCAACGACATCGCGCACATCATTCCGCCGCATCAGCAACAGACTGAAGAAAGGCGCCTGCGTAATGGCCCGATAGGTAAGAATCTTCATCATGAGATCGACGATGTAGGCCACTGAAGTGACGATGGCGGCGCCATGAATGCCAAGATGCGGCAGGACGATGAGATTGCCTGCCACGGTAAGCACGACACCGGCCATCGCCATGTACAGATTCAGTTCCGGTCGACCGCGCGCGGCGATATCATTGGCGATGACGCGTGCCGGGGCCAGTGCAACCATTCCCGGCAAGAGAAGAAGGAAAGGGACGTAGCTGGGGCGATACATCGCGCCGAAGAACATCGGAATGAGAGGATAGGCAAGCACGCCAAGAAAAAAAGCGCCAACTGCCGAGACGGCAAACACCATGCGCGAAATTGCTGTCGTGATCTGAACGCGCCGCTCTTCGTCTCTCGTCATCGCAGAGAGCTTGGGCAAAAGCACCATGCTCACGGCCTGGGACAACATCCATAACTTCTCGCCGATTTGAAAGGAAATGGAATAAATCCCTGCTGCGGCGGGATTGATCAGCATGTTGATCAGAAAGGTGTCGGCACGGCTTTGCAGGAAAGTGAGCAGATTGCTCAGGTAAGCCTTGAATCCGTAGCGCAGCGCCTTGTCCATATAGCCGCCCGACGAAGCCTGCTCCCTTGATCTCAAGTGCCTTCGCAACAGCAGCCAGGAAAACACTGCGCCACCGGATGCCCCGACGAGATTCGCACATACGGGACCCAGTATCTCGCTGCGGCCAGCCGCGAGCAATGCCGCAATACCGCTCAGTGTCAATGCCGGCTGGGCCAGCATGCACAGGTTGAGCCGCCGGAAATCCTGCAGCCCCTGGAACAGACTGTTAAGGAAGCCTTGCGCCAGGCTGAATGGAAATGCAAGCAACGCGACCCACAGTACCGGCCGATCGATTCCGGGGAAATAGTCTCCAGACTTGAACAGGATTACTCCCGCCCCGAGAAGCAAACCAGCCACACCCAGCACCAGAATCAGTGCCAAACTGGTTTTCCATACCGTATGAACAGGGAACCATCCGCCCCCGAGATAATAAACATTGGAAGAATTGGCGCCCAGGTTGAGGAACGTCACCAGCAGCATTGGTAACAGCAGCGACACCACATATACCCCGCTACCGCGCGGGCCATATCCCTTGGCAATGAGCGCGACGATCGCCAACTGGATCGCAGCAGTCAGAAGTTGCACACCAAGCATGCGCGCAAAGTTCTGGAACAGCAGGCGCAGATCAAGACGAAATGCAGTAATGGGATGCATGAATGGGCAGCTCGCAAGAACAAGATGACAGCGGACAAAAGCAATGGTTTGGCATCACGCGGTGTTTAGGCCGTTTTCCGCGCAGCCCCCGACCGACTGCCCGGCATAGGCAGCGGCGTGACTGCTGCCCTGTTCGTTCCGGCGCACATCGCCGCCAGAGATGGGCTGCGTGACCGCTGCGACGTTGCCGCTATCACGCAACAAACTTTCAATGAATCCTCCATAGTTTCGCCGTGCATCGTAATGCTGTTCGATAGTGCAGCGTGCAGCACTCCTTTGTCCGGCCTGCTTCAATTTCGGATATATCGACAGAATGGCATCGGCAATATCGCTTGGTCCTGGATTCTTAGTCAGGAGTGCGCCGCATTTGTCCGATACGATTTCGCGTACCGCACCTATATCCGGTGCAACCACCGGCACACCGAAGCTCATCGCTTCCATGATCGAAACCGGCACCCCCTCCACTTCGCTGGAGTTGATGAACAGATCAACGGCATGCGCGGCAAAGTAGTTGCGTACCGCTTCGTTGGAAAGCTGCCCCAGGAATTGCCATTCCAGCTTGCCGTCATTCAGTCGCAATCTGGCATACGCCTGCAGCTCTTCGAACAACGGACCGTCGCCGATATGCGTCCACGAAATGCGTAGTTCCGGGCGCTTTTGCGAGACAAGACTTAGCGCGTCAATAATGCGATCGATGCGCTTGTATGGCAGGCAGAAGGCAACGGACACGACATGCAAGCATTCGCTGTCCGTCTGCGTCGCACAGGTAGTCGGCAATGCCACACCAAGACGTGCCACATGTATCTTCGACAAGGGTGCGCGAAATGTTTGATGCAAGTAACGACGGCCTTGGCTGGATATAGGGTAAAGCCGGTCAAATTCGGCGAGGAATTGCCACTTCAACGGCATGTAGCCGCGCGGCCGCTGTTCGACATACAGATCAAAACCATGCAGTCGCGATATTAGATGTGGAACCATGCCTTCACGTTTGAGCAACGCAGCCGCAAAAGCCTGTGTGTCATTCCAATAGCAATACACCAGGTCGAAGCTGCCGTTGCGGCGAAGGCACTGCTTCAGGCCGCAGCGAATCGCCAACACCCACATCACGGTATACAGCGCCTTGACTGCGCTATACCCGGTGAGCTTGCTGGTCATCCTGAGGCGTCCGACTTCCTTCCAGAATACGGGCGACATGACCGCACTCATCAGGCTCGCGGCGCGCGATAGTCTTGTCACGGCAACGGCAAGCGACGTGTCGACATGAATATTCGATGGAAGATCGCGAGGCTCGCCTTTGCAGTTCAGCGGCAACAGGGTCACCTCCACGCCAGGCGCGCATGCCCAATGCCGAATTTCTTCCTCGAGGAACTGCTCTCCCGACGGGTAGGGATAAGATTGCGTCAGAATGGCGACATTAAACATGGCGTGGCTGTAAAAGTGATTTTTCGACCGATACTGGTATTTGCAGCACCTGCAATATGCCCCCGCTATCCTCGCTGCCAACTCGATGTGACGGCGAATGCCGGGCATGGGCTGACGTGGCGCAGGCATGCGGACAACGTCCGTGAGCGGTCAAACATAAGCCGCGCCATAGCCATAGCGCGTCTGGCGCGATCGCATGTCGTTGTAGACCACTTCACTGCGCCCGGCCCCCATGCGCTCAAGCTGCTTTTCCACTTCTTCGATTTCGCCGAGATTCGTTTTACCCGCTCGCACTATGTTGAGGATAAGATCGGCATGCGGCACGATCATCAGCGTGTCGGCGACTGTGAGCAAGGGAGCCGTGTCGATGACGACGACGTCATACGCGCCAGCGGCATGTTGCAGCATGTCGCCAAACTGTGAATCGGACAGCACATCGACGGGCCTCCTGGGCAGACCGCCTGTGGAAAGAAAATCGAGGAAAGGCATGACCTCCCTGTGTACTGCCTGCTCCAGCTTCACCTGGTTGCCGACGGCTTCGCACAGCCCAACACCCCGCTCCAGTCCGAAGCGTCGGTGCAGCGCACCGGTGCGCAAGTCAGCGTCAATGAGCAACACGCGCCGCCGAGAGGAAGCGAGCACAGCCGCAAAATTGCTGGAGATGAAGGACTTGCCTACCCCAGGAGTGGGACCAACGATGGCGACGACACGGGCACTTCCATGGCGCTTTCCTGCGCCAGGAGCGTAGGTCAGCCGCATCATTCTTTGTCCATCTCGTGCACGCGACTCATGCAACAAGCATTGCAGGCGGCGCAGCCCTTCGACAGCGGCGCCCTCCGGCATCTCGCACGGAAGAACGGCGGCCGAATCGCCCTTTTTCATCCATGCGAGCCATGGCTTGCGTTTTTCCTTGGCACTGTTCTTGGGGCTGTTGCTGTGCAAGACAATACCGGCGACCGGCACCTGCAGGCTCCGCTCGATTTCCATCGGGTTGTAGACGCGCCCGCCCAGCATCTTTTTGGCCAGCACTGCCAGCAACCCCAGAAGCAAGCCCAGCACGGCTGAGGACAAGACCGCCAGCGCGCGCTTGGGCTTGACCGGCGTAACTGGTGTCTCCGGCAAATCCAGCAGACGTACGTTGCCAACCTTGCTAGCGGAAGCCAGCCGCAATTGCTGGGCCGCGTTCATGACATTGGTGTAGACATCCGTGTTGACGCTCACATCGCGGCGCAACTGCAGGATTTCCTGTTCGATTTGCGGCAATCGCTTGATCTTTCCATTCACATGGTCCGCTTCGCGATTGAGCGCCGCAATCTGGTTAGTGATGGCCTGGACTGCAGGATGTCCCATTTCGAAGCGGGCCATCAGTTCTGCCTTTTTTTGGTTGAGTTCAAGCAGTTTGGTTTGACCTAGTACAGACACCTGCAGCAGCCCCTTGGCCTCTTCACCCAGATCGACCATTCCCCATCGGTTTCGCGCTTCGTTATATTTGAATTCGGATTCTTCCAGGGTCTTTTTTAGCTCGGGCAGTTGCCTTTCCAAAAAGGCCAGCTGCTTTTCCGCGCCTTCCGAGATGCGATGCTCGTTCTGCATCAGATATTGATGCGCGACTTCGTTCAGGACCGCTGCTGCGCGCTGTGGATCGGAGTCTTCCAGCGCCACGGCAATCACGCCGGACTGCCGCCCTTTTTCGCCGACTTCGATCTCACGCTGAAGCTTTTCGATGGCCTCAAGCCTGGGGTGCCGGACGAGCGTGAACTGCTCGCCGGGCCGGCCGACGATTCGATCGACCTGTATATCCAGCGGGCCCATCGGCGTATTCGCGCGCAGCAGCTGCCCGACATGTCCGGAAAAGGCGACGCCTGCGTCCTTGAGCGTCACGGAATACCGTTCGCCCGACAGGATGGTCAGCACAAAACCCGCGCGTTCATATGCACCCGGCACGTCGAAGCGGGTCACATCGACTCTTGCGTTGCTCCACACATGCTCCGAAGTCAGCAGCCATGGCGGCAGGATGTTTACCAAGTTATGTCGCGCCGCCAGACTGCCCAGCACAGGGAAATAATGCGGCTTCACGTCGATGTACAAATGCGACTTGTCCACTGCGGCGGAGAGCACCATTCTGGACTTCAATACCTCCAACTCCGGAGCGCCGGCCGTCTTGATATCGAAGGATTTCAAGGAATCGGTAGGGGAAACTGCTCTTGGTAGCGCACCGATATCCTCGACCTGAAAAAGAACCGTTGCTTTGTATATCGGTATAGAAAGGAAAGCGTATGCCAGGCCCGCAGCGATCACGATGGCCGCTATTCCGGCAACCAACCAACTGTTTGCGAGGATCAGATCGATATAGAGGTTCGGATCCGCTCTGGAAGAGGATAGCGTTGTTTGAGTCCGTGTTTCGTCGCGCATGCCTGCGCGAGTGTAATGCTGAGGAATAGGAACTTGTGTTGCGTCGTCATTGACCATTGCGTATTCCCTATATTCTGCATGCGTTGCAGCCGTGCGGCTAAACAAGACGTGGGCAGTCCATACATGGACGCTTATATCGACTTGGTTTTGTGTTCAGGGAGAAGACCAAGCCCGACGAGTGGATTGAGGCACCAATGTCCGCGTACCAGCCGTGCATAAATCGCCATGTACAGAAATACTTGCGCGACAATGCAGGCAATCGCGGCACGCTTGGTGTCCCCGTAATACGCCGCGAGAAAGGCAAACGGCGCATTAATTGCCATCAGCGTGGCCGTTGTCATGGCGTTGCGAAGCCAGGGACGCATCTCACTGGGGGGGATGATGCGCGAGACGAGCCGGCGATAGACCAGCATGTGGAAATGCAGCCGGTCGGGCAGGCCGGGACTCATCTTTCTGATAAATTTCTTCCGGTAGATACTGTAGATGACTTCGATGACCGGGTAGGCGCAAATGGCCAGCAACTGCCACGCTGTCAACGATGGATGACGAACGACAAGCAACACAGCGACCTCGGCAATCCAGAAACCCAGGAAGTATGCGCCGCTGTCTCCCATAAAAATGCGTCCCGTGGGGAAGTTAAAAATCAGAAAGCCTAACGCTACGCCAGCACCCGTCATTGCCAGCTGCAAGATGAACACATCGTTAGCCTGCCATGCCAGCAGACCCATACAGCCGAGAATCATGATGGCGGTGAGCGCGGCAAGGCCATTGAAGCCGTCGATGATATTGATTGAATTGGCGATGCCTGCGCCAGCAAACGCCGTTACCACCAACGCGATAGGCGTCACCCTCAGCAGTACGTCGATGATCCAGACATCCATGCGTGGGAGAATGGCACCGAGGAGCCAACTGGCGATCAACGGACTGGCGAAAGTCGCCAGAAGTCGAGTGGTGACAGACACCTTTTTCGTCAGGTCCTCCACAAATCCGACCAGGAAGGCAGGCAGCGCCGCAAACAAGAGCTTGACATGGACAAGGGTTGTCTCGGTCTCTTCACTCAGAAAAAAGTACGCACTGGCTGCCAACATGCCAATGAAAAAGGAAATCCCCCCTACTCTTGGTACTGGCCGCGTGTGGAATTTCTGGGCCGCACTCATATCATGATCCAAGGAATGAGAGCCATGCCAACGTTCTGTGCCTACGATCATCATGCTCGAAAAGAAGCTCGTACTGCTCGCGACTAATAAAGCGGTGAGAAGAGTAGAGTTGTTCGTCATCCAGCATATCCTTTGCATGAAGCCCAACGTCCCAGCCTTGGCGAGCACAAAGAGGTAGAGCGATCGTTACCGTCAAACGAGGAAGCGCGCCGTGGAGGCAGTTGCTATTGATGCAGCAACTCCACGCGTCCTCTTTCTGTTCCGCCGCACAAACATATTCGCTCGGAAAGCGGGCACGCATTACAATGGAGTTTAGTGAAGCGGGTACGGAAAATTAAGTACCATTTTTCGATGCATACGGTCCTGAAAACGACGAAGCAATTTTATTTTTTGATTAATGCCATTTCGCTTCTGTGGCATAGAAGAATCTGTTCAATACCGTTTCCACAGGCCGCAAAAAGGGATCACCTCGTCGACGGACAACTTGTTGACTGCTGACGAGGTTACGATATTCGTAACCTAGAGCATCGTTATCCGCGCTTGCTGGAAAAGCAGCTCTTACATTCATCCTCTTTATAAGGTGGCAAAATGAAACCATCTTTTTTCAGCCAGGTATGGAGGCTGACAGACAAAAGGCGCGTATGGCTGACAAGGCAATCAATCTCTTGCACGAAAACCACGCCTCCCGCCCAACCATGAATGCCAGCGCGATTCTCAAGGCTATTGGCGTGTTTCTCATCGCTTGCGGCGGCATTACCTATCTAGCAAAGGACAAATCAACTGTGGGAGCTTTTATCATTGCCGCTGGCTGCCTGACATACCTTGCAGTTCTGATTGGAGAATGGTGGGAAAAGAAATAGGCCAATGTCTTAGTGCCTATCTCAGCAGTCGTATGATCGACCAAGTGGGGATTGCCGCAGGCGAGACGGATGAACGCGATAGTTCTTCGCTTTCTCTTGGCCCACCGGATCAGCAAGACACGAAACTGATTCAGCCAGCAACACGTCCGTTCCACTGCCCAGCGTCCAGTGTTAGCCTTGGCGATTCATGTCATGCGGTTGGCGCCGTCAATGAATCGGGCATTTCCGATATTCAGTTGTTAGAAATTAACCAGCAGAAACCGCCGTCCGGCTGGGCACTGCTGATCCCTGATACTGATCCTGGATCATTTGCGCGCCCTTCTCGCCGATCATGACGCTGGGTGCGCAAGTGTTGCCACCGATGAGCGTGGGCATGATGGACGCATCGACGACGCGCAGGCCGACTATGCCGTGCACGCACAACTGGGCATCCACCACGGCCATCTCGTCGATGCCCATCTTGCAGGTGCCGACCGGGTGATAATTGGTGTCGGCGCGCTGGCGTACAACTTCCCGTATCTCATCGTCCGTCATGGCGTGCCCGGTATAGCGTTCCGCGCCGCGATGGCGATCCAGAAGGGGCGAGGCAATGATCCGGCGGGCAATCCTGATACCCTTGACGAACAACGCCAGGTCATCCGGATGCCCG
>DATEZO010000109.1:0-6891 GCA_035255485.1 Burkholderiaceae bacterium
GCCGGCTCTGCCGGATGTGCGCTCGCGGCTGCGGCAGGTTCTTCCATGAGCGGATTTTTCGATGCGCATCCCGGCAGGCAAACAGCAAGGGCAATACACAGTCCGCCAATAACGGCTGGCATGCGGGCGGGATAACTTGGCAGGATTCGCATAAGAGATCTGAATTGATTGAGTGTTTGTGCTAAAACACTATATGATAAAGCAGATTTCTGTTTGTTGAGAATGGAATAACGCTGCACCAAGGAAACGCCGATCAAACCCTGATAAAAGCACATTCCGGTTGATCCACGGCTTTCTGCTCTTGTCCGACAAATGCCAATCTTGCCATCTATATGCCTAACAACCCTTCCGAACTGAAAGCAAGCGGCCTCAAGGCAACGCTGCCAAGACTCAAGATTCTTGAAATATTCCAGAATAGTAATGTGCGCCATCTGAGCGCAGAGGACGTGTACAAGGTTCTTCTGACCGAAAATCTGGATGTCGGCCTGGCAACGGTATATCGTGTCCTCACGCAATTCGAGCAGGCCGGTCTATTGCATCGCAATCATTTTGAAACCGGCAAGGCCGTATTTGAACTGAATCAAGGTAACCATCACGATCATCTGGTGTGCCTGGATTGCGGGCTGGTAGAAGAATTTTACGATTCCGAAATCGAAAAGCGCCAGCAAAAAATAGCCAAAGAGCGCGGCTTCGACATTTCAGAACATGCGCTCGCGCTCTATGGACATTGCACCAAGCCGGATTGCCCGCATCGGGGTAGATGATCCTGCCCGATTGGCGCATCTTCAGGTATGGCTTAAGGCATTCGACAGCAGTTTCGCCGTAATATCGACAATCGGGATCACGCGCTCGTAAGCCATGCGGGTAGGGCCGATCACCCCCAGCGTGCCGACGATCTTGCCATTGACTTCATACGGTGCGGTCACCATGCTCATGTCGTCCATCGGCATCAGTTGCGACTCGCCGCCAATAAAAATCTGCACGCCGGTCGCCTTGCTGGATACGTCCAGCAATTGCATCAGGCCGGTTTTCTGTTCGAACATTTCAAACAGCTTGCGCAATGAAGCCATGTTGGAAGAAAGATCCGAGACGCTCAGCAGGTTGCGTTCGCCGGAAATCACCACGTCTTCCATGTGTTCCGTCATCACATCGCTGCCGATTTCAACTGCAGCCTGCATCAGGCTGGTCATGTCGTCGCGCAATTGCCGCAGTTCGTCTTGCAGGCGGGCGCGCACTTCAGCGAAACTCAAGCCGCCATAATGCTGGTTGATGTAATTTGCCGCCTGTATCAACTGTGACGGCGTGTAATCGGCATCCGTCAGCAACAGCCGGTTCTGTACGTCGCCATTGGGCGATACGATCACCAGCAGGATGCGTTTCTCGGACAGGCGCAGGAATTCGATTTGCCGGAATACCGATTCATTGCGTGGCGTCAGGACGACTCCGGCAAATTGCGACAGCGACGATAATACCTGCGCCGCATTGGCAATGATTTTTTGCGGTGAATTGGTTGTCAGGCGCGGCTGCATTTTTGATTCCAGCGCCGTTGCGTCAATCGGTTGCACCGTCAATAATGTATCGACAAATACCCGATATCCACGCGGTGTCGGCACGCGGCCGGCAGACGTATGCGGACTGGCGACAAAGCCCATTTCTTCGAGATCGGCCATGATGTTGCGGATGGTCGCCGGAGACAGTTCGAGGCCGGAAATCCGCGACAGCGCGCGCGAACCGACCGGCTGTCCATCAGCGATGTAACGCTCAACCAGGGCTTTCAGCAAGGTTTGTGCGCGGTTATCGAGTTGCATAAGAATAAATCATGAATGCGCTTGAACCGGAAATGCCGGAAATACCAGAAGCACGGAAAAAAAGGAAATGGGCATGAGAAATATTTTCTTTAGCGAATATTACGTTACTTCAATTATGCGCTCAGCCAGCCAATGGTCCAACTCATATAACGTGGTGAAAATGGCATCCGGCTGAATGTGCGGAGGCAATATCCGGACCGGATCGAGTTCCGCTCGATTCAGCCAGATGCCGCACAATCCTGCCTTTTGCGCGCCTTCCACATCTGCGACCGGGTCGTCGCCGACATACACGGTTTCGGCCGGCCTTACTTGCAGCGCATCACATGCCGCATGGAAAATAACGGCATCCGGCTTGGCGCTACCCAACTGATGCGCTGCAATCGATACATGAAAATGCTGCGCCAGACCGATTACATCGAGGTCAGCTGCTCCGTTGGAAACGGAACCGACCTTGACCAGCGTACTCAGGCGCGTCAGCATCGGCAATACATCCTCGAACGGCGTTACCGCATTGCGCGCCCTCGAAAATATTGCCATTGCCGCATCCACTTTGCCCGGATCATCGCCTGCTGCCATGAAAGCCTCACTCAAGGCGGCATGCCGCAGTGCCGACAGGTCCGTGCGAAACTGCGGATACGCAGCCATCATTTCCATGCGTCGCGTCTGCAAATTCTCAATGCTGAACTGCTGCACCACGCGCGGTGCATGTAGTGCGAGCCAGTCATGCAGCACGATCTCGGCTTGCTTGATTACCGGCAAAATCGGCCACAATGTATCGTCCAGATCGAACAGCACGGCTTTTACTGGAAACGGATTCATGATCAGTGCCTGTTGATAAACACTACATTGGTTCGAGCAGGGCATCCTTCAAGGGATGCGTAAATTATGGTCTAATCTGCAGCATGTTGCCCAAACAGCCATTTACCTTCAAAACCATCGCGATCGTCGGCAAATATTCCTCTGCCGGAATCGCGCAGCCGTTGCTGGAAATCGCAACATTCCTGAAAGCATCCGGACACACCGTTGTTTTCGAAGCGGAAACGGCAGCCCTTGTGGCGCCGGATGATTACATCGCAATGACGCCGGCGCAGATCGGGCAGCATGCAGATGCGGCAATCGTGGTGGGCGGCGACGGCACCATGCTGGGCATCGCACGCCAGCTGGCGCCTTACCAGGTACCGTTGATCGGCATTAACCAGGGCCGGCTTGGATTCATGACCGATATTCCGCTCGAGCGCATGATGCCGGTGCTGGCCGACATGCTGGCCGGGAAATTCGAGTCCGAGCATCGCAGCCTGCTGGAGGGCTCGGTGGTGCGCGACGGCGATGTCATTTTCCGTGCGCTGGCGTTCAATGATGTCGTGGTCGCGCGCGGCAGTGGCTCCGGCATGATCGAGCTGCGGGTTTCCGTGGATGGGCGCTTCATGTATTACCAGCGTTCGGACGGTTTGATCGTCGCGACACCCACCGGTTCGACCGCGTATGCCTTATCGGCCGGCGGCCCCTTGCTGCACCCGAGCCTGGGCGGTGTGGTGCTGGTGCCGATTGCGCCGCATGCCTTGTCCAATCGCCCGATCGTGGTCCCGGATTCCAGTGAAATCGTGGTTGAAATCATCAGCGGCCGCGATAGCAGCGTCAATTTCGACATGCAATCGCTGGCGAGCCTCCTGCATCACGACCGTATCGTCATCCGGCGTTCCGCGCATACCATTACCTTCCTGCATCCGGAGGGCTGGAGCTATTACGATACGCTGCGCGAGAAATTGCACTGGAATGAATATCCGTCGGTAGAGGGTCGGTTAAAATAGTTTTCGCCTGCGCCGTAGCCCGGCGTACCGATCCTCCAGGAACCTGATCACATGCTGCATACACTTTCCATTCGCGATTTTGTCATCGTTGATGCCATTGAGCTTGATCTTGCTTCCGGCTTTACCGTGTTTACCGGTGAAACCGGCGCCGGCAAATCGATCCTGATCGACGCGCTGGCATTGGCGCTGGGCGGCCGCGGCGATGCCAGCGTGGTGCGCGAGGGGGCGACGAAAACGGATATTACGGCTGAATTCTCCATTACGGGCGCAGCCGGCGCATGGCTGGATGCCAATGAATTCAGCAGCGAACAGGATGGTGTGCTGTTGCGACGCGTGATCGACAATACAGGTCGCTCCAGGGCGTTTATCAACGGCATTGCCGTTACTGCGGCGCAATTGCGCGATCTGGGCGAGATGCTGGTTGACATTCACGGCCAGCACGCCCATCAATCCCTGCTGCGAACCGATGCGCAGCGCACGCTGCTCGATTGCCAGGCTGGCCTGCAGGACCAGGCGAAAGCGGTGGCAGCTGCCTACAGGGCATGGCGTGCACTGGCAAAACAGCGCGAGGAATTTGAAACCAGCGCGAAGAATGTGCTGCTGGAACGCGAGCGTCTGGAATGGCAGGTCAACGAGCTTGAAAAACTGGCAGCCAGGCCCGGCGAATGGGCTGACATCAGCAATGAACATAGTCGTCTGTCGCATGCCGCCAGCCTGATCGAGGGCGCGCAGGAGGCGCTGGCCGCGATTTCGGAATCGGATGCCAGCCCGATACTGTCGCAATTGTCGGCACTGATGCAGAAACTGGGCAAGCTGACGGACATCGACGATGGCCTGAGGCCGGTGCTCGAGGCGCTTGACCCGGCGCGCATCCAGTTGCAGGAAGCGGTGTATGCGCTGAACGATTACCTGAGCCGAATCGAGCTCGATCCGCAGCGGCTGCGCGAAGTGGAGTCGCGGCTCGAAGCGATTCATTCGACCGCGCGCAGATTCCACGTCGCGCCGGAAGCATTGCCACAGGAATTCGAGGCGCTGTCCGCGCAGTTGCGGCAACTGGCCGATGCCAGCGATCTGGATGCGTTGCGCGCGCAGGAAGACAAATTGAAGACAAGCTACATGAGCGCCGCGCAAAAACTGTCCAAGGCGCGCGCCGGTGCGGCCCGCGCGCTGAGTGCTGCGGTGACGGCGGCGATGCAGGAATTGAGCATGAAAGGCGGACGTTTCGAGATTGTGCTGCGTCCCTGCGAGCCGGCTGGCTACGGCGTCGAGCAGGTCGAATTCATGGTGGCGGCGCATGCCGGCAGTGCCCCGCGCAGCCTTGCAAAAGTGGCGTCAGGGGGCGAGCTGGCACGGATTTCCCTTGCGATCTCGGTGATCGCTTCGAGCGCCACCGCGACCCCGACGCTGATTTTCGATGAAGTTGACAGCGGTATCGGTGGCGGCGTGGCGGAAGTGGTGGGACGCCTGCTGCGGCGTCTCGGCCAGCAATGCCAGGTATTGTGCGTGACGCATCTGCCGCAGGTCGCGAGCCAGGCCAATCAGCATTTCCAGGTCAGCAAGCACAGCGTCGGCGGCAAGACGCTCTCCAGCATCGCACCGCTTGATACCAAATCCCGCATCGAGGAAATTGCGCGCATGCTGGGCGGGCTGGAAATTACCGCGACCACGCGCAAGCACGCGCGCGAACTGCTGGCGCTGTGAAACGTGTCATGTCGATGAACACTCTCAACGCAGAGACACGGAGGAAAGCGAGAGAAATACGACTTTTCCTTCTTGCCGCCCTCGGTGTCGTTGTGTCTCGGTGTTAAAGGGTTTTTCCATTTCCAAAAATTGAGAATCGAAACAGCCGATGCCCTTTCGCAAGGAACCGCCCCATTCGCATCAGAGCATCGCCCGGACGGCGGTGCTGTTGGTCAATCTCGGCACGCCCGATGCGCCGACTGCGGCCGCGGTGCGCGCTTATTTGAAGCAGTTTTTGTCCGATCCGCGCGTGGTCGAGATCCCGAAAGCTCTATGGTGGCTGATTTTGCGCGGCATCATATTGCCGTTCCGGTCCGGAAAATCCGCGGAAAAGTATGCCTCAATCTGGACCAGGGACGGTTCGCCGCTGAAAATCCACACCGAGAAGCAGGCGCTGCTTCTGCGCGGCTATCTGGGCGAGCGCGGGCATGATGTGCAGGTAGCTTACGCCATGCGCTACGGTCATCCCGCCGTGTCGCAGGTGCTGCGCAAGCTGAAGGCCGACGGCTGCGACCGCATCCTGATCCTGCCGGCCTATCCGCAATATTCCGGCGCCACGACCGCATCGATCTTCGATGCGGTATTCCGGCACTATGTCGATGAACGCAACGTCCCGGAGTTGCGTTTCGTCAAGCATTACCATGACGAAGAGTTTTACCTGCACGCGCTCGGCAAATCGGTGCGGGCCTACTGGGCCATGCATGGGCGTCCGGACCAGCTGGTAATGAGCTTTCACGGCATGCCCAAACGCACCCTGTTGCTGGGCGATCCGTATTTTTGCGAATGCCAGAAAACGGCGCGACTGCTGGCGGAACAACTGGAACTTGCGCAGGATCAGTATGCGGTGACATTCCAGTCGCGCTTTGGCAAGGCGGAATGGCTACAGCCCTATACCGCTCCGACCCTTGAAAAACTGGCGAAAGAAGGGGTCCGGCGGGTGGATGTGCTATGTCCCGGTTTTATCAGTGATTGCCTGGAAACGCTTGAAGAAATCGCGATCGAGGCACGCCGCAGTTTCTTGACGGCCGGCGGCAAGGAATTCCACTATATCCCCTGCCTGAATGAGTCGCCTGAATGGATCAGTGCAATGGTTCAGATTGTGGAGCAGCACATGATCGGCTGGCCAACCGTGATGACGGCTGCCATGCTTGACGAAGGAAAGAACGCTGCGGTACGCACGGAGCAACGCGCAAAGCATCTGGGTGCTTTGCAATGAATCATATACTATGGCAGGTATATAGAAATGGCCTTATGTCCATTGCGCATATATGGATATTTTTTAATATACTCCCGCAAAATTGATGCTTGCGCGGTTGAGTGGTGGAGAAACGGCGCAAATCCAGGCACAAGTTTACCTCGCTGCATGCATTCCGTAAGACGGAACGACAGCTCAAAAAAGCGGCCCGGACCTGAACAGCGCCATCAGGCCGGCATAGCTGATCCAGCTAGCAGCCAGCACAATATAGATCAGTACCGAAGCGGAAATAAGCGACAATCTCACGACAATTTCCCAGCGTGCCAAGGACAATCGGATT
>DATEZO010000110.1:0-10571 GCA_035255485.1 Burkholderiaceae bacterium
GGCTGCGCTGGACGATGCGCTCGGTAACGGCGGCAATTCTGGAATGAAGAGTCATCACGCGATCCTATTGAACATTTCATGCAATATGGCAAGCCAATGCCAGCCGCAAAGTGTCGTCATCTGCCTGATTTACACCATGCCTTAGAAGTAATACCCAAAAGAAACTTTACTACAAATCAATCTATCCCACCTTCGTTGTTTCTTCATGCCATCATTTTCATGCACGGTATTGACCCACTCTGCCCTATCCGCTCCATTGGAGCAAGAAGCAGGGATAACTGCCGTGCGCGCCAACAAAGCGGCATACATCTTCTTGTAGTGAAATTACTATCTTGTGTTGTATAGTACTTTAACTACTTACTCGATTCCGATGCCGCCCCATGTGTCCGACCGATCTCTCCCCTGCGGCTTTCCAGGCCCTTGAATCGCATTACAGCGACGCCAGGCAATGGGAATTACGCAATCTGTTCGCACAGGACCCGGCTCGGGCCGGGCGGTTTTCCATTGAGGCCGCCGGCCTGTTCCTCGATTACTCAAAAAATTTCCTGACCGACCACACGTGCCAGCTTCTGGTCCAGCTGGCGCGAGAACGCCGGGTGGAATCCTTGCGCGATGCAATGTTTGCCGGCAAGAAAATCAACCTGACGGAACAACGGGCCGTCTTGCATACCGCGCTGCGCGCACCGCCCGGCGCCACTGTACAGGTGGACGGCCAGGATATCGGGCACGAGGTGCAGGCGGTACTGCGCCGCATCGGCGCCTTCACCGACCGGGTCCGCTCCGGGGAATGGCGCGGCCATGGCGGCAAGCCGATTACCGACATCGTCAATATCGGCATCGGCGGCTCCGATCTGGGCCCGGAAATGGCATGCCGCGCCTTGCGCGCCTTTGCCCATCCGCGCCTGGCGCTGCAT
The DNA here is from genome assembly GCA_035255485.1 of Burkholderiaceae bacterium. Lineage (GTDB taxonomy): Bacteria > Pseudomonadota > Gammaproteobacteria > Burkholderiales > Burkholderiaceae_D > DATEZO01. Next base: position 915 of record DATEZO010000110.1, read on the forward strand.
TTCGTCGCCAATGTCGATGGCCACGCGCTCGATGCAGTATTGTCCACTGTCAATCCCGAAACGACGCTATTCATCATCGCGTCCAAGACGTTTACCACCGCGGAAACCATGATGAATGCGCAGTCGGCGCGGCGCTGGTTCCTGCAAAGCGCAACGGAAGCCGATCTGCCGCATCATTTCGTTGCGGTATCGACCAATCTCGACGCTGTCAAAGCGTTCGGCATCGATCCGGCGAATATGTTCCAGTTCTGGGATTGGGTCGGCGGACGCTACTCGATCTGGTCGGCCATCGGCCTGGCCCTGGCGCTGGCGATCGGTAGCGAGCGCTTCCGTGAATTCCTTGCCGGCGCACATGCGATGGATCTGCATTTCCGCAACGCGCCGCTGGAGCACAACATGCCCGTGCTCCTGGCGCTGATCGGTGTCTGGCAGCACAATTTCTTCGGCGCTGCATCGCTGTCAATTGCTCCTTACCATCAGGACCTGAATCGTTTTCCAGCCTATTTGCAGCAGCTTGAAATGGAAAGCAACGGCAAATCCGTATCGCGCCATGGCGCCCCGCTTCACCTTGCCACTTGCCCGGTGATATGGGGCGATGTCGGCACCAACGGCCAGCATGCGTATTTCCAGTTGTTGCACCAGGGAACCGACGTGATTCCAGTCGATTTCATCGCAGTATTGCAGCCCGGCCACGCCTTGCCGGGCCATCATGCAGCCTTGCTGGCGAATTGCTTTGCGCAATCGGAAGCCCTGATGCGCGGCAAGACGGCGGCGGAAGTACGGGCCGAACTGCAGCAACAGGGCCAGGCGCAGGGCGACATCGACGCCCTGGTGCCGCATAAGACCTTTCCCGGCAATCGCCCCAGCAATACGATCCTCATGGAAGCACTGACGCCGGCGACGCTGGGCGCGCTGATCGCCCTGTACGAGCACAAGGTATTCGTGCAAGGCGCACTATGGGGCATCAACAGTTTCGACCAGTGGGGAGTTGAACTGGGCAAGGCATTGGCCAAGGGAATCCAGGCCGAGCTGACCGGCGTAGCGCAGCCCGCTACGCATGACAGCTCCACCAACGGCTTGATCGCACGCGCGCGGGCCGCCTTGCGGCACGACTGACATACAACGCCTTCCCATCATGGCTATTGCAGATTTTGACCTGGTTTTGTTCGGTGGCAGCGGCGACCTCGCCATGCGCAAGCTCCTGCCCGCCCTGTATGCACGCGACCGTGCCGGCGATCTGCCGGCCGCTTCCCGCATCCTGTGCGTCGGACGCAACGCATGGACCCGGGAAGCCTTCCTGGAGGCGATGAACGAAACCTCCCGGCCGCATGTCGCGCCATCGGCATTCGATTCGCCCTCGTGGGATGCTTTTTGCGCCCGCATCGGATATGTCATGCTCGACGCCGCCGATGCCGGCACCTACCGGATTCTGGTGGAGGCGATGCGCGACGATCCGGCGCTGACCCGCGTGTTTTATCTGGCGACGCCGCCCAGCCTGTTCGCGCAAATCTGCCGCAACCTGGCCGCCTGCGGCCTGGCCACCGTGAATTCGCGGGTGGTGCTGGAAAAGCCGCTCGGCCGCGACCTAGCGAGCGCCCGCCAGATCAATGCCGATGTCGGCCAGGTATTTTCGGAGTCGCAGATCTTCCGCATCGACCACTATCTCGGCAAGGAAGCGGTGCAGAATCTGCTGGCGCTGCGTTTCGGCAATGTGCTGTTCGAACCGCTCTGGCGGCGCGAATGGATCTCCGACGTACAGATCACGATTGCCGAAGAGATCGGCGTCGGCAACCGCATGGGCTATTACGAAACCTCCGGCGCCTTGCGCGACATGCTGCAGAATCATCTGCTGCAGTTGCTGTGCATCGTCGCGATGGAATCGCCGGTATCGATCACACCCGATGCAGTGCGCGACGAAAAGCTCAAGGTGCTGCATTCGCTCAAGCGTTTTACGCCGACCACGCTGGTGCAGAATGTGATTCGCGGCCAGTATCGCGCCGGCCATGTGAAGGGCGTCGAAGTGCCGGCCTATCGCAAGGAGCCGGAAGCCGATCCGGCATCGCGCACCGAAACCTTCGTCGCACTGAAAGCGGAAATCGATACCTGGCGCTGGGCCGGCGTACCGTTCTTCCTGCGCACCGGCAAGCGCATGGCCGGCCAGCTGGCGGAAATCGTGGTGCGCTTCAAGAGCATTCCGCATTCGATCTTTACCCAGTCCATCAACAGCTTCCAGCCCAACTGCCTGGTGATCCGGCTGCAGCCGGATGAGGGCTTGCAGCTCAACCTGATGGCCAAGACCCCGGGCGACGGCATGCGCCTGAAGCCGGTCGAACTGGAACTGGATTTTCGCGAAACCTTCAAGACGCCGCGCATGGACGCCTACGAGCGCCTGCTGCTGGATGTGCTGCGCGGCCAGCTGACCCTGTTCATGCGCAGCGACGAACTGGAAGCGGCCTGGGAATGGGTCGAGCCGATCCTGGATTTCTGGGAGCAGGAAGACAGCGATCCGATTCCCTACGCCTCCGGCACCTGGGGACCGGCCGCATCGAGCGCATTGATCGGACGCGACGGCTTGCAATGGCGCGAAGAAGCGCTGCCGGAATGATACGGCCAACCGCGATGCACCCACATCAGAACCTCGACACCGGAATCTTGTTTTTTGATCGTTCATCATGCTGCTAGACGCTATCCGCACCCATCTCGATTCACTTTCCAAATCGGAGCGCAAGGTGGCGCTCACGGTACTGAAAAACCCCGATCTCGCGGTGGCGGAAAACATCACCGCGCTGGCGAAAAATGCGCAGGTATCGGAGCCGACCGTGGTGCGCTTCTGCCGCGCCATCGGCTATGACGGCTGGCATGAATTCAAGCTCAAGCTGGCGCAGGGCCTGGCCCTGGCATTGCCGGGCGCGGACGAATCACCAAGCCAGGACGACTTGGCGGCGGACCTGGTCAGCAAGATCTGCAGCCGCTCGATCAATACACTGCTCGATCTGCGCAACAACCTGAAACCGGAGCCGATCCAGCGCGCGCTGGATGTGCTGACCCATTCGAACAAGATCGAATTCTATGGCCAGGGTACTTCCGGCATCGTCGCCGCCGATGCGCAGCACAAGTTCTTCCGCTCCGGCGTGCCGACCGTCGCCTATAGCGATCCGCATATCCATAGCATCTCTGCGTCGCTGCTGAACAAGGGCGACACGGTGGTGGCGATCTCGCAGCGCGGCAACAGCGCCGCCATCCTGCGCAGCGTGCAGCTGGCGCGCAAGACGGAAGCCGACGTGATCGCCCTGACACCCTCCGGCACCCCGCTGGCGGCACTGGCGACGGTGCTGGTGCCGATCGATCTTTCCTTCAATATCGATCCGTATACGCCGATTTCAGCGCGCCTGGCGCACCTGGTCGTGATCGACATCCTGGCGGTCGGCCTGGCGCTGCAGCGCGGGCCGGAGTCCCGGATCAAAATGCAGAATGCGCAAAAGGCGCTACAGAAATTCGATCTGCAGATCGATTCGTTCTTTCGCTATTGATGCGTTCGGGGGATTGCGTGACGCAGCCCCGGATTGCACACCGCCACATTCCCAGCTTTTACGGGAGTATATGTAAAAACACATTGAAATGCGTAATGAAAATGCGGCACTTTAACAATACACCGCAGTGTATATATTAACGTCCAAACAGATGCGCAATGCCTCCTGAGCGCCGGTTTTCCTTCATGGGCATGCATTTGCGGCAGACGCGATCCGCGCCGACGCTTCAGCCCGACGCGAAATTGCGTAGAATATCCCGCCATTCCGAACCCGCTTCTTTTACTTGCCCCATGAATCAGCTCGAACAGCTCAAGCAATACACCACCATCGTCGCCGATACCGGCGATTTCCAGTCGATGAAGGCGTTCGCGCCGCGCGATGCGACCACCAATCCCTCGCTGATCCTGAAAGCAGTGCAGAAGGAAGAATACCGACCGCTGCTGGAACAGGCGGTGCGCGACCACGCGGGCCAGCCAACCGGCGACATCATCGACCGCCTGCTGGTTGCGTTCGGCCTGGAAATCCTGAAACTGATTCCGGGCCGGGTTTCGACCGAAACCGACGCCCGCCTGTCGTTCGACACCGAAGGCACGATAGCCAAGGGCCGCACGCTGATCGCACTGTACGAAGCCGCCGGCATTCCGCGCGAGCGGGTGCTGATCAAGATCGCCGCAACCTGGGAAGGCATCCGCGCTGCCGAGGTGCTGGAACAGGAAGGCATCCGCTGCAACATGACGCTGCTGTTCTCGCTGCCGCAGGCGGTCGCCTGTGCGGAAGCCGGTGCGCAACTGATCTCGCCGTTCGTGGGACGCATCTACGACTGGTACAGGAAAGCGACCGGCCAGGAATACACCGGCGCGAACGACCCGGGCGTGCAGTCGGTGCAGCGCATCTATGCCTATTACCGCAAGTTCGGCTACCAGACCGAGGTGATGGGCGCAAGCTTTCGCAACACGTCGCAAATCCTGGAGCTGGCCGGCTGCGACCTGCTCACCATCAGTCCGGAATTGCTGCAAAAGCTGGCCGCATCGGACGCGCCCGTGTCGCGCAAGTTGTCAGCGGAAGCGGCGCGGACGGCCGTGATCGACAAGCTGGCACTCGACGAAAAAACCTTCCGCCTGATGCTGAACGACGATGCGATGGCGACTGAAAAGCTGGCGGAAGGCATCCGCCTGTTCTGTGCCGATGCAGTGAAGCTGGAGCAGATGATCGACGCGCTGCGCTGATGGCCCTTGAAAGGCAGGCGCAGCGGCGCCTGTCAGATGTTGAATTGGTTGATGTCGAATTTTCCGCCTTGGAAACCGGACATCAGCGAACGCAGGTCATCCGGAATTGGCACGCCTTTGGCCTGATCCAGGTCCATGGCAACCAGCACCATGGTCGCCCGCACCCGTTCAACGCCCTTGTAGCTGCATGTCACGCCCAGTTTCAGCGAGCTCTTTCCCAAGTGTTCCAGCTTGAGTCCAAGGGTAATTTTTTCACCGATCTTGGAAGGTGAAATGAAATCGCAATTAAGGTTGACAATCGGGAAACCGAGCCGACGCGCGGTAATGTAATTGGCGTAATCCATCCCCAATCCTTCGTTGAACCAGTCCTCCACCAAGCCGTTGAACATGATGAAATACTGCGGGAAGAAAACAATACCTGCCGGATCGCAATGCGAAAAACGGACAAGCTGTTCAGCATAGAAATTGTTGCCGATTACTCTGGTCGTCATGATCAACTCGTTAAAAATCAGGTTATTCCGATCCTTGCAGGGTGGATGCGGCGCAGGGCAGGCACACTCGGGAGAAGCCTCCGACACCGGGCCATCGGGAAAGACCGGATGCATCAAAAATCGATGCAAGCGCGCAGGTTACTGCATTTTCGCCATGTCTGCTGTATCGGTGAACCGCAGCGAAGGCGATGCGGCGCTATGGTATGCTCGCGACCTCCCGATTTGATTTATCGCCATCATGAAATGCACCATCGTGCCGGTTACGGCCTATCAACAGAATTGCAGCATCCTGATCTGCGAAGAGACGCGCCGCGCCGCGCTGGTTGACCCGGGCGGCGATGTGCCGCGCCTGCGCACCGCGCTGGAACAACTGGGCGTGACGCTGGAAAAAGTATTCCTGACCCACGGCCACCTCGACCACTGCGCCGCAGCCGATGTAGTGCGCCAGGAATTCGGCGTGCCGATTGAGGGACCGCACCACGACGATAAATTCTGGATCGACCAGCTTGGCACCATGAGCCGCAGCATGGGTTTTCCGCCGGCCGATCCCTTTGAACCCGACCGTTGGCTGCAGGACGGCGACACGGTAACGTTTGGCGCCCAGACTCTGGAAGTGCTCCATTGCCCCGGTCATACGCCGGGCCATGTGGTGTTTTTCCATCGCGGCGATCGGCTGGCCTTTGTCGGCGACGTACTGTTCCAGGGCTCGATCGGTCGCACCGACTTCCCGCGCGGCGACTTCGACACGCTGATCCACTCGATTCGCGAAAAACTATGGCCGCTAGGCGATGATGTCACCTTCGTACCGGGCCACGGCTCCACGTCCACGTTCGGCGAAGAGCGTCTGCACAATCCATTCGTCGCGGATGAACGCTTCGCCTAGATCCGGCATCTATTGGGCGCCGGTCAACCGGGCCGCCCAATCTTCCACCTGGCCGCTTGCCAGCCGCTTGAGCGCAAGGTTCCGCCAGGCGGGAGCGAGCGCGCCCAGCCCGGCCATCGCCTCCAGCTGCCGTGCATCGAGCGTATCCACATACAGCACCCGGAGCAGGCGGGCCAGCGACCATCCAGCGTGCGGCCGATCCAGCAGCGCCAGGCGGTCTCCGGTATGGATCGTGCCCGTTTCCAGCACACGGTAATACCATCCGGTCAGGCCGCTATCCTGGACCTGGCGAGCCATGCGCGCCTGGTTGAAGCGGCTGTTCAGCGTGACGCAGGGCTGGCGCGCCTGCGACACTTGCAGGACGGCAGAACCGACCCGGTAAATGTCACCCACATGCACGCTTTGTTCATCCATGCCTTCGGTAGTGAAGTTTTCGCCAAACGCGCCCGGCGCATCGAAGGCAAATCCAGGCAGGGTTCGCCGCCAGAATGAATAATGCTCGAAGGCGTAATGATGCACTGCCTTCTCCGGGCCGCCGTGGTGTTTCGGGTTGCCCTGTTCATCGCGCATATCACCGCATTGCAAGCCTGTCAGCGTGACCTCCACGGCGCCGGTGACGGGCTGCTTGTCGATGCCGCTGGGCCGTCCCTCCAACCCGAAAGGGCGGGCGCGCCCCAGCAGGATTCCTGTCAGTACGGTCATGCGCTATCCGATCGTATCCAGCCAGTCATGGAAGGTGCGCCGCGCCGCGGCTGCCAGCACCGCGCCATGGCGGCGCGTATCGCTCCGCAATACCTCGACGATGACGCCCGGCGTGGCGGCAATCTCGTGGGCATGGCCGATCAGCCACTGCTCGAAGCGTGCCGGATCAAGCTCCGGATGACATTGAAACGCCAGCGCATGGCGGCCATGACGAAACGCCTGGTTCGTGCAATGCGCGGTTGAAGCCAGCAACACCGCACCTGTCGGCAAGTCGAACGTATCGCCGTGCCAATGCAGCATCGATGTATTGTCACCCGCCAGGTGCCGCACGGGCGAGGCACGGCCTTCGGCGGTCAATGTCAGCGGCGCCCAGCCGATTTCCTTGACAGGCCCCGGATAGACACGCGCACCGAGCGCGCGCGCCAGCAACTGTGCGCCAAGGCAGATGCCCAGTGTGGGCGCATCGGCGGCGAGGCGCAACGCCAGCAACGCCAGCGTGTCGCGCAGGAAGGGGTAGTGTTGCTCCTCGTACGCGCCGATCGGCCCGCCCAGCACCACCAGCAGGTCGGGATTGGCCGGCTTGAGCGCCGCCAGATCATCCACCCCGGCATCGTGGTAGGAAATCCGATAGCCGCGCGTCTCCAGCACTTGTGCCAGGGTGCCGAGATCCTCGAAAGGGACGTGGCGGATGACGGCAGCCGTCCGGCCCTGCGCGTGCTGCGGTTCCATGTTGTTCGTTATGACCATGCGTTGTTCTTCCTTTCCTGTTCCTCAACCAAAAACGATAGAAGCCGTGGGAACCGGCTCGCACAGCGGATGTTCAATCTTGCGATGCCGGCTTTGCCTCAGGTTCCCCTGAGCAGGTCCGATCGCCGGATTGCATCCGCCATCGCGACTGAAAGCACATCGCCCGTATCGCGCAAGCCAGCGACGACGCCCGCGCGATCCACGTCGGAGCGGTTCTGGCTGATCTTCCACTTGCCGATCAAGCGCACGATTGGGATCTCGATACCGACGATTGCGCCGACCATTGCATCGATGTACTCGTCCGGCGCATCCGCCACCCGCCAGGGATCGGGTCGTCCCGCTTCATGGCGGTCGGTCAGCCGATTGATCAAGCCGCGCAGCCAGACCGGATCGTCGATCACGCGCATCGGCCCGTAGGCGTGTACCGCCAGATAGTTGTAAGTCGGCACCACCTTGCCGCTCTCGCGTTTGGTTGCATACCACGAGGGCGTGATATACGCATGCGCACCCTGAAAGATCGCCAGCGTATCCAGCCCTTCCGAATGATCGCGCCATACCGGATTGCCGCGCGCCACATGCGCGCGCAGCGTGCCGAACGGCCCGGCATGCGGATCAAGCTCGAACGGCAAATGATTCGCATCGAGACCATCCGAACCGAGCGACACCAGGGTACCGAAGGCGTGCGCATGCATCAGCTGATGCAGCACCTCGATTCGCTTCTCTTCAAAGTGGGGTGGAATATACATGCGTTCTTTTGTCAGGCAGGTTCAATCACGATGTCGGCTTTGAGGGAATTTGCGATATAGCATTGTTCATGCGCCTGGTGATGCATCGCCGCGATCTCCTCGGCGCTAGGCAAATGGTCTCCGGAAAACATGATCTTTGGCCGCAACGTGATGCGGGTCATCGCGACCTGCCCCTGCGGGTTCTTGTCCATGACGCCGAAGGCCGGATCGGCATAGGTATCGACGACGAATCCGCGCTTGGCCGCCAGTGCAAGAAAAAACAGCATATGGCAACTCGACGTTGCCGCCACCAGTGCTTCTTCCGGGTCCACATTGGCGGCATCCGACATCGGCAACGGGACCACGTGGGGCGACGACGAGGCAGCGACACGCGCGCCGCCGTCAAAGCGCCATTCATGCGCGCGGCTGTAGCGATTATCCGTGAATGGCTGGCTGCCGCACTGCCAGGAAACCGTTGCTTCATATCGATGCATGATGCCCTCCGTCGGAGAATTAGCGCGCACGCTTGATGATCCAGCCGTTTTCCACCGCCTCGAATCCAACCTTGGGATAGTAGTCCATCGCTTCCGGCGCGGCCAGCAGCAGCAACGTCGATTGCTCGCCGATCGCCGCGCGTACCTGCCGGATCAATGCGGTGCCGATGCCCTGCTTCTGATACGCCTTGTCCACGGCCAGATCCGACAGATAGCAACAGAAGCTGAAATCGGTCAATGCGCGGGCCACGCCAACCAGCGAGTCGCCGGCCCATGCGGTAATCAGGAGGTTGCCATGCTTGAGCATGGCCTCCATGCGCGCAAGGTCCTCGACCGGGCGACGGATGCCGGATTGCATGAATACCTGCGCCAGCTGCTTGCCCGAAATGCATTCGTTGGTCCGATAGGAGATTGGTGTCATGGCTTTATCGCTTGTGGTGGAAGTCTTGCCAAGATTACCGCGTGCATTGGCTTTCCAAAAGTACCAATAAATGGTATTTTTAAAATACCAATTTTTACCCGCCACAATCATGCATGTAGCTCAGGCCCTAACCGCGCTGCGACTCGATCCCGCCTCGCCGACACCGCTTTTCCGGCAACTGTACGAGGCGGTCAAGCAATCGATCCTGGCCGGCCATATCGGCCCGGGCGTCCAGTTGCCGCCGACGCGCGAACTGGCCGTATTGCTCGGCATCTCGCGGCAAACCGTGCTGAATGCCTATACCCACCTGATGGCCGAGGGATACCTGTCCGGCACGGTCGGCCGCGGCACCTTCGTCAGCGGCCATCTTCCCGTCGAGATCGCCCCCGAGAACTCCGCGCGGCAAGCGCAGCCGCTGCGCCCGCTATCGAGCTGCGG
>DATEZO010000111.1:0-10237 GCA_035255485.1 Burkholderiaceae bacterium
GAGCAGCGACGCATTCGCGATTTCCATGCCGGTCAGGTCCGACACCATGGTTTGGTAGTTAAGCAGCGCTTCCAGTCGGCCTTGCGAAATCTCTGGCTGATACGGCGTGTAGGCGGTGTACCAGGCCGGATTTTCCAGCAGATTGCGCAGAATGACGTTCGGCATATGGCAATTGTAATAACCCATGCCGATATACGATTTGAACACCTGGTTTTTCGCGGCGATCTTCTGCAGCTCGTCCAGCACTTCCGGTTCGCTGCGCGCTTCACCGAGCGCCAGCGCCTGTTCCGTCAGGATTGCGCCCGGCACGGCGCTCTTGATCAGGGCCGCCATGGAATCGAATCCAAGTGCTGCCAGCATGCGCTGCTTTTCGACCGCATCCGGTCCGATGTGGCGTTCAATGAAATCCGAATGCTGTTCCAGATCCCGGAATGCAGGTCTTGCTTGATCCATGGCGATACCCATCCTGATAATAATGTGTTGAGTCGAAAAGCGGCACTCGGAATTACCCGAGGCTGGCGACGTAATCCTTGTAACCGGCCTCATCCATGAAACCGCCGAGATCGGCGAGCGATGCGACCTTCATCCTGAAAAACCAGCCGGCGCCCATCGGATCTGCATTCACCGTGCCGGGTTCGTCATTCAGCTGGGTATTCACCTCTACCACGGTCCCGTCGCAAGGAGCCAGGATTTCACCAGCGGTCTTGACCGATTCGATTACCGCAGCCTCTTCACCTTTGGTAAATTCCTTGCCGCTTTCCGGCAGTTGCAGATACACCAGGTCGCCCAGCTGGTCCTGTGCAAAATCGGTGATGCCGATGGTCACGAGGCCATCTTCCTCGATCCGCAGCCATTCATGATCTTGCGTATATTTAGTGGTTTTAGTGCTGCTCATGTTCAGGATTCCTTCATCAAGTTGTTATTGAAACTGGTATTGGAAAACATGTTATGGGCATACGACTGCAATGCCCATGACCAGACGCATGAAATCCTCCGAATGCCACTGCGCCTCGCTGCATCCGCTGCCTGAGCAGACCGCTTATTATGGGGGGAGATTCTAGTGTGTTCCGGATTGCTTGGGTATTCAATTCACCGTCTTCATTATTTTTTAACGAACAGATTTTTATTTAAATGTTTAAAAAACGAATCATTCCAGATAATTTTTTGATTTTGAATCACAGCGATCGAAGGCATGGTAATTGTCCTCTGCCAGTGAAACCCTTGCGCTATTACGTATAGGAGACTGGACATGCCAGCATCTCAAGCATTCCCGAGGCGGGGCCTGATTTTTGCCGCTACGTTGGCCATTATTGCGTTTTGCGGCGGATTGTATGGTTGCCTTGCCATGCGCGGCACATCCATCGAACCGTTTCAAAATACAAACGGCATTACCGTGCCGGGCAAGGGTATTACCATTTTTGCGGCTGGCGATATTGCCGAATGCAAAAACATCAAACCGGAAAATTCCGGTGCGGCAAAAACAGCCGATATGATTGCCGCCGGCCTGGACCGGGACAAACGTGCAGCAGTGCTGGGGCTCGGGGACTATGCGTATCCGGTCGGCTTGCTGGAGGAATTCGCCGACTGCTACGAACCTGCCTGGGGTCGCTTCAGGAATCGCACCTTTCCTGCGCCCGGCAATCACGAATACTATACGCCCTCGGCTACCGGCTATTACACGTATTTTGGCCCGGCCGCCGGCCCCGACCGGCGCGGGTACTACAGCTTTAACCTGGGCGCATGGCATCTTGTTTCACTTAACAGCAATCTCCAGCCTGCAGACCACCAGCAGCAGATCCTGTGGCTGCAAGCTGATCTGGCGCGGCATCCGGCGCACTGTACGCTGGCCTTCTGGCATCATCCCCTTTACAGCTCCGGCGGACACGGCAACAACGACCGTGTGAAAGATTTATGGCAGGCATTGAGCGCCGCCGGCGCCGATGTCGTGCTGGTTGCGCATGATCATGATTACGAGCGCTTTGCGCCGCAGGACAATACGGGCCGGCGCGATGATATACACGGTATGCGCGAGTTTGTGGTCGGCACCGGCGGTGCAAGGCTGACGCCATTGATGTTTGGCAAGGCAAACAGTGAAGTCAAGAATAATTCGACGCACGGGGTGCTGCGCATGGTGCTGAAAGATACCGGGTATGAATGGGAATTCATGCCGGTGCCGGGCGGCAACTTTACCGATCGTGGTGCAGCATTGTGCCATTGAACCCGTCTTATGCAATGCGGGATATACCGCCTACAAAACGCTGTCTATACAGACAAGTTGCCGTCATGTTTTCGTACAGGATTTGACTTGCGCACCGCGCAATTGAATCAAGACGCCATCGCCACTTTTCGAAAAACCACCATGCATATTGAAGAATCGATCAAGCTTGATTTCAAGGATGTCCTGATCCGTCCGAAGCGCTCCACGCTGACTTCCCGTTCCGAAGTCGATATCAACCGGGAGTTCCTGTTTCACAATTCCCGCATGAAGTATCACGGTATACCGATCATCGCCGCCAACATGGATAGCACCGGCACTTTCGAAATGGCGCGTGCGCTCGGCCGCCATGGCTTGTCGGCCGCGCTCCACAAGCATCACTCTCAGGAGGAGCTGGTGGCCTTCTTCCGCTCGCTGCAGAATGACAAGCTGCCTGCGTCATCGGCATTTTATTCGATGGGCATCGGCAAGACCGACTATGAAAAATTCGCCGCCGTGATGACGCATGCCGGCGATATGGTCGAATATGTCTGCATCGATGTCGCCAACGGCTATACCGAAGGCTTCATCAATTTCGTCAAGAAGGTGCGCAACGCCTTCCCGCGCCTGACGATCATGGCGGGCAATGTCGTGACCGGCGACATCACGGAAGAACTGATTCTGGCCGGCGCGGATATTGTCAAGGTCGGCATCGGCCCTGGCTCGGTATGCACCACGCGTAAAATGACCGGCGTAGGCTACCCGCAGCTCTCCGCGATCATCGAGTGCGCGGATGCGGCGCATGGCCTGGGCGGGCAAATCTGCGCCGATGGCGGCTGCGCAGTGCCGGGCGATCTGGCCAAGGCATTTGGCGGCGGCGCCGACTTCATCATGCTGGGCGGCATGCTGGCCGGCCACGACGAATGCGCCGGCGACCTGGTGGAACGCGATGGCAAGAAATTCAAGCGCTTTTACGGCATGAGCAGCCGCACTGCAATGGAAAAATATGCAGGCGGCGTCGCGCACTATCGTGCGAGCGAAGGCAAGGAAGTACTGGTCGACTATCGCGGCCCGGTGGATGACACGCTCCAGGACATCTTGGGCGGCGTGCGCTCGGCCTGCACCTATGTCGGTGCGCACAAGCTGAAGGAACTGACCAAGCGCGCCACCTTCATCCGGGTAACGCAGCAATTAAATGACATGTTCGGGAAATCCTGAAGCATGACAAGCAATGCCATGGACCAGGCCGCCGCGCAATCGATCCGCCTGTTCTTTGCGCTCTGGCCGGATGAGGCGACACAAACAGCCCTGATGCGCCTCCAGGCACGCATGCAGGGCCGCAGGACACGGCGCGAAAATCTTCACATCACGCTGGCTTTTCTCGGCCGGCAGCCGCCAGACAAGCTGCCCGTTCTTGCACAAATCCTGCACGGCCTTGCGCCGGCGGATGTGGCGCTGGAAATCGATCGCATCGGTTACTTCAGGCGCAAGCGAATTGCATGGGCCGGCATGCATGCCTCACCCGAGCCCTTGACCGGCCTGCATCGCACCCTGACCGAGGCGCTGATCCGGCATGGCATCGACTATGACAGCGCATCCGCCTTTCGCCCGCACGTGACGCTGGCGCGCGATGCCGCGGCGCCTGATGAGATGCCGTTTGAAGCCGTTGCCTGGCGCACCAGCCAGATTGCCTTGGTCGAATCGGTCACGCTACCCGAAGGCCCCGTGTATCGGACCGTGTTTGGCACGAATCCGTACGGCACCTGAGTCCGGCACGTCTTGCATATCGTCAGAACCATTGACGTTTCACAACATATTTCTCCGCATTCTCCGCAAGATTTCAAGATTGATGTATTGGATGATTTCTTTATCGCCAAATCAGGCGGATCGGGATATTCGAGTGCTTTCATCTTGTCAAATGCACTTAAGGCAATCCATTGTCGCAAGAAGCAGAGCGGGTCGTTCTTGCATGACTGATCCGGCTGCAGTTATTTACTGGAGGGGCGTATGCAAACTGAATTAACACAGAAAACCGGCACCGATATGGAAGAAATGAATGAAAAGCTACGCAAAGACGTCATAAAGTCCCTGGAGCAGTACGGCAAGGCGAAGATGACGGATCTTGGTGGCATGTCGGATACCGAGCGCACCAAATGGCTGTTCTGGAATCTTCATGAAAATCTGGATGAACTCAGAAAACTCGAACCCGCATTGGTCGGGCAAATCATCCGCACGCAATTGACAGTCAGCGATGGCTACTCGATGTGGACCGAAACCTGCGGTATCGAAAAGCGCATCGAACTGAGCTGCAAATGGCAACTTCTCCTGACAGACGGGACCTATCAAAAGGAAGAGACGTATCCGCTTAGTCAAGGCTGGATCGATCTGTTCGTAGGGAAAACGCCGCCGCCGCATCCGATGCTGCAGGAAAAGCAGAAAGGCTATCTTGATTCGGACAGCCCACTCTATCCTAACCAGCTGTTCCTGTATGGCTGGATCACGGAAGGCGTATGGGAAGAAATCAAGCCGCAGTTGTACAACGCCAGTGCAAACTGCCATACGGACATTTTCCTGCGGGATGATTTCCTGTATCCGGTCAAGCCAGGCCTGGATTTTGTAACGGGTCCCGCCGGCTCCATCGGCATTACCAATATCGAATTCCGTACCACCACTCAACCAAGGCTGACCACCTGGGTCAACAATTGACGCGGCTTCCATGCGGCAAATAGCGCCGCGACAAGGACATGAGAATGCACTTTTTCAGCGCTTGCCCATTCCTTGGGTCAAAAATATACTCGTATATGTATTTTTAAACACCCGCGGTTTAATTGCGAATATATTGGTATATTTAACTATACTCCCTACCATTTCGGTTCTGTGCCGTTAAGGTTTATCAATTATTCCGGTTTCTCATCGCTTCCTCTGCCTGCAATGCCTCTCTCGTTGTCGGTGGTGTGCCGACGATGCCATATCGATTTTTCCAAGCCGAAAAGTCGCTTGACTCCAGAGGAAAGCCGCTCAAACAACAGGCGAATGCACACTGCTGCATGCGGTGTGATCCCTCTATTTTTTTGAACTGGACGGCTTTTTCAAGGCTGCTTGAAAATTCAAATAGATGGACAACGTGCGATGCTGCACCTTGAAGATGATTCGAAGCGAATCGCCGCCGGTCTGCACTTTGCCATAAGCCTCCGAATGAAAGGCATTCTGCGGCCTCTTGACACCTATTTGAAGAAAGATGAGGCTTTATGCCCAGCCTGATTTATATCGCAGATCCGATGTGCTCGTGGTGCTATGGCTTCGGCCCGGAGCTTGCGACCCTGCTTCAGGGGTTGCCGGAGCTGCCGCTGGAAATCATGGTCGGGGGGCTGCGTATCCATAACCCGAAGGCAATGGATGAGGCATCAAGAGCCACGTTGCTGTCGCACTGGAAGCAGGTGGAGCAGGCAAGCGGCCGGCCTTTTGTCCATGGCGCATTGGCGTCGCCGGATTTTGTCTACGATACCGAGCCGGCATGCCGCGCGCTGGTAGCCGCACGCATGCTGGCTCCTGCGGCATCGCTTTATGTGTTCCACGCCATTCAGCACGCTTTTTATGCGACAGGATGGGATGTGACGCAGGGCGATGTATTGGCGCAAGTCGCCTCCACTGCGCTGGCAGAGACGGGATTTACCATCGAACCGGCGGCCTTCCGTGCAAAATGGACCGCACCTGAGACAATTGCCGCGACCGCCGAGGATTTCGACCAAGTGCGCCGTTGGGGTATTTCCGGCTTCCCTGCCTTATTACTGGAACGCGATGGCAACCTGGATCTTGTGACCTCTGGCTACATGAACATAGAAGGATTGGTTGCAAATATGCAGGCAATCATCGATCAGGATGCATGAAGTGCAATGCAGGGAAGCGCGATCGGCTTTCGGCATGTCAATAAAAAACCCGGGTGTCGCGCAAAGCACGGTAACCGGGTTGGGATGCGGCAAACCAGTGGTAACGTAATAGCGCAGCTGGGCTTACTGGGCTGCTGCAGCTTGCGTTTTTTTCGCTTTCTTGGCGTGCTTTACCTTTTTCACCTTTTTGGCGTGCCTGACTTTTTTGGTCGATTTTGTTGCAGCTTTGGCAGGGGCAGCATCCGCTGCCGCAGGTGCAGCTTGATTGGCAGGCGCAGCAGGAGCCTGAGCAAATGCCGTACCCATGGCGAAGGTGGCGGCGACGAGAGCGGCAATCAGTTTATTCATGGTGCATTTCCTTTAGGCTTGTCCGTAGATAATTTCTACGTACTTCCAATAACGCATCAAACAAGACATGTGTTGACTTATCACGCACGAAATATCTAGTCGTTTCTACCGTTACATGGCAATAACAGATATTGTGACCTCAAAAAAAGCGCTGATTGCGGTTAGGCAAATCAACGCTTTTTTCTCAGTGCCGTCGTTTATATCAATACATGTGCTGACCACCGTTGATGGCAATATTCGCACCGGTCAGAAATGCGGCTTCATCCGAAGCAAGATAAGCGACCAGTCCGGCGACTTCTTCCGGCTTGCCGAGGCGCGCCATCGGGATTTGCGGAATGATCTTGCTTTCCAGCACCTCTTGCGGAATCGCCATTACCATCTTGGTGCCGATATACCCGGGTGAAATGGTGTTGACGGTGACGCCCTTGCGCGCCACTTCCAGTGCCAGCGCCTTGGTGAAGCCATGCATGCCAGCCTTTGCGGCGGAATAGTTGGTCTGGCCGAATGCACCTTTCTGGGCGTTGACGGAAGAAATATTGATGATCCGCCCCCAACCGCGTTCCATCATGCCATCGCACACCGGCTTGGTCATGTTGAATACGGAATCCAGATCAGTCTTCATGACCGCATCCCAATTAGGCTTGTCCATTTTCTTGAAAGTCATGTCCCGCGTAATGCCCGCATTATTGACCAGGACATCAATCGGACCCACTTCTTCCCGGATTTGCATGGCGCAGGCCTGCGCGGAATCGTAGTCAGCCACGTCGCATGGATAAGCGCGAAAATCATATCCCGCTTTTTTCATTGCAGCCAGCCACGCATCTACTTTCGTATTGCCAGGAGAATGCGTTGTGACAACATGGTAGTCCAATGCCGCGAGTTTGATACATATGGCCTCACCCAATCCACCCATACCGCCAGTAACCAATGCAACTCGAGTCATTTTTTTCCCCTTTTGACTTACTCTGTGACAATGAAAATCAACCTGCTGACAAGTGCAGATTACCGTTCCACGGCTAATGCAACTCCCATTCCTCCGCCAATGCACAGGCTTGCAAGTCCTCGCTTGGCATCGCGCCTTACCATTTCATGCAGTAATGTCACCAATATGCGGCAACCCGATGCGCCAATTGGATGTCCCAATGCAATGGCGCCACCATTGACATTGATCTTGCTCGTGTCCCAGCCCATTTCCCTGTTCACGGCAATTGCTTGCGCCGCAAAGGCTTCATTAATTTCCATCAGATCCAGATCCTGCGCACTCCATCCCGCTTTTTTCAGGCAGAGCTGTGCTGCCGGAACCGGTCCCATGCCCATGATCGAAGGATCGACACCAGCGGAAGAATAAGCTTTCACTCTGGCAAGCGGCTTCAGGCCTAATTCTTCTGCTTTCATGGCGGACATCATGATTACGGCGGCGGCGCCATCATTAATTCCGGATGCATTGCCTGCAGTCACGGTACCGTCTTTTGCAAACGCCGGCCGCAGTCCTGACAAGGCCTCAATTGTTGCGCCTTGCTTGATGTACTCATCCGCATCAAAAATAATCGTTCCTTTTTTTTGCGGTATTTCAAGTGGCAAAATTTCGTCTTTGAACTTCCCGGCTTTCTGCGCCGCTTCAGCCTTATTTTGAGATGCCAGTGCAAATTCATCCTGCTCCTGGCGCGAAATCCCGAATTTCCGGGCAACGTTCTCGGCTGTAGTTCCCATGTGATATTGGTTATAGACATCCCATAGGCCATCCACGATCATCGTATCAACCAGCTTTGCATCACCCATCCGGAAACCATCACGGGAATTATTCAACACATGCGGTGAGGCACTCATATTTTCCTGGCCACCGGCAATGATGATATCTGCATCCCCGCATTTGATTGCCTGCGCAGCCAGATGCGTGGCTTTGAGACCGCTTCCGCATACCTTGCCAACTGTAAAGGCAGGCACCATGTCAGGCAATCCGGCACGAATGGCAGCTTGCCGGGCCGGATTCTGTCCGCACCCGGCAGTCAAAACCTGCCCCAAAATAACTTCATTAATCAATTCAGACTGGATTCCGGTTTGTGCAAGTAGGGTTTTGATCACATGCGCACCTAGATCGGCAGCAGAAATTTTTGCCAAGGTGCCGCCAAATTTACCGACAGCGGTCCGGCCGGCGGCAACAATTACAACATCACTCATATCAATTCTCCAATGAACATTAAAAAACGGGAACGAATCCACTATCAAACAAGTTTATTCCTGCCGTTATTCTTGAGGGTATTTTGTCAGTGAAATCAAGCAGCATAAAACCAGTTGAAAAATAATCTTTGCACACAATCAATCAGCTGGTTGTGTTTCTTGTGCTTCTTGTATTTCAATAAAAGCAACTATTTGGATAGGCCAAATGCCAACTGAAAAGAGTTTGTAATAATAATCTACCTAGCGATTGTTGTGAAAAGAGGTTTTCCAGAATACAAATGGTGCTTGGAACCCAAGGATATGGCTTGTCTCTATATATCAAAGGATATCAGCATGAACAGGCTTGCCCGCAAACTTTTTCATCAATTACCAGTATGATCCGGACGGTCCATACACAGGGCTCCTCAATCTGTCACATGCGCAGTTAGAAGAAGAGATACTTTATCCAGCAATACGCGGCACTGGGTCGGACAGAAATGTATTAACAAAAGCGCAACCAAACATACTGCGGCATTTATTTAATATTCTATAAACCATGGCACCCACCGACACTGCCTCTGGCTAGCCATTCATGGAATTAATCCGTGATGTGCGTCATCACGTGGTCGATAAAGAAAGCATCTTGCTGCCAAATGCCGGACGGTTGTTAGGGAATCGATTGCATGAACTCGGCGCTCAGCTGTGCAGTCCCCCTGTAACTGGCGGTACCGCGCAGATAAAAAAATAACGACCGTAGCGTAGCACACGGGCGATCGCAAGTTCCCGGATGACCGCAATTGATGGGGGCTTATTTCACGAAACGCCCTTTAGCGCGTCTTGCATAAGCTCCCTCAATCCGTATGGGTTCCGAATATTATAAAAGCCCTACAAGACGGCTATTGGCTCGCCTACTACTTCTTCCACTGCTTATTGGTGCCGCTGACCGGAATCGAACTGGTGACCTTCGCATTACGAATGCGCTGCTCTACCGACTGAGCTACAGCGGCTCCTTCAAAAGAAATCGTTCATACTCGCGCCCGGCTTCTTTGATTATTATTCTGGTCTTCCGAAAACGAATACCAGATCGGGCAGAGCCAATTATTATATCATTTACAGTATTTCTTTGGAATACAAAAATTGCTACTCGCTGCTGCGATACCACCGGTACAACTATCCGATGACTTTGCCGGTAGCAATCTCGAGCGCGGCAAACAAGGTGGTCGTGCCATGACACTGATAGTCGTACGTGCGCCGTTTGTCACGCCATTGCCCCATACCGGTTCGGATGGATTGCGTTGTGGCGAGCCGGCGGGCAACGACAACAGCAGCAGATTGGCAAAGCGCGGCAACTGCGACGTGGCATGCCAGTCGGCGCGATCGGGCACCAATACCGCATGCCGGGTCGTGCGCAATGCTTGCGCTACCTCGACGTAATGCCGGCCTTCTTTCCAATGCGCCAGGACCAGCAGGCGCAGACGCAGTCGGCCCATGAGGTGCGTGGCGCGCGAATCGGTCAAAGTCGACCTTTTGCAATTGCTCTTGCAACACTTCCTGCGACAACATTTCCGCCACCTTGCATCGCTCTTCTGACTTGGTAAACTCCTTCATGGCCTACCCCTTCAATTACGACTTTTAGCCGATGGTTGAAAAC
>DATEZO010000112.1:0-3128 GCA_035255485.1 Burkholderiaceae bacterium
AATACCAGCAACGCCTGGCTGATCGAATCGATGCGGTGCCGCATGCCGATGGCGGGCGCGTTCACCAGGCGCAGCAAATTAAAGCACAGCGAGACATCCTGCTTGATGCTGTGTTCGATTTCACTGTTGTCCGCATCCGAAGTGACCTGCGTCATCAGCTTCATGATGGCGAGCTGTGACGGTGACAGTTTTTTCCCGGAGAGGATGGCGGGCTTAGCGAAGTAATAGCCCTGAAAATAATCGAAGCCGAGTTCGAGGCAAGTGTCGAACTGTTCGCGATTCTCGACTTTTTCGGCCAGCAGCTTCTTCTTTGCGAGACGGAACTTCGGTGTCAGCTTGAGCAGCGCCGACAGCGGCATGTCGCGCAAGTCGATCTTGACGATGTCAGCCAGCGGCAGCAGCTTCTGCACATCCTCGCTATCGGTGATCACGTCGTCCAGCGCAAAGCGAAAGCCTTGCTTTACCAGGAACCGGATGCGCTCGATGATTTCCGGCGTCGCCTTCGTCGTCTCGACGATTTCCAGCACCACCTTTTCCTTGGGGAGGAACTGGAAGATATCGCTCATCAGAACGGCAGCATCCACGTTCAGGTAGCCGAGCGACTCGCCGATCACCTTTTCGATTCCTAGCTGTGAAGTATGCGCGATGACCGCTGCCGTTGCCGATAGATCGCTGGTGACGTTGGCGGCATTGGTATCAGCGTTGCGAAATAGTAGCTCGTAGGCGACCAGCGATTGACCGCGGTCGAGAATAGGCTGGCGCGCAAGGAAAAAGTCCCGTACCCGTAATGGGCGGGGCGAAGCGTTGCCGGATGTGGAAGTGGCATTCATTTCGACATTATTGTTATTGCCTAATCAAGTGTGCGGAACGCGGTTCTCCGGGCAAGGCTTGCCAGCCTTTCTGATCTAGCCAAGTGCGCACAGGTCGTATGAGCGCGGACTGTGTGGCAGCGCAGTGCAAACGGCACCCCGTTCGCCAGCAGTTTCTGCAGCACATACGGCCTGTGCACACTTCGTCGCCCGCAGGCAGATGCAAAACTTCCGATGCTTCTTTGCCTATAATTTAACGCATTTTTGTTTCTTAGGAACAAGTTTTTGTTGTGCGGCGCATTAGCCGGTGCAATTGTTCTATGTCACCGGCATCCCATCCACGAAAACCTTCAGCTCGCCGGCATTAAAGCGCGCCCAGGCCTCATTCGTGGTCAGCGGCGCAGTGACAATGATGGCTACCCGATCGTTCGGTGTGGTGACCGTGGAAAAGTCGACGCTCATGTCTTCATCCGATAGCTTGGCAGTGGAAAACGGGTGCTGGCGCACAATGTAGTGCAGATCCGTCGAGCAGTGGGCAAACAGCGCCGAGCCGTCTGATAGCATCATGTTGAAGGTGCCGTGTGCGGCGATGTCGCGGCACAGCTCGCGCAGCGCTGCCGTCAATACGGACTGTGCCGGTGGCGAGTCGCCGAAGCGCCGCCGCAATTCCTGCAGCAGGTAGCAGAAGGCCCATTCGCTGTCGGTGGTGCCCACCGGCCGGAATGCCCCATTGAGCGGCGGCGCAAAATCCTTCAGGTCGCCGTTATGCGCAAACACCCAGTAACGCCCCCATAGCTCGCGCACAAAAGGATGGCAATTTTCCAGTGCGATGCGGCCTTGCGTCGCCTTGCGGATATGCGCGATGACGTGCCTGGATTTGATCGGATAGCGCTTGATGAGGTCGGCGATCGGCGAAGCGACGGCGGCTTCGTAATCGACAAAATGGCGTACTCCCTTGCCCTCGAAAAAAGCGATTCCCCAGCCGTCGGCATGCACATCGGTGCGGCCGCCGCGTGTGGCAAAGCCGGTAAAGCTGAACACGATGTCCGTCGGGACGTTGCAATTCATGCCGAGCAGTTGGCACATGATAGGGAGTGCGAATGATGATTCAATACGGTACCACGTTCGCTGCGCACCAGGGGATTCGCGTTGCGCCCGCCTGCCTTAAGCCCCAGGGGCGAGCCAGGGATCGCTTTCCGGCCGGGGGAATTGGTGCGCCATGAAATCAACAAAGCTGCGCACCTTGGCCGACAGCAGGCGTCGGCTCGGGTAGACCATGACGACCGACAAGCTCTGGAGATGATGGTCCGGCAGCAGGCGCACTAGCCGGCCGGCAGCCAAGTCATCGCGCAGGGCAAAGGATGGCCGCAGTACGACGCCCATCCCCTCCAGCGCGCACTGGCGCAGCAAGTCGCCATTGTTGGACACGACCTTGCAGTTGATCGGAATCTGGATCGTGGTGCCATCCGCCTGTTTGACCGGCCAGTGATGTCGTACCTGCTCGATAGAAAAATTCAGGCAGATATGGCGGGATATATCCTCTAGCTCAGCCGGCATGCCGTGCTGCTTTACATATTCTGGCGACGCACACAGCACGACTTCGGTGACCCCGAGCTGGCGCGCAATCATGCTGGCATCGAATTTCTGGAAATCGATGAAAATGCCCACGTCGAAGCCGTCCTCGACCAGATCGACATTGCGATCCGACAGCGTCACATCCAACACAACGTCAGGACAGAGCTTCGCGTATTCGCGCAGCAACCGTGCAAGATGGAGTTGCCCGAATCCGATTTGCGAGTAAATGCGCAGCGTTCCCGTGGGTTTTTTCGAATGCGCCGACGCAATCGCCTCCGCATCTTCGACTTCCTGCAGGATTTGCAGCACGCGCTCAAGGTAGGCATGCCCGGTTTCCGTCAGCGACAGGCGACGCGTGGTGCGATTAAGCAAGCGCGTGCCGAGATGCTCTTCCAGATCGGCGACGTGGCGGGTGACCACGGCATTGGAGATATCGAGCATTTGTGCAGCGCGCGCGAAGCTGCCTTGCTCAACCACCTTCGCGAACACGCGCATCGATTGCAGTCTGTCCATGCCTGTAGCTTCCTCATTGTTTCCGACGCGGAAATAATGGGTGCGATTATTCTTCGTTTTTTCCGAATACGCAATCCAGGTACGGATATGTACGATAAAGCACGGTTCAGCATGCAATCGATACAGCTCGCGACAGATCTTCCATGTCCGGTGTTGAGTGCTGCGCGATATATCAACCGAATCAACAGCTTATCCATTCAGGCATAGCTCTTGCCAAGTAGAGGACAGCAC
>DATEZO010000113.1:0-2147 GCA_035255485.1 Burkholderiaceae bacterium
GAAGCGCACCAGGATGTGCGGCAGGGCGGCGGTGCCCAGCATCAGGCAGAACGCCAGCGCCAGGAAGTTGTTGCGCTTGGCGTCGGACGTGGCCTTGTCCTTGCCCGGGAAAGGCTCAGCGTGCGGCGTTATCGGTTCGGCACGCGCCAGGTTGAGTGCCTTGGCCTCGGTCCACTTGCGCTGCGCCTCGTCGGCATCCTGCGGATACGCTGCCATCTCGCGCATGGCGGCTTTGATCTCGATGAGCGAGGCGTTGCCGCGCTTGAGCTCGTCGACCTGGCGGTGCATCTCGATGCGACCGTCTTCCCACGATTTCGGCAGCGTCTTCAGCTTGACGTCGTATTCATCCGCACGCTGCTGGAAGAGTGCACGCACCTGCTGCTCTTTTGGGTCCTTGTTCAGTTCTTTCTCGCGTTCGCCCAGCTTCGACAGGGCTGATCCGTACGCGATCTGCGGAATCGGGAAATCGGTGTGCTTGGCCGACAGCCACGTCACCGGAATCATATAGGCGATGATGATGATGATGTACTGCGCCACCTGGGTCCAGGTGATGGCACGCATGCCGCCGAGGAAGGAGCACACCAAGATGCTGGCCAGACCGAGGAAAATGCCGACTGAAAAATCGACCCCGGTAAAGCGCGAGGTGATCAGCCCGACACCATAGATCTGCGCGACCACATAGGTGAAGGAAATCAGCACGGTGGCGACCACCGCCAGCAGTCGCACCGCGTTGCAACCTTTGGGGCCGGCATAGCGCATCGCGAGGTAGTCCGGAATGGTGTATTGGCCGAATTTATTGAGGAAGGGCGCGATCAGCAGCGCCACCAGGCAAAAGCCGCCAGTCCAGCCAATGATGTAGGCCAACCCATCAAATCCCATCAGGTACAGGCCGCCGGCCAGGCTGATGAAGCTGGCCGCCGACATCCAGTCGGCGGCGGTTGCCATGCCGTTGAACAGGGCCGGCACGCGCCGCCCGGCGACGTAATATTCCGGCACGTCCGAGGTACGGCTGACGACGCCGATGCCTGCATAGAGCACGATGGTCGAAAACATGAACATGTACCCGATCCAAAGGCGCGGGAAACCCTCGCGCTCCAGAACGGCGAGGGACAGCAGGAAAACAATGAAGCCGACCGTATACCAGCTGTAATAACCGGCCAGGCGCCGGGAAAAAGATTTATCGGGCATCGGTTGCATCGCTCTTTAATTGCTGGTCCAGGTGCCGCATGCGGATCAGGTAAATGGCTACAATCGCCAGGTACAGCAGCGTCAGACCTTGCGCTGCCATGTAGAACGGGAACGGCCAGCCGAACAGGGTGAGGCCGGACAGCTCGCGCGCGA
This sequence comes from Burkholderiaceae bacterium, assembly GCA_035255485.1. GTDB lineage: Bacteria > Pseudomonadota > Gammaproteobacteria > Burkholderiales > Burkholderiaceae_D > DATEZO01. Next base: position 1,342 of record DATEZO010000113.1, read on the forward strand.
AGAAAATCGTGCCGAACGTCAGCAGGAACCACGCGGCCAGCAACCCGGCGGTGAGCCGGCGTACCCGCCGCCAGTAGGCATCGCGCGGATGCTGGATCGATTGAGGTTCTTGGGGCATGTCAGCCTATGTCTTCAATGAATTCTGGGCGATGCTCCATGCGCAGGCTGACGCGGAACAGGCAGCCCGGGTGCTTCGGATCGTGACAGTGCGGGTTGTTGAGGATCTCGACCTCGGCATTGTGCTGTTGCGCGATCTCGCGCACGATCGCCAGACCCAGGCCGCTGCCTTCCGCATTGCTGCCGAGGATGCGGTAGAAGCGCTCGAACACATGCGGCCGCTCGGCCGGCGGAATGCCGGGGCCGGTGTCTTCCACTTCCAGTATCGCCTTGCCGGATACGGCATCGGCGCGCACCCGCACCGTGACGCTGCCGCCTCCGGGCGTATAGTGCAGCGCGTTGTCGATCAGGTTGCTCAACAGTTCGCGCAGCATCATTGGATTGCCGATGACCATGATCGGGTGTCCCGGCTGTTCGAAACCGAGGTCGATGCGATGCGTAAACGATGCCTGCACCCAGTCCTGCACCACGTTGCGCGCCAGTTCCGTCAATTCCAGCGGTACGAAGGGCTTGGCTTCCGGTGTCTGGTTTTCCGCGCGCGCCAGCGCCAGCAACTGGTTGACCAGGCGCGTGGCCGATTCCGAGCTTTTCGAAAGCTGTTCCAGCGAGCGGTGAATCTCTTCCTGGTTGGTCTCGCGCAGGGCGAGCTCGGACTGCATGCGCATGCCCGCCAGCGGCGTCTTCATCTG
>DATEZO010000114.1:0-11537 GCA_035255485.1 Burkholderiaceae bacterium
CCCGACCGGCACGCCGTTGTTCTTGGCCCACTGGATGAAGTCCGCCACGATCAGGAAGTAACCGGGGAAGCCCATCTTGATGATGGTGTCGGTCTCGAACCGCAGGCGCGCCTCATAACGGTCGCGCTGCTGCGCGCGCTCGGCCTCGTTCGGAAACAGTTGCAACAGGCGCTGCTCCAGGCCCTGTTGCGCCTGCGCCGCCAGGAAACCATCGAGCGACATGCCCTCCGGCGTCGGGAACAGCGGCAGCTTCGGCTTGCCCAGTTCCAGCGTCAGGTTGCAGCGCTTGGCGATCTCGACCGCGTTCTGCAGCGCAGCCGGCAGGTCGGCAAACAGCGCCGCCATCTCGGCCTGCGTCCTGAAGCACTGCTGCGGGTTGAAGCGCTTGACGCGGCGCGCATTGGCCAGGATCTCGCCTTCGGCAATGCAGGTGCGCGCCTCGTGCGCGACAAACTCCTCCGGCGTCAGGAACTGGATCGGATGCGTCGCCACCACCGGCAACTGCAGCTTCGCCGCCAGGGCAACCGCCTGCCGCACATGGTGCTCCATGTTGGGCTGTCCGGCGCGCTGCACCTCGATGTAAAAATGGTTCGGAAACAGGGTCGCCCAGCGCTGCGCATGCCGTTCCGCCAGCGCCGTATTGCCGTTGTCGATCGCCATGCCGATATCGCCGCCATGGGCCCCGGACAACGCGATCAATCCGGCGGGTTGCCCGGACTGCTGCAACGCTTCCAGCCATTCCCTGCGGATTTCGGCGCGGCCGCGATGCAGGTTGGTCAGCCATGCTTTTGACAACAGTTCGCACAATTGCAGATAGCCTGCGCGATTTTTCACCAGCAGCAGCAACCGCGACGGCTTGTCGCGATCCTCTTCGTTACTGATCCACGCATCACAGCCGACAATCGGCTTCACGCCCTTGCCGCGCGCAGCCTTGTAGAACTTGACCATGCCAAACAGGTTGGCCAGATCGGTCATGGCAAGCGCCGGCTGCGCATCTTTCGCGGCCGCCCCAACCGCATCGTCAATGCGCACCAACCCGTCGACGATCGAGTATTCGGAATGCAGGCGAAGGTGAATAAATTGCGTGGGAGTCATGTTGGCATTTTACCGCGGCAGTGCAGTTCCATCAGGCAGTCTTTCACATGAGCCATTCTTGCGGGAACGGCAATGCCATCCTGATATCCGGCTAGTCAACCTGTCTGCATTACGAAATAAAAATGCACATTTTGTTATGCCTGATTTAATTTGTCATGAAGTAAATGGCATTTTAGATAATTTCATTTTTACCATTTCTTTATTTTATTTCTACTTTTTTATATTTTGATATTGAAGTCTTGTCAATTAAACCGCACGACACATACTATTTGTTTGTGTTTAGACAATTCATTCAAAATATAAATTTCTGAAAGGGAACTTTCATATCGAACATAGTCAAACGGCTTTGGAAATAAGTCTGCCAATAAATATTAGGTAATGAGTATTAGGTGATGGTAGCAAGTTCTATGATCTGTATTGCAACAAGCGATAAAACCAACAGTGAGTAGTAGCCCGCAGAAGCGCAGCGCATCGGGGCTACGGAAATCCGGCGATGCGCATGTTAATCACAATGGCTGATGCGTGCTTACCTGATTGGGCAAATTTTTTATTATCGGATGCTATCTCCAGGTAAAAATTGCGCGGAATCCAAATATTAACTAGGGTGAAATTCAAATTTCATCTCTTTTATTATTATTGCGTTATATCAATATGATTTTTAAATACGCTCACCTGATTTGCAATCCAGTAAAATTCGTCCTTTTTTCAAGCTTGAATAAAGCAGCATTATGAAATTTTTCCCTATCATTTTATTAAGGGGCAGCAAAAAAGCTTGCCTCAGTGAAGGGAAAGCGGCATCGGCCAGCTCAGAGGAAACGACTTGCCGCCATTATATTCAGGCAATGCTTGGCGCTTTCCTTCCAAGCCTTCCCGTCATTTTCCTTTGTCGCCTTTTGCGAGTATCCAGCAGCGTACGATTATTATCGCCAGCTTCTACGGGCAAGGCATAGCATGAGTCGCGTTCTCTTGCTTCAGGGGCCCATGGGCCCATTTTTCAGCCAGTTTGGCGCCTACCTGCGTTCGCATGGTTCGTGCGTGTGGAAAGTTAACTTCAACGGTGGAGACTGGTTCTATTCTCGTGGCATGGATGTGGTCAACTACCGCGGAACCATGGAGGCCTGGCCACAGTTTTTATCGCAAATGATTGCCGACCAGCGGATTGATCAACTTTTTCTGTTTGGCGATTGCCGCTCATATCACCGGGGCGCCATCCAGGTCGCACGCGAAACGGGGATTCACATCCATGTATTTGAAGAAGGGTACGTCCGCCCTCATTACATCACGCTGGAAGAAGGCGGCGTCAACGGATTTTCCTCCTTGCCGCGCAACCCGCATTTTTATCTTGACCAGCACCATGCAACACCGGAGGTGGATGCGCTGCCTTCAGGAACCAGCTTTTCGCGCATGGCGCGGGCCGCAATGCTCTACTATCTGGCCGGTGCCTGCCTGCGCCCCTGGTTTTGGCATTATGAGCATCACAAAAGCTTTTCCATTCTCTGCAAGGGGACGAAATGGTGCCGCTCCGGCGTCAGAAAGCTGTTGTATGCCCGCAGAGACGCCAATGTGACACAGCAGTTGGCGAATGCATTATCAAAGAACTATTTTCTGGTGCCGCTGCAAGTCCACAACGATTCCCAGATAAAGTTTCACAGTAGTTATGCCGATGTCGAGGATTTCATTCAGGAAGTGATTACCTCGTTCGCCCTGCATGCGCCGCAAGATGCCATTCTTGTATTCAAGCATCATCCGATGGATCGCGGCGCCAGGCATTACGGCGCATTGATCGGCCGGCTTCGGCATCAATTCAGCCTGGAGCAATCCCTGCTGTATACCCATGAGATTCATTTGCCGACGGCACTGACGCATGCCCGCGGCGTCATCGTCATCAACAGCACGGTTGGGCTCTCTGCCCTGCTGCACAACGCGCCAGTCAAGGTGATGGGAAATGCCATCTACGATATGGAAGGCCTCACCAGCCAACAGCCACTGGAAGCCTTCTGGAGCAACCCCGGCATAGTATCCAAGCCCCTGCTCAAGGCATTTCGACGTCATGTGATCGCAACCACCCAGATCAACGGCAGCTTCTACGGCTTGAATCCATTCCCGGTTAACGAAGAGGCTGCGCCTTCTGCTGCACCGCAGTCTGCCATGCGACTGGAGGATGCGTAGATGCGCAAGGGTTTCAAGATTCAGAGAGCTGTCATATTTGCCTTGTTTTTGCGCGAAGCCGTCAACCGGCTGTCTTCACAACGCGGGGCGTGGGTATGGATCCTGTTTGAACCGCTCTCCTATATTCTCTTTCTGGTATTGATGTACACGGTGGTTCGCGTACGTACCGTGGGTGGCATCGATACCGCAATCTGGCTGATGGCCGGGATACTGGCATTTTTCATGTTCCGGCGCACCTCTGACCATACCATGAATGCCATCAGCGCCAACAAGGCGCTATTTGCCTATCGGCAAGTCAAACCAGTCGATACCGTGCTGGTCAGGGCCGCACTTGAAGGTTTTTTAATGATCCTGGTCGCCATCATCCTGTTCCTGGGGGGCGGGTTGTTTGGCTTGCCCGCCCTGCCAGTTGATCCACTGGCGGTACTGGAAGCGGTATTCGGATTATGGCTGATTGGCTTGGGGTTCGGGCTGGTCGCCTCAGTGGCGATCGAACTGATTCCGGAACTGCAGAAAATCATTGGGGTGGTAATGATGCCGCTTTACTACATTTCAGGCGTGGTGTTTCCGATCGCAATAATACCGCAACCGTACCGTGGATACCTGTTATGGAATCCCCTGGTCCACGGGATGGAAGCAGCGCGCCTGGGATTTGCTCCTTACTATCATTCGGTGCCCGAATTAAGCATGGCTTATTTGTATGGCTGTGCATTGGTCTCGATTTTTCTCGGCCTGGCGCTGCATGTGCGATTTGCCGGCAAGATGGTGGCGCAATGATTATTGTCGAAGATGTACACAAGCGTTATCTCACCGACCATGGCCCCAGCAAATGGATACTGCAAGGCGTCACGTTTACCATTCCTTCCAAGCTCAGTGTCGGCTTGGTCGGACGGAATGGCGCAGGCAAATCGACGCTGCTGCGCCTGATTGGCGGCACCGACACGCCTACCCGCGGCCGGGTGGATCGTCAGTGCCGCGTCTCCTGGCCGATGGGTTTTGGCGGCGGCTTGCAAGGGTCGCTGACCGGTCGGCAAAACGCCAAATTCGTCTGCCGCATCCATGGGCATGTACAGAATATGGCGGATCGGGTGGCGTATATCCAGGACTTCGCCGAGCTGGGGGACTACTTCGACGAGCCCGTCAAAACCTATTCTTCCGGCATGAAATCGCGCCTGCAGTTCGGCATGTCAATGGCATTTGATTTCGACGTCTATATTTCGGATGAAGTCACCGCTACCGGGGACACCGCCTTCAAGAACAAGGCTGCTGCCGCCTTCAAGAATCTTGCCGATCACGCCGGCCTCATCATGGTGTCGCATGGCGAAAGCACCCTCAGGGAATTCTGCAGCGCCGGCATCTGGCTGCACGAAGGCCGGGCGCACTGGTTTGACGACATCGGCGATGCGCTAAAACATTACAAGGAAAGCATTGCCGCATGATTGATCGCATCAAACAGCACCCATTGTCAAAAGCAATGGCCAAGGCCTCCGGTTGGGCGCAAGGCCTGCTGGCACCGGCAATGGTGCGGCAACGCGTCTTTCGTGCCGCGTTTGTTGCCTGCCTGCTGGCCGTCATCTACTGGGGGTGGATCGCTTCCGACCGCTATGTATCGGAAGCCCATGTCATCATCCAGCGTACAGATATGGCGGGCGGCCAGGCGATGGACTTCAGCTCACTGTTGGCTGGAGTAGGAGGCGGTAACCGCGCAGACCAGCTCCTGCTGCGCGATTACCTGCTGTCGATGGGCATGCTGGACAAGCTCGAGGCAAAGCTCCATTTGCGCGCGCATTACAGCGACAGGCAACACGACCCGATCTCCCGCATGTGGTCGCGGGATGAGCCGCAAGAATGGTTCTATCGCTATTACCTGTCTCACGTCAGCGTCGATTTTGACGATTATGCCGGGGTACTCATCATCAAGGCGCAAGGCTACGATCCAAAAACCGCACAAGCCATCACCACCATGCTGATAGAGGAAGGCGAGCGCAGCATGAATAACATGTCGCGCCTGATGGCACAGGAACAGCTTGCCTTCATCGAAAAACAAGTTACCCAAATGTCGCAGCGCTTTCAGCAGGCACGGCAGGATGTGATTGCCTACCAGAACAAGAAAGGCATGGTTTCCCCGCTTGGCACCGCCGAGCATGTAGTCGGCGCGATCAACCAGCTGGATGCACAACGCATCGAGCTGCAAGCGCGCCGCAGTGCGCTGTTGAGCTACCTGACTCCCCAGGCGCCGAATGTGGTTGAGCTGAACGTACAACTTGATGCCATTGACAAACAACTTGCGCAGGAGCAGGCACGTCTGACTGCGCCCAATGGCAAAACGCTCAATAGCACGGTAGAAGAATACCAGCGCCTGGAAATGACGGCCAAGTTTGCGGAAGATGTCTACAAGACCGCCCTGGTTGCGCTGGAAAAAGGGCATGTGGAAGCCACCAGGTTACTCAAAAAGGTCTCCATCCTGCAAGCCCCCACGTTGCCGCAGTACCCGGAGGAACCACGCCGAATTTACAACATTATCGTATTTATCCTGGTTGCGATGCTGATCGCCGGGATTCTGCATTTGCTTGCAGCCATCATTCGCGATCATAAGGACTAAACCATGCGCCGCCTGATACTCCTTGCCCTTGTTCTGGCTGTTTGCAGTGCCAATTGCTTCGCAGCTGCCCCAAGCGCCAGCAAGCAGTCGAATACTGACAGTGCAGCAATGAGCGGCACCACCGGCATCCTTGCCAATACCATGCAGCTGCAAACAGGTACGGCAAGCAACAGCCAGATGTCAGAACCCCACCAGCAACTACCTAAAAATCTGACGGAACTACCGCCGCAACAATTTGATTACTCGGTGAACGCCAATAGCGATGTGTTCGGCGCGCAGCTTTTTACCGGCAGCTTCGCACGCTCAGGCAGCACGCAATTCAACCCCGATTACATCATTGCCAGCGGCGACCGGATACAAGTGCGATTGTGGGGCGGCTTTGCCTTTGACGGTGTGCTAAGCATCGACCCGCAAGGCAATATCTTCCTGCCGCAAGTAGGCCCGGTAAAACTGCTCGGCATCAGCAATAAAGATCTGCAGAAGGTGGTGGAGTCTGCGGTAAGCAAGATATTCCGCGCCAATGTCTATATCTATGCCAGTCTCGCCGCGGCCCAGCCGGTCCGCATCTTCGTCAGTGGCTACGTCAACCGGCCCGGCCTCTATAACGGCACCAGCATGGACAGCCTGCTGCACTACCTGGACCAGGCTGGCGGCATCGACCCGGAGCGCGGCAGTTTTCTTGAGGTGCAGGTCAAGCGCGGCGAGCAGGTACGTGCCAGCATCAGCCTGTACGACTTCCTGCTGCAAGGTCGCATCCCGCTGATTCAGTTAGCCGATGGCGATGTCATCTTCATTGCGCCTCGCAAGAATACGACGCGCGTAACAGGTCTGGTGGAAAGCGCCAGGCGCTTCGAATTCAAGAGCAGCACACTGACAATTGCAGAACTGTCCCAATTGGCCAAGCCGCGCGCCCAGGCCACCCATGTACGTATCGTGCGCAATACCGGCACGGTGAAGAACACCGATTACTACCCGCTTGCCGAAGCCGACAGCATCGCAATCGGCAATGGCGACGAAGTCGAATATATCGCCGACAAGAAGCCCGGCACCATCACCGTCCGCGTGGAAGGCGAGCACCAGAGCGCGCAGGAATACGTGCTGCCCTACGGCACCCGCATGGCCGACCTGCTGCAGAAAATCCGCTACTCCGACCGCTCGGACAAGGACAGCCTGCAACTGTTTCGCATCAGCGTCAAGGAACGGCAGAAGCAGATGCTGCAAACCTCGCTCAAGAGCCTGGAGGCCGCCGCCCTGACAGCGCGCTCCGGCACCAGCGACGAAGCGCGGCTGCGCAAGGAGGAAGCCGACCTTCTGCTGCAATGGGTGGAGCGCGCCAAGAAGATCGAACCGTCCGGCCAGGTCGTGATCGCGCAGGCCGAAAGCCGCAACGACCTGCTGCTGGAAAACGGCGACATCCTGCGCGTGCCCACCAAGGACGGCCTGGTATTGGTCAGCGGCGAAGTGCTGTTCCCTAACGCCATCGCTTTTGACAAGAAACTCAGCATGGACGACTACATTCGCCGGGCTGGCAACTATACCCAGAACGCCGATGCTGCACGCATCGTGGTTGCACACCGCGATGGCAGCTTTGTCGAAGCAAGCGGCGAAAAAGGCTTTTTCAGTTCAGGCAATAGCGATGTTGCCGTTCGTGCCGGAGATGAAATCCTGGTACTGCCGAAGATCGACGTGAAGTCGCGGCAGATCTGGAAAGACATGACGCAGATTATTTATCAGATTGCAGTTAGTGCAAAGGTTGTTTTGGGGCTTTGATAAGAAGGAGTTAAATATGCGGGAGTTGAAATGAAGGTGTTGACAGTTTTTGGGACGCGCCCTGAAGCAATCAAAATGGCACCTCTGGTGAAGGCGCTTACAGGGCAACTAAACATTGAGTCAAGGGTTTGCGTGACCGCTCAGCATCGGCAGATGCTGGATCAGGTATTGGAATTGTTTGAAATCACCCCTGACTATGACCTCAACATCATGAAGCCGGGGCAGACCCTGTCTGGCATTACCAGCGAAATTCTGACGCGCATCGAACCTGTTCTGACGACGTTCCGGCCCGACCTGATACTGGTTCATGGTGACACCTCCACCACCTTTGCCGCCACGCTGGCGGCTTATTACCAGCGCATTGCGGTTGGTCATGTAGAGGCAGGCTTGCGTACAGGTAATATCTACTCGCCTTGGCCCGAGGAGGCGAATCGCAAACTCACCGGTGCGCTCGCCAATCTCCATCTCGCCCCTACTGAACTGTCCCAGCAAAACCTGCTGCAGGAAGGGGTCGATCAAGGCAATATCCACGTCACCGGCAATACCGTGATTGATGCCCTGCTGTGGGTAAAGCAAAAACTGGAAACTGACCAAGATCTCAACCAATCCTTGCGTCAGAGCTTCCCCTTTTTGCGGGATGACGCGCGATTGGTGCTCATCACCGGCCATCGTCGCGAGAATTTTGGCGGCGGCTTTGAGCGTATCTGTGCTGCCATCCGGGCCTTGGCAAGCGATTTCCCGGATGTGGATTTTCTCTACCCGGTTCACCTCAATCCCAACGTGCGCGAGCCTGTCGGCCGCATTCTTCAAGGCGTAACCAACGTGCATTTGATCGAACCGCAGGATTATCTGCCGTTTGTCTACCTGATGATCCGCTCACACATCATCCTGACCGATTCCGGCGGTATCCAGGAAGAAGCACCCTCGCTCGGCAAGCCCGTCCTCGTCATGCGCGACACCACCGAGCGCCCCGAGGCAATTGCTGCAGGCACGGTAAAACTGGTCGGCACCGATAGCCAAAACATCATCGATGCCGTGACTACTCTGCTCACCAACCAAATCGAATATAACCGCATGAGTTTTGCCCACAACCCTTACGGTGATGGCAAGACCTGCGAACGAATAGTTAACATCATCAAAAACAGTCGACAAAGGAATAATTATGCCGAAGCAGCCTAAGGCCGCAACTATCTCTGTCATTGGCCTTGGTTATATTGGCTTGCCTACTGCAGCCATGTTTGCTTCCCGCAAAGTCAGTGTCATTGGCGTGGATATCAATCAGCATGCTGTTGATACCATCAACCAGGGTCAGATCCACATCGTGGAACCGGAACTGGACATGATCGTACATGCTGCCGTAACAGAGGGCTACTTGCGCGCAAGCACCCGGCCGGAACCTGCCGATGCCTTTCTGATTGCTGTGCCAACACCATTCAAGGGGGACCATGAACCCGATTTAAGTTACGTACGCGCTGCTGCCGAATCCATCGCACCCGTACTGAAAAAAGGCGATATTGTCATCCTCGAATCCACTTCGCCAGTAGGTACAACAGAGCACATGCTGCAATGGCTGGTCGCAGCAAGGCCGGACCTGTGCTTTCCGGTAGAAGATTCCATAAATAGTGATGTCGATATCAACGTAGCCTACTGTCCGGAACGCGTACTGCCTGGCCATGTCATCCGTGAGCTAGTGGAAAATGACCGCATCATCGGTGGTCTGTCTGAAGCTTGTTCAAGGAGAGCTGCCGAGATCTATCGTGTATTTGTAGAAGGCGAGCTGCTCTTCACTAACGCCCGCACAGCCGAGATGGCCAAGCTTACCGAAAATGCCTTTCGCGATGTCAACATTGCCTTTGCCAATGAGCTCTCACTCATCAGCGACAAGCTCGGCATCAACGTATGGGAACTGATCAAGCTGGCAAATCATCACCCCCGCGTTAACATCCTTCAGCCAGGCTGCGGCGTAGGTGGCCATTGCATTGCAGTAGACCCGTGGTTCATTGTCGATAAAACTCCGGAAGAGGCACGGCTGATTCGTACAGCCCGTGAAGTCAATGACCATAAACCGCACTGGGTATTAGAAAAAGTCAAAGTTGCCATTGAAGCACTGATAGCCACCGGCCGCGATGAAACCACAATCACAGTGGCTATGCTGGGTCTGTCTTTCAAGCCGAACATTGATGACCTGCGTGAGAGTCCGGCACTGTATATCGCAAAAAAATTTGCCGCAGAAACCTGCGCCAAGCTTTTATTGGTCGAACCGAATATTGAAGTGTTACCAGCGGCCATGACCAATCGAATGCTCGTGCCGGTAGATGATGCGGTTGCTCAGGCTGACGTCATCGTACTGCTAGTCAATCACCGAGAGTTTGCGGGCATTAAAGAAAAGCTCAACCCCCACACACACTTGGTTGATGCTATCGGCATCGACATTGTCTGATACAAGAGCACAGGCCATGAACGCAAACACCCAACTATCCATCGCAGCCGCAATCGGTGCGCCAGCACAGCCACTTGCCGATATTCATGATCGGGTAATGGAAGCCTACTATGGCAAGATGGGCCAACAGTTCATGCGTGAAACACAAGAGCGCATCCATTGGATATGCAATAACGTCCAGGGACGGACTGTTCTGGATGTTGGATGTAGTCAAGGCATTGTACCTATTTTGTTGGCGCGGGAAGGCATCCAGGTTGTTGGGGTGGATACAAGCCCGAGCGCAATCGAAGAGGCAACACTGCATCTGGCTAGCGAGCCCAGTCACGTGCAGAACAAAATCACTTTTATCAATGCTGATTTTTTGTCCCATGACTTTCAGCAACTTAAAATTGAGACAGTCGTTATCAGCGAAGTGCTGGAACACCTTGTTCAGCCGCAATCTTTTATTGATGCAGCAGCAAAATTACTGCACAGCAATGGGTGCCTGATTGTTACGGTGCCTTTTGGCATCAACGACTTTATTGACCACAAACATACTTTTTATCTTCTTGAACCATACCGGCTCATAACGCAGCATTTTGAGATCAAAGAAATAGCGGTATTGGGAAAATGGCTAGGCATAGTTGCTACCCAAAAGAGTGCGACCAAATTAAAAGCCACCTCGACGGGCCTGTCGGAGGAGCGGGTTGAACAACTGGAAGCGGCCTTTTTCCAGGTTGAACGCAATCTTCGTGACGATCTGGTAGCTACACGCAAGAAACTTGACGATGCCAATCAAAAATACCGGGTTATTAACGAACAGGTAACTACGCACAAGCAACGTGCAGGACAAGAAGAAGCCGCCCGCATTGCGGCAGAAGGAGAATTGCAGCAAGCTGCAGCGCAGTTAACCCAAACGCAAGCGCGCCTGGAGGACGAACGCAAGGCTTTGCAGCTACAAATCACCCAGCTCGGCGAACAGGGGAAATCTCGTAGCGCTGCAGCACAAGAGGCTGAAAAGAAATTAATGCGCTTGGAAAGTGAGCATGAATCCGTGCGCACGCGGCTGGATGACGCCAGCCAAAAATACCGGGGCGCCACCGAGCAGGTCAGCGCCCTGCAACAGCGGGTGGCGCAGGAAGAAGCCACCCGCATGGCAACGGCCAGGGAACTGGAGCAAAACCAGGCCCAGCTGACCGAGGCCAAGGCCCGGCTGCAAGAAGAACGTACGCTGCTGCAGCAAAAGATTGAACAGCTTCAGGCGCAAGGACAGAGCAACGGTGCCGCCGCCCATGAAACAGAAAAACAACTGGTTGGGCTGCAAGCGAAGTTTGAAGCGATACAAGAACGGCTGGATGACGCCAGCCAAAAATACCGGGACGCCACCGAGCAGGTCAGCGCCCTGAAACAGCGGGTGGCGCAGGAAGAAGCCACCCGCATGGCAACGGCCAGGGAACTGGAGCAAAACCAGGCCCAGCTGAC
>DATEZO010000115.1:0-2640 GCA_035255485.1 Burkholderiaceae bacterium
CCGCATCGAGCAGGAACGCAGCCGCGTCTCGAACCTGGCGGAGGAATATGCCCTCGCGCTGCAGATGAACATCGAAAATGCCTTGTCCGCCACCTATGCCTTGGCGACCATGATCGAACTGAATCATGGCAACACGCGTGATTTCGCCACCACTGCCGCTGCGTTGCGCTCCTTTTATCCCGGCATTGCGGCGCTGGAACTGGCGCCGGGCGGCGTGGTCAGCGACATTTCCCCCTTGGCTGGAAATGAAAAGGCGCTCGGCCACAACTTGCTAACCGATCCGACGCGCGACAAGGAAGCCTATCTGGCGCGTGAAACCGGCAAGCTTACGCTGGCCGGCCCGTTCAATTTAATACAAGGCGGACAGGGCGCAGCTGGTCGCCTGCCGGTCTATCTACGCGATGAAAAAGGCCAGCGCCAGTTCTGGGGCTTTGTAGTGGTCCTGATTCATTTTCCCGGCTTGCTTGGCCCTGCCCGCCTGCCGGCGCTGGTAGAACGCGGATACGACTACGCGCTCTGGCGCGTGCATCCCGATACTGGGCGCAAGCAGATGATTGCGTCATCGTCAGGCACGCCGCTGACCGACCCGGTGAGCCGCGCAGTGCAAGTGCCGAATGCCAGCTGGATCCTGAGCATCGCGCCGCGCGATGGCTGGATCAGCCCGACCATGCTGGCGATGAAGGCGGCGATCGCGCTCTTCATCGCCCTGTTGGCCACCGCCTCCTGGCGCACTCTCGTGGCGAAATAAGCGAAAGCAAAGCATCGTTGTCAGCGGGATTTCGCCTCGTCCGGCACGCGCGTCCAGCGCAACCATAGGCGCACTCATTCACTCCGACGCTTCCACCAGGGTCGATGAGGCACCGAACACCCAGGAAACGGCAATACCGGCGGACAGGGCGCTATGCCGCTGCAACAGCGGGCTATCGCTGAAAACGGCGCCGGACAGATTGTCGTAGCGCAGGAAAGTGCCCACCCAGTAGCGTGAAAACCGTTTCGACAATGATGCGGTCACTTGTGTGCCGGCATAGCCACCCGGCGCGGCGTAAGCGGGTCGGCCGGTAATCGCTTCGTCCTGCGCGACGGAATAGAAATAGCCGTTGTAGCGGCGCGTGGCGAAAATCGGCCCACCCGATAAACCGCCCTTCCAGCCTGCCATGCCGGCCGGGTCGCGCACATTCAAGCTCAGATTCGGCGAGAACAGCCAGCCGACAATCGTGGGTGAGGATTGCAGTGTGATCGCGGCGCGCGCCGGCAGGCGCAAATCCAGTTTCTTTTTGCTGTCGCCCGAATGCCACAGATTGAAATCCACCGTCGGCCCGACTTCGACCGTCGGTTTCAGGTCAGCCATACCGCGCCGCAACGGATTGTCCTTGCTATTGGCAGGAAGCGTGCCATTCAAGCTCAGATTGACTTCCAGCGCATCGTTATAGAACAGCGCGGCGCGCACGCCGTTGCGGTCGGCCTTGAGGACTTTACCGCGATAGATCAGATACGGCACCGGCAGCACATAATTGTTGCGCACATCCGAGCCGCGGTAATCGGGCACGCTGATCACTCCCAGTCCGGCGCCGACTTCCCAAAGCGGCAGCGGAGCCGCAGCACTGGGGAATGCAAGCACACCCGGCAACAGCAGTGCTGCAGCTTGACACATCTTTTTCATGCACGCCTTGTCGCTTATTAGTTGCGGAGAATTGCCGGTCCGGTGATTTTCCAAAAACAAAAGCCCGACACCTGTACAGGTATCGGGCCGGTCATTGTGCCCAGCGACGAGATTGTATGCGAAGGAGCCGACGACAATCAACGTCGCGGCTCTTCGTGATCATGCGTCAACGGGTTGTTCCTCAACATGATCTCTGCCCTTTGTCAGGGGCCATCAGTTTTCACCGAATCCGCTCCCGCGGATGCAACTACACACTGACTTAAATCCAGTGTAGTCGCCTATACTGGAATCGCAAGCCGTTCCGGCTTCAGAAAGGCACACCATGTCATTGCATCTGTCCATCGTTCCGCTGGCATCGCTCATCGCCGGCATCCTGATCCTGATCATGCCGCGGCTGCTCAACTACATCGTGGCGCTGTACCTGATCGCGATTGGCTTGATTGGGTTATTTGGCATGGGGAACATGCGCTTTCATTAAACTGCGCCCCACAAGAAAAAAGCCATCCTGTTGTGCAGGATGGCTTGTATGGCTTTCGGCTTGACGCCGAACGGTGCCCCAATTAATTGCCGAGAAGCTTTTCTTTCAGCGAACTGTCGGCCGGCTTGTCACCCAGCCAAATCTTGAAATACGCGTTCGCGAATGCAAGGCCGGTCATCGGCTCGCCGAGCTTCTTGTCGTTCACATACACTTGCAAGCCAACATCCGGGATGTAATCGGTCACGATGACCGAACCCTTGTCCAGGTCGGCGATCGAGGCAAAGACCTCGCCCATCTTGACCGTCTGATCGACGAATTTCGATTTTTCAGCCTTATCGGAATTCTTGTTCAGGCCATCCATGAAGGCTTGCCCCAGTTCCTCGTTAGTGACCTTGCGCAGCAAGACCATCTTCACGCGGCGCGGTCCCGTCATTGCCAGGACATCGGCAGGAGTATTTTTCTTTTCCGTAAAATACATGCCGATGGCATACACTTTGACAAG
>DATEZO010000116.1:0-11293 GCA_035255485.1 Burkholderiaceae bacterium
CTGGGCACGCTGACGCGCTTCTCCGGCACCGACACCACGCTCGGCCTGGCGTTCGCCAACAGCGGTGTGCTGTATCCCTTCTTCGGCACGCTGATGGGATGGCTGGGCGTGAGCATGACTGGTTCCGACACCGCGTCGAACGTGCTGTTCGGCGGCATGCAGCGCGTGGCAGCCGAGCAGCTCGGCCTGTCGCCCAACCTGATGGGTGCGGCCAACAGCTCCGGCGGCGTGATGGGCAAGATGATCGATGCGCAATCCATCGTCGTGGCGTCCACCGCCACCCGCTGGTTCAACCACGAAGGCGACATCCTGCGCTATGTGTTCTTCCACTCGATCGCACTCGCCGCCCTGGTCGGCCTGTTCGTGACCCTGCAGGCCTATGTCTGGCCTTTCAGCGCCATGGTCAAATAAACAAGGAGAAAAAATGAGTAAACGTATTTTTGCCGCCATCGACGACAGCAGCACCTCGCAAAAGGCACTCGATGAAGCGGTTCGCCTGGCCAAGGCGCTGGGCGCGGAGCTGTGCATTGCGACGGCCATCGACGAAGGCCCGTTGATGCAGCACGGGATGGGAATCGGCACCTTTGTCGACATCGACAAGATGAAGCTGGAAATGCGCCAGGCCAGCATGGCACTGCTCGAGCAGGCGGTCGCCAGCGCGGCGGCGGCGGGTTGCCGGGCCGAGCACATGCTGATCGAACCGGATCAGCGCCGGATCGCGGAAATGATCGCCGATGCAGCCGGTCAGTGGAACGCCGACCTGGTCGTCGTCGGCACGCACGGCCGGCGCGGCTTCGAACGCATGCTGGTCGGCAGCGTGGCGGAGAACCTGGTTCGCATCGCCACCACATCGCTGATGCTCGTCCGGGAGAAATGAGGCAGGCGGAAGCAGGGTGGGTCGCGCATTAGTGTATGCGGGATGAACTTCCGGATGAGGATAGATTCGAGTCCGGCAACTAATCGTGCTTTGTCCCCCAATACACACTCGACAACGGGGCGCCAATGTTTCGGCAGGGTTCTCAGTATATGTGCCGCCGAAGAAAAAACGGGATCGCATCGACGATCCCGTTTTTTACAGCATATCTCCTGCAAAGTTCTCGCTTTCCATTCGCACTTTCTCACGGACTTCTACATGTCGACTGCCACGATGTCGGAAGCCGTCAGTGCTTTCTGCCCCGTGAGCGTGAGGATTTGTACCGCGGCATAAGCTGTATCAGCCCCGTCGCGATCGAAATACAGCGCGCCCGTGGTCGTGTTGTAAAGGAATTCCGGTGCGGTTCCGGTCGCCATCGGTGTCGTGGAGCCTGACAGCAGCGCGATCGCACTCACGACGGTCATTCCAAAGTTACCAGCCACAATCTGGACTTTGTCTGTCCCCGATGTGAAGTCTGAAATGCTGTCAACGCCTTGATCAGGACTGACAAACCTGAAGATGTCGTTACCCGCGCCGCCAGACAAGGTATCGTTACCTGCACCTCCCTCAAGTGTGTCGTTCCCGCCATCGCCAGTCAGATAATCATTGTCCGCGCCGCCGCTGAGCACGTCGTCGCCGTTCAGTCCGTACATGGTGTCAGCGCCACCCTGGCCATACATTACATCGGCACTGATGGTTCCGCTCACGACTTCCCCTGCCGCTGTCCCGGCAAATGCCTTGGCCGTGATGGTGGCAAGATCCCAAATCGTACCGTCATCGAACCTGACTTGCTGCAGCGGGCTGTAGGGATTGCCCGGATTGCTGTCGCCAAAGAAGTAGCTGGCTTTCACCGTATCCGTCGTGCCTCCGATGCTCAGTATCAGGTCGTTGCCCGAGCGGGCCGCATACACCTCCGACGGCAGCACCCCACTCTTGAACTGCAACACATTGAGCTTGGCGGCGGAGATGTCATAGTCGCCGTTGATGGAGTCCTGGCCATCGCCTTTGCCAAACAGGTAGGTGTTGTTGCCGGCGTTGCCGCTCATCATGTCGTTGCCGGCACCGCCGTCCAGAGTGTCGTTGCCGTTGCCGCCCCACAGTGCATCGTTGCCGTCTCCACCGTATAGGGTGTCGTTGCCGTTCTCGCCCTGAATGGCGTCGTTGCCCGTGCCACCGCTGACCACATCGTTGCCGTCGCGGCCATACAGATTGTCTGCACCGGCTTGGCCATTGATGACATCATCAGCAACGGTTCCGGTGATGTTGTCGACAGCGTCTGTTCCTGCAAACACCTTCGCTGCGATTGCTGCCACATCCCAGCTCGTCCCATCCGCAAACACCACTTGCTGGATCGGGTTGTTCGGATTGCCGAGCGTGTCGCTGTAGAAGAAGCCGCCGATGGTGATCTTGTCCGTGGTGCCGGCAATGCTCAATACCAAATCATTGATGTACCGGGTTGCAACGATCTCCGATGGTGATACATCGCTCTTGAACTGCAGCACATTCAACTTGGCCGAACCGGTTTCCGAGTCACCGTTGATGACGTCCTGGCCATCGCCCTTGCCGAACAAGTAGGTGTCGTTGCCCGTGCCGCCCGACAAGGTGTCGTTGCCTGTGCCGCCATCGAGCGTATCGTTGCCGCCATCGCCGCTCAGGTAATCGTTGTCCGCGCCGCCATTGAGCACGTCGTCGCCATTCAGTCCGTACAAGGTATCCGCGCCCGCCTGGCCACTGATCGTCTCCCCGTTGTTGGTGCCGCTGATCGTGTCCGCATTCGGCGTTCCGGCAAATGCCTTGGCCGTAATGGTGGCAAGATCCCAGGTCGTCCCGTCATCGAACTTGACTTGCTGCAGCGGGCTGTAGGGATTGCCCGGATTGCTGTCGTTGAAGAAGTAGCCGACCTTCACCGTGTCCGTCGTGCCCGCGATGCTCAATATCAGGTCGGTGCCCGAGCGGGCTGCATACACTTCGGATGGCAGCACACCGCTCTTGAACTGCAGCACGTTGAGCTTGGTCGCGGATACGTCGTAATAACTGTTGATTGTGTCCTGCCCATCACCCTTGCCGAACAGGTAGATTTCATTGCCCGTGTCGTCGTTCAGCGTGTCATTGCCGGCACCGCCATCCAGCGTGTCGTTGCCGTTGCCGCCCCACAGAACATCGTTGTCGTCGCCACCAATGAGGATGTCGTTGCCGTTATCACCCTGGATGGCGTCATTGCCCGCTCCGCCGTTCAGCATGTCGTTACCATCGCGACCATACAGATTGTCCGCACCAGCCTGGCCATTGATGACATCGTCTGCAATGGTGCCGGTGATATTGTCGCCAGCGTCCGTACCCGCAAACACCTTGGCAGCTAACGTTGCCACATCCCAGGTCGTCCCATCTGCGAACAGCACTTGCTGGATCGGGTTGTTCGTATTGCCGAGCGTGTCGCCATAGAAGAAGCCACCAAGGGTGATCTTGTCCGTGGTCCCGGCGATGCTCAACACCGCGTCTGTACCCGAGCGCGTCGCGACGATTTCCGAAGGCAGCACACCATCCTTGAACTGCAGCACATTCAGCTTGGTCGATGACGTATCCCAGTCGCCATTGATGATGTCCCGGCCGTCGCCCTTGCCGAACAGGTAGGTGTCGTTGCCCGCACTGCCCGACAAGGTGTCGTTGCCCGTACCGCCATCGAGCGTATCGTTGCCGCCATCGCCGGTCAGATAATCGTTGTCCGCGCCGCCGTTGAGCACGTCGTCGCCGTTCAGTCCGTACAGGGTGTCCGCGCCGCCCTGGCCATACATCACGTCGGCACCGATCGTACCGCTCGTGGTTTCCCCGGCGGCCGTCCCTGCAAACGCCTTGGCCGTAATGGCAGCGAGATCCCAGGTCGTGCCATCGGCGAATTTGATCTGCTGCAGCGGATTGTAGGGATTGCCCGGATTGCTGTCGCCAAAGAAGTAACTGACTCTTACCGTATCCGTCGTGCCCCCGATGCTCAGCACCAGGTCGTTGCCCGAACTGGCCGCATACACTTCGGATGGCAGCACTCCACTCTTGAACTGCAGCACATTGAGCTTGGTGGCGGAGATGTCATAGTCACCGTTGATCCGGTCCTGGCCGTCTCCCTTGCCAAACAGGTAGGTGTTGTTGCCCGCATTGCCGTTCATCGTATCGTTGCCGGCACCGCCGTCCAGGATATCGTTGCCGTTGCCACCATACAGACTATCGGAGCCATCGCCGCCATAGAGCTTGTCGTTGCCGTTCTCGCCCTGGATGAAATCATTATCCGCGCCGCCGTCGAGCAGGTCGTTTCCATCCCGGCCATACAGATTGTCAGCACCGGCCTGACCATTGATGACGTCATCGGCGATGGTCCCGGTGATATTGTCGCCGGCAGTCGTACCTCCAAACACCTTTGCCGTGAGCGCCGCCGTATCCCACGTCCTTCCATCCGCGAACACAACCTGCTGGATCGGATTGCTGGGATTACTTGGGGTATCCCCGTCAAAAAAGTAGTTGATGCTGATCTGGTCCGTCGTGCCGGCAATGCTCAAGACCAGGGTTGTACCGGAACGCGTCGCGATCACTTCCGACGGCAAGATACCGCTCTTGAACTGCAGTACATTCA
The DNA here is from genome assembly GCA_035255485.1 of Burkholderiaceae bacterium. GTDB lineage: Bacteria > Pseudomonadota > Gammaproteobacteria > Burkholderiales > Burkholderiaceae_D > DATEZO01. The sequence continues at coordinate 4,533 of DATEZO010000116.1, forward strand.
GCTTTGAAGCGGCAGTGTCGTGATCATCGGCAATAGTGTCCTGGCCATCGCCTTTCCCGAACAGGTAGATGTCGTTTCCCGTGCCTCCCGACAACGTGTCGTTGCCCGCACCGCCATCCAGCGTATCGTCGCCACCCCAACCCTTCAGTGTATCGGCGCCGGCCTGTCCGCTAATGGCTTCGCCATTGTTGGTCCCATTAATTAGGTCCGCATTGGGCGTGCCCCCATAGGCTTTGGCCTTGATAGTAGCAAGGTCCCAGATCGTGCCATCCGCAAACTTTACTTGTTGAACTGGATTGCCCGGTCCGCCGGGATTGTCGCCATCAAAATAGCTGCTGAGAGTGATTTTGTCTGTCGTTCCCGCGATCGTAAGCACTAAACCATAGTCAGCGCGCGTCACCCAGATGTCCGAGGGAAGCACGCCATCCTTGAACTGCAAGACGTTGACCTTAGTCGGAGACGATTCGTCGTCGCCATTAATTACATCCTGACCATCACCCCTTCCGAACAGGTATATATCGTCGCCAAGGCCGCCTGCGAGGTAATCATTCCCGGCACCACCATCAATCGTGTCATTGCCGCCCCCGCATACAAGTTGTCGTTACCGTCGCCGCCGTCGAGCACGTCGTTCCCATCTTGACCAAACAGGCTGTCGTTACCCTCCCGGCCATGAATCACATCATTTTGAATGGTGCCGACAATGTAGTCCGCCGCAGTCGTTCCTGCGAACACCTTGGCCGTCAGCGCCGCAACGTCCCAAGTGGTTCCATCGCTAAAGATCACCTTTTGAATCGGGTTGTAGGCGCTGTCGGTCGTATCACGATAGAAGAACTGGCTGACCGTTACCTTGTCCGCAGTGCCGGCAATACTCAATATCAGGTCATAGCCCGTTCGCGTAGCAACGATTTCGGAGGGCAAAATTCCGTTCTTGAACTGCAAGGCATTGAGCTTGGTGGCTGCGTTGTCGAAGTCGGAGGCAATCGTGTCCTGCCCGTCACCTTTACCGAACAGGTAAAGATCGTTACCAGCACCGCCCGTCAGCGAGTCGTTACCGACACCGCCTTCGAGCACATCGTCACCAAGTCCGCCGTCAACCGTGTCATTGCCGACTCCAGCGAAAACGACATCATTCCCGCCGTTTCCTTGAATGACATCGCTAGTACCTCCCGCAACGATAATATTGCTATCGGCGGTCCCGGTAGTTGAAAAATCCGCCTGTCCGTCAACCAGAACGCCAAGATCCTTGTACGTTGCCTGCAATTCGGTGCTCACCGGTACTGTACGGATGTAGTGCTCCATTAGCCCATAGCCATCCCATCCCGTATTGCTCAGCATATTTTTTGAGCAGAGGACAAGGTCGACGAGATCCGAGATGCCGTTAATTGGATCAGCCGCGATGTTTGTCGCAAACGTTTGCTCCAGTCTCGAGAAGTCGAGAGCAATTGCATTGTCGTTGATAACAACGTCAATCAAGTCAAAGAGCGGCGCGAGGCGCGTTTGCATTACCAACGTTGCGTAGATGGAGTCCTTTAACGCGGCGAATGAACTGTTGAGGAAGCCGACCTGTTCCTCGCTAAGCCGGATGTCAATGCGTACCGAGTTATCTGCTGCGGCGCCACTACCACCGCCGCCACCACCACCAGCTCCTCCGCCGCCACCTCCGCTGCTTGTGCCGCCGCTCGTTCCACTGCTATCGAGATCGACGAAGTACCGGCCATTAAATGCTTCCAGAACATGAAGCTTTTGTTCCCAAATACGACCGACGTCAAACCAGTTCATGCCGGCATAACTTGCCTCGGCGGCATAGTTCCCCTCATTCAGATTGCCGAATTGTGAATAGGTCACCACTACGTCGTAGCCCACAAATTTGGCTTCTGCGCGTTGTTGCAATGAAGTGATAAAGCCGGACGTATCCGCCCAGGCATCCAACATCTGATCAAGAAGCGCACGCTGCTCATGACGCGTAGTCGCCTGACTGAATTGGGTTAACAGTTCCTTCAATGCAGGAGAGAGGCTCGCGGCCTCGTGCAGATCGCGCACCATGCCGGAGCCTTGCATCTCGGGGAGCAGGTCGACACCTTCGGCAATCGGAATGTGGTCGGTGAACTCGCGATAGAAGGTGTCTTCGGCCAGATTGACGTCGCCCATCGTGCTGACGTCACCCATCGCGCCGGTGGACCCGTCGATTCGCGTAAAACTGCCCAGGTCGGCAATCTGGTTGCCGTTGGCGAGCGTCTGGTTGTTGAGGGTCTTGGCGACATTGATCGCCGCAATGCCCAGTTGATTCAGCGTGAACAGCTCATTCGCCTGCGAGACGCCATCCTGGTTCAAATCGCGCCAGACGCGCAGATTTTCCCACTGCGCATCCGCACTGGTGACCTTGCCATCACCGTTCGTATCTTGCTGAGTAAGGGCCGCGAAACCATCGGCAGCCTTGAGTCCATTCGCCAGGAGTGTGGCATCGCCGAAGAGCTCGGTACCGTTGTCGATGGTTCCATTCCCGTTGCGGTCTAATGCCAGGAAGCCGTCGTCAGGACCGACCCAGCCTGTACCCTGCTTGACGCCGTCACCGTCATGATCGAACAGGATGCCTGCTGATGTCGCTACGGTTTCGAGGCCATCTCCGTCGAGGTCGAAGGTTAATGGGTCTTTGCGGGGAGGGTGTTGGGCGTTGTTGAAGTCGTTTCTGCACTGGGGATCAATACGCGGGATTCCAGTTTCGTTAACCGGGATAACCCAAGAAAAATCCGTTGGCGAATATTCCGGAGGCGGGTCATAAGTGGAAAATATGTCGTGTATTGCATCTGGAATGTCTCTTATGGCCTTTACAAAATCATCAATCGTAAGCGGCTTTGTTGGCGAACGGCGTTCGACTTCATTCGCCCAGTCAATACCTTTCTTTAGTTCAGATAGATCTCGCTGCAGAGAATCTGACGCTGGCTCGCCCCAGTCATAAACGCCATAATCCGGTGCTGGCGTACTGCCATACCATCTTCCATCTTCTGGATTAAATGTATATCCGTCGATATTGTTACTATCGACGTATCCATTCAACTCATCAGCATGTAATAGTGCACCTAGCCCGAGTTGGACTTTTTTTCCCGTTAAGAAGGCCGCTGCAGCGCCGAAGCCAAATTTTCCTAAAGCTCCCATATGATTCCCATCATGCGTTGAAGGTGTAGTAGACGATAATCAAAACCAAAAGAAATACCGTGAACCCAAGTAGGGTCATCAAATACGGATTCCCCTGGCCCTTGGAATCCCATTTAAGTTTTCCAAAAGAAAGCACTCTTAGACTCCAACATCCAATTTTGTAAAAGAGGACGTCAAACAAAAAAGTTAGTATTAACTCAAACATTGCTGTTCCTGACTTTTGAACAAATAACAATCCGCTGAAGGCGATTACGAAAAATGTCGATATCCGGGTTGTAGCGCTAAGCCGGACCTCATTGAGAAACTGCGTTGGGCATTGTGAGCCTTTGGGGATAGGCCGCCATTTTTGCGCAATAGGACCACGGTTTTTTCAACCCATATTAGTCCCTGGTTTCGCCCCTCTCACTGCCCCTTTCGCTGAAACACTCCCAATGGAGGCGATGAAATATTGAAATTTATACAACGATTTTTACTCGCCAACCTTAGGGATTTATTTGCACAATTTCAATACCCAACTTATGGGAATCTTGAAATCTTTATTGATAGCAACATTAGGGATGACGAGCAAATGCACGTGATTCGTCAGCATGACGTACGCGTGCCCGGCGCAATCAAATTGGCGCGATAACTCGGTCAAGGTCAACAGGGATGCCAGGAAGTTTGAGACGGGCGCGTCTGTAGCGTATTAGGGGACAAACCACCTTCTTTTTCAGCCTACGTGCGCAAGCGTGTGGCAGGAACTTCAACATATAAAGAAGAAATAGAGATTTATCTGCCAATGGCCTTTCTCCTTACTTGCGCCGGCATCGGTACGGTCGGCTATTACCTCGGATTGAGCTACGTCACGCTCGGCGTAGTGCTTGGCATTGCGCTCGCAGCGTACTACCTCATTAAGAAAATCGAATTCGGATCAATAATTACGGTTGGCTGCTTTGGCGGGACAACCGGCTTCGTTGCGTTGGTTGTAATTGATCTCATTGCAAGAACAGTGTACGGCGTATCACTCCTTAACCTTGATTCCGCACTTAACGTAATGCCTCTTCGAAAGCTGGCTCTTGGGGCTATTGCTGCGACAACGTTTGGAGTAGTCCTAGTGACTTATGGGATTTTCGGCGGACATGAGAATGATGGAGACAAATGATTCCCTCCAAATTTGCCGCGACTCACTGCAAAACCGCTTAGCAAGGAGGAGGGGCCAGATAGCGCGGTCGGGCGGTTTGGTCGAGATGACCTTGCTTTCGCATGGAAATGCTTCTTCTGCCGCGCAAATCTGTTTCATTCAGTAATAAGACTTCAAGGCACGAAGGCCTGTCGGTAAGCTACTGCAAACCTTTTCGGAATGGAAGCGATGAAGAACGTTTGCAGATTGCTGTGGCCGACCGTTATGCTGTTCACCTTGCCGCTGGTTGCGCTGGCCGACTCATGGAAAGACGAAGGCGGGCATGGCCGCGAATACAAGGAAAAGTATTGGGACGGCCATTGCATGGTGGAGCGCAAGTTCAAGAAGAACGGCGAGGTCAAGGAAAAGCGCAAGTGCAAGGACGATGGCGGACCGGCGGTGATCTATGCGCCGGCACCGCCACCCGTTGTGCTTGACCCGGGTCTCACCATCCAGGGAACGGTGCGCATTCCACGATAACATCAAGCAAAGCTTGCCGTCGCGTCCAGGTGCGGCGACGACTCGCGCAAGACCCAGCGCATGGGCAGCGCGCCCTGCCTGAATACAAATCGCTCGGGAGCAAAACGCAGCATGCGCTTCGCACCCGCGAAGCCGTCGACCTGCGGCCCTTCCCACACGACGTCGGCGCGGCCGCTCAGATGCAGCAAATCTCCTTGCTCGAAATCGATGAACAACAAGCCCGCGCGTCCGTCGGCGAGCAGATTGCCGATGGTGTTGAAGAGGTTGTTGCCCTGAAAATCCGGCCACATCAATCCGCCTTGCGCATCGACCTGCACGAAGCCGGGCCGTCCGCCGCGATGGGATACATCGACCGCTTGCCCCGCCGCGCTCGCGATGAAGAAGGTATCGCATTGCCGGATCAAGGCCCGTGCCGCATCGGGCAGGATGCCGACGCCTGCGGTACGCTGCGTCACCCGTTGCTCGAGTAAAGGCAGCCGCTCGCGCGTCTGGATGTATTTCGCGCAATTGCCAAAACTCTGCTGCACGCCGAGCGTGAAACCCTGTGCACCCATGTCGCTGACAAGGCCGTTGACGCGATTGCGTCGGCGCGTCTCGAACTGCAGGCCGAGACCGCCGAGTGCATAGCCCGGCCGCATCGCTGCGGCCAGCGGATCGTCTTGCTGCAGGGATGAGGCTATGCGCAAGCTGACCGGGTCCGGCGACTGCATAAAGCCCGGCTCGCCCCACAGCAGCGACGCCCACAGGCGGCCATCATCATCGCTGCCGCCGACGAAGAAGGTCGGCAGCAAGGGAAAGAAGTCGCGGTGCTGCTGCGGCATGTAATCGCGCAGCGCGACCCTGCCGACCTTTTCCATCTGGCTGCGCACGCCGACGCGTTCCTGCGCGGCGATCTCGCCCGCGTGAAACGGCTGTCCGGGTTCGGACGAAAGCAGAGGATCGGTTTCCATGCGAGCGCCTATGCCGCTTTTGCGCCGGCGGGCGGCAACTCGATCATCGGCACGAAGCGCGGCAAGGCCTCGATGTGCGCTAGCCAGGCGCGCACCGCGGGATAGGGCGCCAGCGAAATGTCGCCTTCCGGTGCGCGTGCGATATAGCTGTAGCAGGCGATGTCGGCGATGGTCGGCGTGTCGCCCAGCAGAAAGCTGCGCGCCTGCAGTTCCGTCTCCATGATGGCGAACAGGCGCTGCGCGCGTTGTTGCGCAGCGTCGATGTCCACCGGCCTGCCGAAACGCTTGCCGACCCGCGCCAGAGCAGGGCCGAAGGCAATCTCGCCTGCGGCCACCGACAGCCAGCGCTGCACCTGCGACGCGCCAAGCGGATCGCGCGGCATCCAGTGTTCGTCGCCATAACGCAATGCGAGGTAGACCAGGATGGCATTCGAGTCGGCCACCACGGTGCCGTTGTCGTCGATCACCGGCACCTGGCCGAAGGGATTGAGCTTGAGAAATTCCGCGCTCTTCTGCTGGCCGGCACGCAGGTCGATATCGATGGCATCAAAGGGCAGGCCGAGCAGGGAGAGAAAAAGTTCGGCGCGATGTGCATGGCCGGAGACGATGCTGCGGTAGAGCTGGATGGACGATGGTGGTTGCATGTCGGTTCTCCTGCTTGATTGGGGAAGCTCGATTCTGCGTCAGCGGCATTGCTGAATAAATAGCAATAAACAAAGCAAATTACTTCATAATCCGGAGTAATCAAATCGCATGGAGTCTCGCGCATGGACAAGCTGCGCAGCATACAAACCTTCGTCGAAATCGCCGAGCGCGGCAGCCTGACTGCCGCCGCCGATGCACTCGACACGTCGCTGCCCACGGTGGTGCGCAAGCTCGCCGAGCTGGAAAGCAAGCTCGGCGTGCGCCTGTTCAACCGCACCACGCGGCGCATCCGCCTGACGGACGAAGGGCATCGCTACCTGACAATCTGCAAGACTGCGCTCGCGCAACTGGAGGAAGCGGAAGAAGCGCTGTTC
>DATEZO010000117.1:0-14564 GCA_035255485.1 Burkholderiaceae bacterium
GGATGCCGGGAGTCGATACGGCGTAACACCCTCCTCCCGGCATATGACCTGCTATCTTCAAGCCTTCGCCATCGATGCGATGCGCCTGATGCTGACGCGCACGATATCGGCGCCGGAACCGGTGGCATCAGTCAATTCGAGCGACATCGGGGCAATCGAATTAAGCGTAGGCGACTTGAGATCCTTGGCATACGGCATTACCCAGTGGCCGAACTGGCCGATGATAACCAGCGTATCGGGGCGAATACCCTGTGCCACGATCGCCTTTCCTTCGATGCTGCCGATCACTGAAGTGACCTCCAGCATATCGCCATCCTCGATACCAAGTTTGGCCGCAGCAGAAGTATTGATCATGATGCCGCCATGGCCGCGCACATTCTGCGATAGTTCGTCCATCAGCTGGATGCCGACATTGCCTCCGGCATGGTATTGCATGCTCTTGGTCGCAATGAGCCAGAATGGAAAATCTTCCGGCTTGTGTCCTCTGTGCACCAGATCGCGCTCCCACAGACCTGGGAAATCATGCCAGATCGGCAACGGCTGGTACTCTTCGAGTTGTTCGTCCCACCAGTTGATGCCACTTTCATGTAAGCGGTTCGCCAGTTCCCGTCCGGAGCGCATGATGCGTTCCTGGTACGGCAACTCAAAACGCAGGTTCTGCTTTTTCAGCGTCGGATACAGATACCAGCCAGAATGCGGATACGGTCTCGTCATCAGGCCGTTGGTCTTGAACCAGTCGAGACCATGCACTTCCTCACCATCGGTCAATTCGTGGCTGGCAGCCTGGCATACCGCATTCCAGATCGCGTCCACGCCATGTGCCTGATCGGGCGCTAGCGAAAAATCGCGTTCCGCCGTCTTGAGCGGCACACCGCAGGCGCCGCGATTGATCGCAGCATTGAACTGTTCGAGCAGGTTGGTACGCTGCGCAATCTCGGTTGCGATCCAGGTGAAATCGCGCGCCTCTCCCAGCGGCTGCACCACCGGCTGGCGCAGGATAAAGCCCTGATGCCGCCAGTATTGCTCCATGAATTTGGTCTTGCCGAGCCGGATCAGTTGCGTGCTTTCCAGATCGCTCGCTTCGGGCAACAGGATGTCGGCCATGTGATTGGTTTCATCCCGCGTATAGACGAAGCATACGGTGAATGGAAACGTCGCCATTGTTTCGGCTACCGCATTCGTGTCCCAAAATGAAATCGCAGGATTGGTACGATAAGCGAACCAGATATCAGGCTTGGAAGGCGCAGGCCAGTTTTCCGGTACTTCCTTCTGGAACATCCAGGCCAGATGCGTCGGACCAAGCGCCTGGCTCCATGCGCCATTGTTGCCGACCAGCGGCACCATTGTGCGATGTCCATTGCGCGAAGTCGGCTTGCTAGCCCACTTTTCCTTGTCGGTTGGATTAAGCTTGTTCAGCATGAAGCCGTCAGGACCGGCCGTGACGCTCTGATGCCGATCTTCCTGCGGTCGGTTGATACGCACCGTAGTGCCGAGTGTGCCGCCTGGTACTTCCAGCGCGCCTACCAGCACCGCCAGCATGGTGCGCGACCAGCAGCATTCATACGCACCCCAACCGTTATTGACAGTCTTGCCAAGCGTCACCGCGACCGGGCGATACGGCAATATCTGGCCGTCAACTTCCATGGTCTGGCCGACGCAAGCCTGTTCAACGAATTCATTGGCTATGCGACGGATTTTTGCTGCCGGCACATCGCAGATCGCAGACGCCCATTCCGGACTGTATTGCTGCATATGCCCCACCAGGAGCGAAAATGCAGTCTGTGCGACGATACCGGTATACGACCAGCGTTCATCGTCGGCGCCGACTTCAACCGCTTCGGCTACGGTTACGCTGCCTTCAAGCAGCGCTTCGACATCGGGTGTGTCATGTGCCACCGCTGCATTGCGGTGGCTGTCCCATAGCAGCGGCTTGAGGCTGACCGGATCACGCAAATAGTAACCGTGCGGTCCGACCAGGTACGGAGAGGAAGACATGTCGCGCAAAAATGCAACGTCGAGCCGCTCGCGCGGATGTTCATGCAACAGCACATGAATCATCGCAAACATGAAGGCCGGATCGGTCTTTGGCTTGATCGGCACCCATTCAGCCGATGCAGCCGCTGTAACCGAGAGATGCGGTTCGATCTGCACGCGCCTGGCGCCGCGGACGCGTGCCGCAGCATGGCGCGACACCGCGCACGGGCCGCCGGTAACCTCGACATTGGCACCAAAGGAAACGACGTAATTGACATGCGGCGTATCGGCCGAAACGGTAAATGCGCGATGCCAATATTCGCCGTACAGATGTTCGGAATGCACGCACTTGACGCCCTGCCCAGAGCCAAAACTATAGTCAATCGCACCCCAGGCCGCCAGGAAAGCCGGAAAGGCCCCCATATAGCTGGCTGGTGTACCACCGTGACCGAAGGTGGCAGCTACGCGCGGCAAGCCCAATTCATCTGTTAATCCCTTGGCGCGGATTTCGTTCAGCTTGCCGGCAACAAGATCAAGCGCCTCGTCCCAACTGATGGGCACAAAACCAGGATCCTGATCCATTCCCTTGTTCGGATTGGTGCGCTTCATCGGGGTCAGGATGCGATTCGGGTTATAGGTTTTCTGAATCAGCCCATATGCCTTGACGCAAGGCCGGCCATCGGCCGGATGGGTTCCGATACCGTCAAAGTTCGGGCCGATTTCAGTGGCGATGCCGTTCTTGACCTGGACGGTCAGCAAGTCCGGGCCGGACACGCAGTTATAACAATAGGTCGGAACATGTTGGGTGCCAGCCGGCTGCTCGCTGCTCATGACAACTCCTTCAGTAGGGTTTTATACTATGCTATCGACAAACATAACATAATACAGAATATTAGTATAGACCATAAAAACTGTATCATGTTGACCGTTTTTAAGGTCTTACTCACATCGGAGCATTATTATGTCTTTCTAGGGATTCGTGGTCGCTCGGAAGGTTCGCTGTCATGCCAGAAGAAAATGGTAACAGCTTGTCCGAAAGTTTTTAATACATGTCGGGGTGTCATTGCCGCTTCGTTAACTGCATGCACCTTCCCGAATCGATATTGTCAATTACAGAGACGCATAAAGCGTCGAATATGCAAATATGCGATACAAATGACGTCTTATGACGTCATTTGTGCTCATCACATATCAAACACAATACTCTGCAGGCTTGCCGCCATTCAGCGAAGAGTCGGGATCATGCACCAACCTCCAAAGCTGGCTTTTTTGCAAAACCGAGATAAGTCTCAATCACTTTTGGATTCTTGGCCAGGTCGCTGGCAACGCCTTCCAGCACCATATCGCCGGTTTCCAGCACATAGCCATAATCCGCGACTTGCAATGCAGCACGTGCATTCTGCTCGATCAGCAGGGTAGCGACGCCGGTTTCACGTAACCGTTCGATAATGTGAAAAATATCCTTGACGATCAATGGTGCAAGACCAAGGCTCGGCTCATCGAGCATCAATAATTTTGGCTTCGCCATCAGAGCACGGCCGACCGCAAGCATCTGCCGCTCGCCACCCGACAGTGTTCCCGCCTGCTGCTTGCGACGCTCCTGCAGACGTGGAAACAGCTGGAAAACATATCCCATTTGATCGCTGTACCCGGCCTCGCGCGCGCGATAACGACGATAGCTGCCCAGCAGCAGATTGTCTTCAACGGTCATGGTGGCAAACAGTTCGCGTGTTTCAGGTACCAGACTCATGCCGCGCGCGACGCGTTGTTCGACGCCGACGCCGGCAAGATTTTTACCTAGAAAGGCGACTTCGCCACGCGCCGGCAACCCCCCCATGATTGCATTGAGCATCGTCGATTTGCCCGCACCGTTCGGGCCAATGACTGTAACAATCTGGCCGGATTGAACACGAATATTCGCACCATGCAGCGCCTCTACCTTGCCATAGCCGACATGCAGGTCACGCACATCAAGAATATATTCACTCATCGATGCCTCCCAGATATGCCTCCAGCACTGCCGGGTTTTGCTGGATTTCGGCAGGCAATCCTTCCGCGATTTTGGTGCCGAATTCCATCACTACCAACCGATCGGTCAGGTTCATCACAAAATCCATATCATGTTCGACGATCAAAATACTCATTCCTTCGGATTTGAGTTTTCTGAGCAAATCGGCAAGCGCCAGTTTTTCCTGGTAGCGTAAACCGGCAGCCGGCTCATCCAGCAGCAACAGTACCGGATCGCAGCATAGTGCCCGTGCGATTTCAAGAATGCGCTGCTGCCCCAGTGCCAGGCTACCCGCCTCTTCATACATATGATCCTTCAGGCCCACGCGCTCCAGCTGAATTGCCGCTTCGTGAAGCAAGGTCTGCTCGTCAGCAAGATTGGCGCGCACCAGACTGCGCGCAACGCCAGCGTGACCACGCAAATGAGCCCCGATTGCGACATTTTCCAATACTGTCATTGTCGGCAACAGTTTCACATGTTGAAAGGTGCGAGCGATGCCGCGTTTGACGATCTCACGCGAGCGCATGTTACCAATGGCTTCACCACGGAACTTGATATTTCCGGAAGTGATCGTTAATACCCCGGTCACAAGGTTAAACATTGTGGATTTACCGGCACCGTTGGGTCCGATCAATCCCATGATTTCGCCCGCTTTTACGGTAAACGATAATTCATTAACTGCAACCAGCCCGCCAAACCTCTTGCATGTTTTGCTGACTTCAAGAATCGTCGTGCCGGTCGCCGGCTTGTTGCGCATTGGTAATGCTGCCGCCTGGGTCGGTGCCGTTACTGTTTTTTGCTGTGGAAACCACCTTCTGACAAAAGTCCAGAGCCCGTCGCGCGCATACTGCAACAACGCAATCAGCAAGATGCCGAAAACGATGATTTCATAATTGCCAGAACCGCCCAATATCTTCGGCAAGATCTCTTGCAACCGGTCTTTCAGGATGGTCAGCAGCGCCGATCCGAGTATCGCGCCCCAGATATACCCGGCACCGCCGACAACCACCATGAACAGATATTCGATGCCAACATTGATGTTGAACGGCGTAGGGTTGACCGCTCGTTGCACATGAGCATACAGCCAGCCGGAAATGCCGGCGACAATAGCCGCATACACGAATACCACGACTTTCATCGATGCCGTGTCGACACCCATTGCCTCGGCCATCACGCCACCGCCTTTCAGCGCGCGAATCGCACGTCCGGGACGGGAATTCAGCAGGTTGCGCGATGTAATCACCACGGCAACCACCACGAGCCAGATCAGATAGTACATCTGACGCCCGCTACTCAGATCGGTGCCGAACAGGCTGATCGGACCGATGCTGCTGATGCCATCATACTTTCCAAGGAACTCCAGGTTGCCGAATAGGAAATAAATCGACAATCCCCAGGCAATCGTGCCAAGCGGAAGATAATGCCCGGAAAGTGGCATGGTAATGGCGCCAATCGCATACGCAGCAAATGCAGTCAACGCGATTCCGATGAGAAGAGTTAGCCACGGGTTCAATCCGTACACGGTCGTCAAATAAGCGGTCGTATATGCGCCTATGCCGACGAACGCCGCCTGGCCGAACGAAGTCATGCCAGCCACACCTGTCAGAAGCACCAATCCGATTGTCACGATGCTGTACAGGCCGATGTAGTTGGCGAGTGTAATCCAGAACTCGGGAGCGGGCGACGCCGGAAACAGGGCAACCAGCGCCACAAAAAAAATAAAATAAGGATTCTTCATTGCTTATTCCTCCTCATCCGAATGGCCGGACGAGAATGAGCGCCATAACAGCACCGGGATGATCAACGTAAATACGATCACTTCCTTGAAAGCGCTGGCCCAAAACGATGAATAGGACTCCAGCAATCCCACCAGGATGGCGCCTGCCGCCGAAACAGGATAGCTGGCAAGGCCACCTACAATCGCGCCGACAAATCCTTTCAACCCGATCAGAAAACCGGAATCGTAGTAAACCGTGGTGAGTGGTGCAATCAGGATGCCGGACAACGCGCCCATGCCAACTGCAAGCGTGAAAGCCAGTCGCCCCGCCTGCACAGTCCCGATTCCCATCAGTCGGGCGCCAACGCGGTTGAGGGCCGTGGCACGCAATGCTTTTCCAGCAAGCGTATGTTCAAAAAACATATATAGTGCGCCGATCAACATGATCGATACCACGATGATTGTGGCACTCTGGCCGGATACGGTAACGGCACCCCACTGAAAACTGGCATCAGAAAAGGGCGTGGTGCGCGAGCCTTCGGCACCGAACATCACCAGGCCCAAACCCACCAGTGTGAAGTGCACGCCAACTGAAGCAATCAGCAATACCAGAACGCTCGCCTCTGCCAGCGGCTGATACGCCACCCGATAGAGCATGGGTCCGAGCGGCACCACGATTGCAAGCGTTAACGCACTTTGCAGCAAAAGTGGCAAATTTGTCGTAGGAACATATCTTGCAGTTGCAAACATGATCATTGGAAAAACAAGGTATTTGCCCGCTGCAAGCAACATGTTTTTCTGCAGACCGGATACCTGGCCGGTCAGGCGAAGCTGCCTGATCCCGTCGTACAGATCCATCAGGAACGCAATAACGCCGAACGCCACCAGCAATGCCGCAACTCCAGCGAATTTCCCGGTTTGCATGGCAGCCATCGTCAGCGCGCCATAGGCAACAAATTCACCTTGCGGAATAAAAATGACGCGAGTTACTGAAAATACCAATACCGTCGCCAATGCCAGCAACGCATAGATCGCGCCGGTGGAGACACCATCCTGTCCGAGAATGGCGGCTATTGAAAAATCCATGACTTCCTCTTTGTGATGCGGATTGATTGAATTGATTAATCAAGTGAGTCCGAAATGCATGCAACGCTGTCCGCCGCACCGAATGCTGTCGAAACCGCACATCGGTGCAGGAAAGCGTACCGGCAGACCGGAATAGTCGAAAGGTACAGAGATGCTGCATGAGGTGCTGGCCATACTTTCATCCGTGCCTTTATCCGCCAGGATGGCGGATGCATGCGGATATCACGCAATGGAGCTTCCTTATCGAGGCAGTCGGAAACTGCAATACCCGGCAATGTTCTTCCTGCCCTGAAATCAAGCCGCCGCAAGCAGGCCGGTGAGGATGAACCTTTCCCGGCCCTGCTCGATGTTGAAGTTAACGTGCGTCGCCAACCAGCTTCCACTTGCCGTCAACCACTTGCACCATTACGCGGGAGCGTTGGTCCAGGCCAAGGTGATCCTTGGCATTCATGTTGATGATGCCGTGCGATGTGGCCAGGTCCTTGGTGTTTTCAAGCGCATCGCGCAGCGCTTTTCTGAATTCCTTGGTGCCCGGCTGTGCTTTTTTCACAGCGTTCGGAATCGCTGTGGCGAGCAACAATCCGGCATCCCAGGCATGTCCGCCAAAGGTCGAGACCGATCCCGCGCCATAAGCTTTTTCGTACTCGGCCTTGTAGTGCATCGACGATTTCTTGACCAGGTTATACACGGGCAGTTGTTCGGCAACCAGTAACGGCCCCGCCGGCAGCAGCGTTCCTTCGCAATCCTTGCCGCATACGCGCAGAAAATCGTTATTGGCGACGCCATGCGTTTGATAGATGTGGCCTTTATAGCCACGCTCTTTCAATACCTTCTCCGGCAGTGCTGCTGGCGTACCCGAGCCGGCGATCAACACGGCATCCGGATTGGCTGCCATGATTTTCAGAATTTGACCGGTAACCGAGGTGTCGCTACGGGCAAAGCGCTCATTGGCGACAAGCTTCAACTTGCGAACGTCGGCAAGCTTGGAAAATTCGTGAAACCATCCTTCGCCATAGGCGTCTGCGAAGCCGATGAAACCAACCGTTTTGGTGCCGGCATTCGCCATTTGCGCCGTGATTGCGGTAGCCATTTGCGAATCGTTCTGCGGCGTCTTGAAGATCCAGTAACGCTTGGTGTCCATCGGCTCGACAATGGCCGAGGATGCAGCCATCGAAATCATCGGCGTTTCCGATTCTGCGGCAACGTTGAGCATGGCCAGCGAATTCGGCGTGACAGTGGAGCCGAGGACGATATCCACCTTGTCTTCCGAAATCAGTTTACGGATATTTTTGACCGCAGTCGTAGTATCGGAGGCATCATCGAGCACAATGTATTCGATGGTCTTGCCAGCGACTTCCTTTGGCATCAGTGCGATTGTATTTTTTTCCGGGATACCCAGCGATGCCGCCGGTCCGGTGGCGCTGACGACGACACCCACCTTGATCTGCGCCCATGCACCTGCGCTGTAGAATAAAGCCGCAACCGCCGTCATTTGCCATGCCAATTTGCCGATCGATCGTTTCATTTGTCGTCTCCCCAATATGAGTATTTATTTATAGTGCTTTCACCAGTACTGCCTACTCTTAACTACCTACTCTTAATTTTCAACTGCGGCGCATAACCGCAAGAATATTTCATCTTTCAAGTCTTCTTGCCTCTGCGTGCGCTATCGCATGAAGGCTGTACGCGGAACCAGATACCACTGTATCGCAAACCAGCTTGTGGACGGCCATCTGCAAAAATCGCAATACCTCGTGCACGGTTTTACCATGCGCTTCATCCATTTCAGATAGCGGCATTACCTGAATTAAACCTGAACTAAAATGCACTTCCGCATGGCCGGTATGATATACATAAATTGTTTGATGTCAAATCAAAAACAGTTCAGGATACGGTTTATGCAAAACAATATAATATGAATCCGTACAAACATGGAAATTTATTTGCTTCGCTGTAGCTACCTGCATATCCAGTGCATGGAAAAGTATATTCAAGGTATATCACTGCTTCTTTCATATGCAAGGCATGCGTTGTTGGCAAGTCGTTTTCACCGGCAGTAAATCTTTATTCATGCTGAATGCGTGCCAGCATTTACCGGCATCTCGCAGTCGAGCATTTTCTTTCCGCATCAGGACCATTCGCCCATGACACGCACTGTTTCTTCGAAAATATCTCCTAAAATATCCCCGGGCATTCTCCGCAATCTGGTTGGCTACCACCTTCGCATGGCGCAGGTCATGATCTTCAGGGATTTTAATCAGGCGCTTGCAGAGCTTGAGATAACGCCCGCCATTTTCGGCGTGCTGGAAATCCTGAATCACAATAAGGGCCTGACCCAGACTCGACTTGCTACTGCGATCGGACTGGATCGTTCTTCACTGGTGCCGCTGCTCGACAAGCTGCAAAAACGGCAACTGGTCGCCCGGGAAGTCTCCTCCGCAGACCGCCGCAGCAACCATCTTCACCTTACCGCCGAAGGCGAGCAACTCTTAAATGAGGCAGCACGACGAGTAAAATTGCACGAGGAACGCGTTCTGGCATCATTAACCAAAAGCGAAGTAAAGCTTCTCATTCAGATGTTGACGAAGCTTGCAAAAAATGACACCTAATCTGCCTCACGGGCATTGACAGTGGTTAGCGCGTTTTCCATGGCACTGCGTTGAACCGGTGTGATTTGCAGGTACCGATTGCCGCATGGACATTTTCACAGCAGGTTATGGCAGCTCAATTCACACAGCGCTCCATTATTTTTGCGGAAGAGCATCAGAAAATTAAACGCTGCAGCCTTGTATGCATGCCGCAGGTAGGGTAATTTTTGTCTCAATACATACTACCGTGCGTATATTTTAAAGCCCCGTCAAATACACGGAAAATCGTGATATTTAGATCATACTCCCCCTAATTCTACCCCTCTCAAAGAAAACAAATAGAAAAACGAGGGCGCATTTTAGTTATTTAAAACTACGTCAACCGGGTTTTTTCCATTTCCAATTTGCATGTTGACAGCACTATACCTGCAATATAAAATCCTTTTAATGCATTATATTTCCTTTTTATTTAGAAGACATGTATTATCATACATGCTCTAAAGTCAAAGAAAATGGGCGCCAGCATGAATTTGCCTGGTCGCCATGAAGCGTAAATCGATCACAGGCAAATACTATGGATACAGCAGCTAAAGTAGTAACGTGGTGGAAATCAGGCAATCCGGCTGCATCTGCGAACTATGGCCCACAGGTTGAAATCACCATCGACGGCAAGTCCGTATCGGCCCCAGAAGGCAGTTCTGTACTTTCAGCGGCAACGGCAGCGAACATCTATATTCCGGCGCTATGCGCGCATCCGGATCTGCCACCCTCTTGCCAGCGCGGCGGCGGCGATGGCGCTTGTCAATTGTGTGTGGTCAAAGTGGCAGGGCAAGACGAATTACAGACCTCCTGCTCGTTACCGGTCAAAGCCGGCCTCACCATTACCACGACTACACCGGAAATCGAGCATCTTCGCAAGGACAGCATTTCGAAAACGCTCGGCACGCATCCCCATGTCTGCCTGACCTGCCCGCAGCGCGACGGCTGCAGCCGCACGACCTGCTCCTACGGCAACCCGGTTGAAACGCGTTGCTGCTCGATCTTCAATACCTGCGAGCTACGCAAGGTGGCGGACTATGTCGGCATCCCGAACACCACGCCGCCATACAAGTCAGTGCGCCTGCCGGTAGTGCTGGACGAGCCCTTTTATGACCGCGATTACAACTTGTGCATCGACTGCCGTCGCTGCCTGGTAGCGTGCAACGATGTGCGCGGTGTCGGCTGCCTGGAAATCAAGGAAACCAACGGCCGCAAATGGGTCGGTACGATTGCGCCGACATTGCTTGAGTCGGGCTGCAAGTTCTGCAGCGCCTGCGTCGAGGTGTGTCCGACCGGCGCGCTGATGGATCGCACGCTGGATGTCTCGCACAAGGAAGAAACGCAAGTGCCGTGCAAGGCCGCCTGCCCGGCCGGCATCGATGTGCCGCGCTATGTGCAACTGGTCGGACTCGGCAAATATAGTGAAGCAACCGCAGTGGTGCGCGAAAAACTGCCGTTCCCCGGCATCCTTGGACGCGCCTGCTTCAGCCCGTGCGAGTCGGCCTGCCGCCGCAAGCACCTGGACGATCCGCTGTCGATCCGCAGCCTGAAACGCATTGCTGCCGACAACGACACCGGCCTGTGGCGCGCGCAATCGAAACAATTGCCACCCAGCGGACACAAGGCCGCCGTCATCGGCGCCGGCCCCGCTGGCCTGACCGCCGCCTATTACCTGGCCAAGAAAGGCCATGCGGTCAGCGTGTTCGAAGCCCTGCCCGCCGCCGGCGGCATGGTGCGCTACGGCATACCGTCCTATCGCGTACCAACCGACATCATCGACCAGGAAGTGGCCGAAGTTGAAAAACTGGGTGTTGAATTCCGTTTCAATACCCGCGTTGAAAGTATCGACGAGTTGATGGGCCAAGGCTTTGAGTCAGTCTTCATCGGCATCGGCGCGCAAGGCGGCGACAAGTTGGGCATTCCCGGCGACGACCTGCCGAACGTAGTCGATAGCCCGACCTTCCTGCGCGCTGCTGCCCAAGGCAAGGTCGGCACTCCGGAGTCAGACATCATGGTCGGCAAGCATGTCGCGGTCATCGGCGGTGGTAACGTCGCCACCGATAACTGCCGCTCCTCGCGGCGACTCGGCGGCGAGCAGGTGGACATGGTCTACCGCCGCACCCGCGAAGAAATGCCGGCGCGCGAAGACGAAGTACAGGGCTGCGTCGACGAAGGCGTGAACCTGCGCTATCTGACCGCGCCGAAGAAAATCGAGTTGAATGCCAGCGGCGCCAGCCGGCTCAAGGTCACTTACACTAAAATGGAATTGGGCGAACCCGACGCTAGCGGACGCCGCCGCCCTGTGGAAGTGGCCGGCAGCGAATTCCAGGAAGATGTCGATCTGGTCATCGCTGCTATCGGCCAACATGCGCAAACCTTTGATGGTTTCGGCGTGCAGGTCGGCAAGGGTGGACGCATCCAGGTGCGCGAAGATTCAATGCTGACCAGCCGTCCCGGTGTATTTGCCGGCGGCGACGTGGTGCTCGGGCCGGCCAGCCTGATCGAAGCAGTGGCGCAGGGCCGCAAGGCCGCCGCCGCGATCGACGCCTTCCTCGGCGGTGACGGCAACATCGAAGAAAAACTGCTACCGGAAGACTGGGATACCGATCCGCACATCGGACGCGAAGACGGCTTCAATCAAAAGAAGCGCTTCCACCCGATCTTCATCGCCAACGACCAGCGCAACAACTGGAACGAGGTTGAGCTCGGCTTCGATGCGGCCAGCGCGCAAGCGGAAGCGCTGCGCTGCCTGAAATGCAACCTGGCGGCCAATCTCGAAGGCATGGTGCTGCCGCCGGAAGCCTGGCTGGAGCTCAATGCGGACAATATCGGCAGCGTGACGATCGAGGCCGGTGTATACCACCTGCTCGACGCCGACAAGAAGGTGCTGGCAATCAAGGGCGTGGAGAATCTGCGCGAAGGCCTGCAAGCCATGCTCGACAAGGCTGACATTGCGCCCTTCTTCGTGTTCGAGGAGGCGCCCTTCTTCAGCCAGCGTGAAAACCAGCTGATACAAGCCTACATGCAGCAATACGGCGGCATGCCCCCCGGCGTGGGCGCTGATGAAATGGACGATCTGTTCTAAACAGCCAATGCACACAAGTTACCCGGACTCTCTTCTGTGGAGTCCGGGACGCGACAACACAACAAGGTGACACATGCCTGATTTCAAATTTCTCGAATATACGACTGCAGACGGACTGGTAACGATTGCCATCAACCGCCCGCCCTACAACGTGCTCGACATCGCACTGATGGAAGAATTGAATAATGCGCTGGACGAAGCCGCCAAGGATGAATCCGCCAAAGTACTGATGATCACCGCCAAGGGCGAGAAAGTATTCTCAGCCGGTGTGGATGTCATGGATCACACGCCCGACAAGGTGGTGCAAATGATCGAGGTGTTCCACGGCATCCTCAAGCGCCTGATGGTGTTCCCGCTGCCGACAGTGGCGGCCTTGAACGGCTCGGCCATGGGCGGCGGCTGCGAACTGGCAATTGCCTGCGACATGGCGGTCGCCACCGAAGAAACCAAGCTGGGCCAACCGGAAATCAAGCTCGGTGTGTTTCCGCCGATCGCCGCGATTCTGATGCCGAAGGTGATGCCGCTGGCGCGCGCGATGGAATTGCTGCTGGGTGGCAATCTGATCGATGCGCAGGAAGCCAAGGCTCTCGGTCTCGTCAATCGCGTATTCCCGCGCGCCACGTTCGAGAAAGATGCACGCGCCTTTGTCGAGCAATTCCTGGTGCAATCGCGCGTCGCACTGATGTATACCAAGCGCGCCATCCGCGAAGCGTCCGGCAAGCCGTTCTTCGAGGCGTTGTTCTGGGTTGAACAGACTTACCTGAAGGATTTGATGTCCACCGCCGATGCCGTCGAAGGCTTGAATTCCTTCATGGAAAAGCGCAAGCCGGTATGGAAAAACAAGTAGTGCTGTAAGTAGCGCTGTAACTAGCGCATTAATCACCAGAGAGGCAACATGATTCCGAAAACCATCCAAACCTGGCAGATGACCGAGCCGGGAAAGCTCGTGCGCACCGAGCTGCCGATGCCGACGCTCCAAGCCGGCGAAGCACTGGTCGAGATCCACGGCTGCGGCGTGTGTCACACCGATCTGTCCTATTTTTACATGGGCGTGCCGACGGTCCAGAAGCCGCCGCTGTCGCTCGGGCATGAAATTTCCGGCGTGGTCGTTGCCTGCGACGACGCGTCTCTGGTCGGTAAGGAAGTCATCATTCCTGCCGTGCTGCCCTGCAATGAATGTGAAATCTGCAAATCCGGGCGCGGCAACCGTTGCCTGAACCAAAAGATGCCGGGTAATTCGATGGGCATTTACGGCGGATTTTCCAGCCATATTCCGGTGCCGTCGCGGGATCTGTGCGTGGTAAGCAACCGCGGCAATATTCCGCTCGAACACTTGTCGGTAGTGGCCGATGCGGTCACTACGCCGTATCAGGCAGCCAAGCGCGCCAAGCTCAAGGCTGATGACCTGGTGATCGTGATCGGCGCCGCCGGCGGCGTCGGCAGCTTCATGGTGCAGGTCGCCAAAGGCATGGGCGCCAAGGCAGTGGTCGGAATCGATATCAATGAAGAAAAGCTGGAATTCATGAAGGGCTACGGCGCCGACTTCACGATCAATCCAAAGGGCAAGGATGCCAAGGAAATAAAAGAGCTGTTCAAGGGTTTTTGCAAGGAAAAAGGCATTCCCTCGAACTATGGCTGGAAAATTTTTGAAGTGACCGGCACCCAGCCGGGGCAAGAACTGGCACTGTCGCTGCTGTCCTTCACCGGTACGCTGGTGGTGGTCGGCTACGGCACGGCACAAACTTCGTACATGCTATCCAAACTGATGGCATTCGATGCTGAGTTGATCGGATCCTGGGGCTGCCTGCCCTCGTACTATCCGGAGGTGCGCGACATGTGCCTGGACGGCAGGATCATTCTCGAACCTTTTGTCGAGACACGCCCGATGAGCCAGATCGCCGAAGTATTCGACGAAGCACATCACGGCAAACTGAAACGGCGCGTCATCCTGACTCCCGATTTCTGAAGCGTTACAACCTACACGAACAACCCCAGGAGAATTGATATGGCATTGGAATGGCTACGCAGGGAAAACGGGCTTAAGGATCACGCGCTTTTCGATCAAAG
>DATEZO010000118.1:0-11404 GCA_035255485.1 Burkholderiaceae bacterium
CCACATGCCTGTTTGACTCCCAAGTAACAGAAGAGTGTAGGTTCACAACATAGGTGGCCTACCGGAATCGTCTGGTTTGGAGAAACGGCGTGAGTGGCTGGTAGTGCCTGGCCGGTACGCTTGAGGAGGCGGCAGCTATCGACTGCCTTTCAGACGATCTCAAGGGCGGGATGAAGGAGAACAGCCGACCGAGGCTATTTGAAAACGTAGAAATCGAAAGCGTCGACCACAACATCTGGCAGGGTAGCGTTGTTCTTCTCCCTTATTTCGTACTGGCTTAGTGGAAAAACCTCGTTTTCACACGGCCTCGACCGAAGGTGTGTGAAAACGTGAAAATCGAACGACAGAACCACAACATGTCGCGAGAGGCTGACCTTTTACTCAGTTATTTCGTGCTGACTTGGCGGCAAAAACGCGTTTTCACACATCCTCGACCCTGAGCAGTCATTCGCTTTTTCCAAAAGCTGATACCGGAATTGTCAGCGCGTCTTTGTTTGTTTCGCCCTTTGTTCGAGTCACGTGTTTGTGTGCTCGGGCGGGATATCGGTCGGATCTGGCAGAGGCGCACCAGTCACTGTCAGTTCTGGCACTTGAATCGATTGGCAGCCAAGCACAAAGCTTGTCATCGTAATTGCGCCCATGGTGCCGCCCTCCACCAAGACATCCGCCGGTTTCCCGGCAGCCGCCGACAGTCCGGCCAGATAAGCTAGCGGAAGGAAATGTTCCGGTGTGGGCACCGCCGCGGCATAAGCGGTATGGCTCACGACATTCAAGAGATCTTCGGGCCGCGTCGTCATGATCTGCCTGACTTGACTGTCAAAGTTCTGTGCCCAGTCGTATGTCTGGTCTGCAAGATGCCAGTCAACCCGGCGCAGATTGTGGACCACATTGCCGCTGCCAATGATGAAGATGCCGCGTTCCCTTAATGGTGCCAGCCGTACGCCGAGCTCGAAGTGGTATCGGATATCCTCCCCCGCGTGGACAGAGAGTTGGACGACCGGTACGTCTGCCTTTGGAAATACGTGCGATAGGACCGACCACGTGCCGTGGTCTAGCCCCCAGCTATCCCGATCAAGCGCGACAAACTCCGGGCGGACTAACGCCGCAATTTCTGCTGCAACATCGGGAGCCCCGGGCGCAGGATAATTAAACTCGAACAACTCTTTGGGAAAGCCATAAAAGTCGTGGATGACGCGCGGTTGCTGCATGGCTGTGACTGCGCTGCCATTGATGAACCAGTGCGCGGAAATGGCGAGCACAGCACGTGGGGTTGGAAGTGCTTGCCCGAGTGCCCGCCAAGTCGCGGTGAAGCGATTGTTTTCCAGCGTATTCATGGGGCTGCCATGCCCGATGAACGCGGCCGGCATTGTGGTGAATTGATCCATTGTTCATACCCTCAGATCGACGTGACGCTTTCTGAACAGATCGGAATAGGCGATATAGCCTTGAGCTTCTTCCCTGCCCTCTTCGTCGGTGCCGCCGAACCAGTCACCGGTTGCAAATGGTGTCCGTCCGGGGCGCATAAGTCGAGCCGACATGTAGCTGTCTGGCGTGTACATGATGATGCCCTATGCCCTGCAGCTCCATTCCCATCGGATAGAACGGTTCGGATCCGTCGATGGGTTTCTCGACGTAGAAAATCAGTTTCCGTGCGCCGATAAGTTGCTCGCGTAATGTATTTGCCACGATGAATGAATCTCCTGTATCCGAACAAGGACAAGACCGTCAAGCCGAAGTCTGTGCATCGTTGTCGATTGGCAGAACCTGTCCGGAAATCGATTTCCCCGAATCTGACGTTAGGAACAGAATCAAGGCGGCGATGTCCTTCGGATCAACGAAACGCTTGAGGGACTGTATGCTCATCGCGGCCGCCCGTTCTTCTTCCAGCGACTTGTGTTCCGCGTCAGCACGCCCCTGCAGCACGCGTTCGATGCGCTCGCCACCCACTGCGCCGGGCGCGATGGCATTGCAGCGGATGTTGTACGGGCCCAGTTCGCGCGACAGCGTCTTGGCGAATCCGATTAAACCCATCTTTGCGGTGCAGTACGCACTGCGGTTCGGATAGCCGAAACGCCCGCCCACCGATGACATGACGACGATGCTTCCGGCCGGTGACTTTTTCAAATGTGGAATGGCAAGACGCGTGACGTGGTAGGTGCCGATCACATCGACTGTCATGACTGCCTCCCATTGGTCGGGATTCGTATCCTCGACCGGCGCGGTGGGGCCGGCAATGCCGGCGTTGTTCACCAGGACATCGAGGCCACCCAGCGCCGCGACGGCAGCGGGGACCATGCGCTCGATGTCCTGGCGCTGCGATATGTCGCAGACGATGGTCTTTAGGCCAGGGATGTCTTGCAATGCCGCATCCAATGCCTGCGCATTGATGTCGCAGACGCAGACTGCGGCGCCGTTCGTGGCGAATGACCGGGCGATTTCTTTTCCGATGCCGGCCGCTCCGGCGGTCACTAAAACACGTTGAGCCATCTCTTTCTCCTCGATTGATGTCGTTCAATGAGCCGTCTGCGCCCCATCCACGGCAAACACCCCGCCTGACCGGCCGAGGGCGAGCAGAGGAACAGCACCATCCCTGCAATCTCTTCCGGCTGTGCGGGGCGCCCGAAAGGTACGTTGCCGACTACCATCTGGCGATTGGCCGGATCTTTCAGCCTGTCCGCAGTCATGGGGGCCAACCACCCCTGCCCCCACGGCATTCACGCGGATACCTTTTGACGCGTAATCGATGGCAGCAGCCCTGGTCAAGCCGATGACGCCATGCTTGGCAACGACATATGGGGCGAAGGTGGGATCACCGATTATTCCAGCCACAGAGGCGGTGCTCATGATCGCGCCGCTGCCCGCCTTCGACATCTCGCGAGTTTCATGCTGCAGGCACAAGAACACGCCGCGAAAATCGACAGCGATGCCCTTGTCGAAATCGAATTTCTCCGTCATGGCCAGAGACTTAGTGGGCGGAAGGATTCCAGAATTGTTGAAGGTACAATCCACGACTTCGTAGGTATCCACCGTGGAACTCGCGCATAGCAGCAAAGCACAAGCGCTTTCTCAGACTTGAAGGCATGCACGGCGTGTGGGGACCGGCGCGCTATTCGCAGAAAAACGACGGACAATTTCGCGTCCAATGCCCGGAAGGTCCGACCGTCACCAAAACGCGTTGCGCATCCATTTCGCTTTCCTTGTATGGCAGCTGATTCAGTATAGAACCGAAGATCGTTGCTCGGGAAAGGGGACCATTGATATTTGTGGCTGAAAATGGGCGAAGCTTGATCGCCCAGGCCGGTCATACTTGTCGATGGAACGAAACCAGCATATGCCTGTCTTTGCAAAACACTTACTGCTTGGCGCATAAGTGCTGTCGCAGATGCACTTGCGGCAACGCAGCAGTAGTCCTGTCTATGCATGAAACGGCAGCATCAAGAGATCTGCGGCCGGAAAGGGCAAAGCATGAGCATGAACATGCAATCGATGCGCTCCGCCGATCAAGTACTGGCGAATTTGAAAACTTTGCTGCCGGACCTGGAAACGCTGTACACCGATATACACGCGCATCCTGAATTGTCGATGCAGGAAACCCGCACTGCGGGCTTGGCGGCAGACCGGCTCCGCGCTGCCGGTTACGAAGTGACGACTGGCATCGGAAAAACCGGGGTCGTGGGCCTGCTGCGGAATGGTGTCGGACCGACGGTCATGCTGCGCGCCGACATGGATGCGCTGCCGGTCGAGGAAATGACCGGCCTTCCCTATGCCAGCAAAATCAAAACCACGGACCGTGATGGCAAGACAGTTCCCGTCATGCATGCCTGCGGTCATGACATGCATGTGACTTGGCTGGCCGGCGCGAGCACGTTGCTGGCACAGGCACGCCAGACATGGAGCGGAACGCTGATGGCCGTCTTCCAACCGGCGGAGGAAACAGCGGAAGGCGCGCGGGCCATGATCGAAGACGGACTCTTTACGCGCTTTCCGAAACCCGATGTAGTGCTCGGCCAGCATGTCATGGTCGGATCGGCGGGTGATATCGGCGGGCGCTCCGGGACGATCACCTCTGCCGCCGACAGCCTGCAAATCCGGCTGTTCGGACGCGGCGCGCATGGCTCCATGCCCCAGGCGAGCATCGACCCTGTGGTGATGGCGGCTGCGACGGTGATGCGGCTGCAAACTATCGTCTCGCGCGAGCTATCGCCCAACGAAGCCGCTGTCGTCACCATCGGCTCGCTGCAGGCCGGCACGAAGGAGAACGTGATTCCCGACGAAGCCGTCATCAAGCTGAATGTGCGCAGCTATGATCCGGGCGTACGCAAGCGCGTGCTTGCCGCCATCGAGCGGATCGTCAACGCCGAGTCTATCGCCTCGGGTGCGCCCGAGCCGCCGGAGATTACGGTACTGGACAGCTATCCCTTGGGCGTCAACGATGCGGGTGCGAGCCAGCATGTGGCCGACGCATTCCGCCAGCATTTTCCTGCCGACCGGGTGCGGCAAACCGGACCGACGTCGGCCAGTGAGGATTTCGGGTCGTTCGGCGCCGAGTGGCATGTTCCCGCAGTGTTCTGGTTCGTCGGCGGCACTGATCCTGGCGTGTACGCGAATGCCAAGGCCGCGGGCGAAGTCAACAAGATCCCGAGCAACCACAGCCCGTACTTCGCGCCGGTGATGCACCCAACGCTGGAGACGGGCGTGGAGACGATGGTGATCGGGGCGCTGGCCTGGCTGGCCAGGGACGGTGGCACCATGGCGGCCAAGCCAACGGAGGCGGAACGCTAAGTGAGCAATCCTCTTGGTCTGGACATCGGCGCCACTATCAAGACGCTTGTCCTGGCGCTCGATCTGGTCGGCACCTTTGTGTTTGCGCTCAGTGGTGCATTAGCCGGAGTCAAGCGCCGGCTGGATTTCTTCGGGATCATAGTGCTGTCGTTTGCCGCCGCTAATTCCGGGGGAATCACCCGGGACCTACTGATTGGCGCAGTGCCGCCAGCAGCGATCCTTGACTGGCGCTATTTTGCGGTGGCGTTCCTTGCCGGCATTCTGACTTTTTTTTTCTATCCCACCATTGAACGGCTACGCAGCTCAGTGCTGGTGTTCGACGCCGTAGGACTGGCGATGTTCGCCGTTTCCGGCACGCAGAAGGCGCTCGCATTCGGTCTGCCCCCCGCCATGGCAGCCTTGCTCGGCATGATAACCGGCATCGGTGGCGGGATGATGCGCGATGTGCTTCTGACCGAGATTCCTACAGTGCTGAGGTCGGACGTCTATGCGACCGCGGCATTGGTCGGTGCCGCCGTGGTGGTGGCAGGTCACCTCCTGCTATTGCCGACGGCTATAGTGGCGGTCACCGGTGCCGTTCTCTGTTTCGGAATGCGGATGCTTGCAATCCGACATAGCTGGAATCTGCCAGCGCCTCGCTCGCCCACACAATCTGGCGCAAAAGCCAATCCTTCGACCGTCCGGAAGGATAATTAGCATGAGGAGGCGCAGCTTGCGACACTGCGGGATGCCACCGTTAAAATCACCGTCTGCGTCATGCTGTGCAGACGCTGCAGCATATCGCCGGACAATCGAAGACACATTAGCTCTCCATTCTGCCATGGGTTGGAGCGTGATTGTCGATGCTCCATTTTCCCCCCCGAATCTTTTCGGTTATAGCCGTTGCCGTGAGCGGAACAGAAAGGAAATATCCTTGGCACCGGTCACAGCCGGCTGCCGCCAGGAAATCCATTTGCTGCTTGTTTTCCACTCCTTCGGCCACGATATCGAGTTTCAGGCCGTGCGCCAGCGCAATGATCGCATCTGCAATGGCCTTGTCTTGCATGTCAAAGGGTAGCCCTTTAATGAAAACCTGATCGATCTTCAAAGTATCAACTGGAAAATTCTTCAGGTAAGAAAGCGAGGAAAAGCCGATGCCGAAGTCGTCTACGGAAATACGGATGCCCATGTCCTTGAGCACCTTGAGAATACGCTGATTCTCCTCGTTGCTTTCCATAACGGCGCGTTCGGTGATTTCCAGTTCGAGGTAGGCGGGATCAAGTTCGGTTTCCTGCAAGATTTGCTCGACGAGCGGCAGGAAGCCCGGATCCTTCAAGTGGATGGAAGAAATATTGACGGCAACAGGTAGCGGCAAATCGGACTTATGCCACGCCTTGGCCTGATGGCAGGCGGCGCGCAGCACCCATGTTTCGATATCGCAGATCAGGCTGGTTTCTTCTGCAACGCCTATCATTTCTTCCGTGGTTAGCAGCGCGATGTTGGCATTTGGCAAGCGCAGCAAGGTTTCCAGCGCGCATATCCGGGTAGCACCGAGCCGAAAAATCGGCTGATAATGTAGTTCTAGCCTGTTTTGCGCAAGCGCGTCCGCCAGCAGACGGTGGATCGCATTGCGCCTCTTGGCCTGGACTTCCAGGGATTTCTGATACATCCGGAAAGTTTCCCTGCCGCTTTGTTTGGCAAAATACATGGCCAAGTCCGCGCTTACCAGCAACTGGGCAGGCGTGGCACCATCCTTGGGATACGTTGCCACGCCGATACTGACGGAAGCAGCGATACGTTGCTCTTCAATCTGGATCGGCTCGGACATCGTTTCGATCAATTCCTGTGCCAATTCGCCTGCCTGCGCTGGGCGATAGGAAATGATGCCGAATTCATCGCCGCTCAAGCGAGCCAAAATATCCTGCTCTGGATCGAGGCAAGATTCCAGCGTCTTGGCAATGCCTTTTAAAAACAGATCGCCGACGTAATGTCCAAGGGAATCGTTGACGTGTTTGAAGTGGTCGATGTCAACGAACAGTACCTGAAAGGACTGCTCAGTATGACGAGCGGTTTCGATAGCGCGATTAAGAGCGGAATGAAACGAGCTGCGATTAGGCAATCCAGTCAGCGCATCGTGACGAGAGATGAACTCGGCGCGCTGCCTATCGGCTTCGCATTCTTGATAGGCTTCCTGCGTGCGTTGAAGTTCCTGATGCACTGCATCGAGCAGGAATGCGACGATAGCCATGAAACTAAAAAACAAACCGCCATCCCACACCAGTTGCACGATGCTTGCCGCGATTTCGATCTGTCCGGTTCCCGCCAGCAAGGGAAAGACGGCAATCAGGCTTATCAAGATGCCGGCACGCGCACCCTTTGTCCAGCTGCCGATGCCAACCGGAATGAGGTACAGCAAGGCAAGGGAAAAAGTAGGAGGGATTATCCAATCCAAGGCGCTGATTAGAGTCAAGCTGCCTATGATTGCCGTATAGAGGCAACCATCCGTCAGGCGCGTGATCTTGTGGTCCAGGGAAGTGAATAACGATGGGCGCTTATAAACTTGTCGCCGATCAGCGTTGGGTGCCATGGCACCCCCCGGTAATTCGATCTTTATCGATTTGTTCGCTTCCGCAAATACACCGGTCACACCGGCCGCCGCAGAAATATTTCATCATGGTTCTCTCATCAAGTAAGGCCAGCATGCAAGCATAGCGGACGTGGTGCTTGCATGAGGTCTTCTCGTATATTGCTGGTCGTGCGGTGCCATTCATATAGTCTGTTTGTATCGAATTGTTTGGTCCCGAGCGCTACCGGCTTCCTATTTGCATGTTGCTTTATTCCCATTACGGCAAAAATTGGCCGAGGCAATGTAAAAACTTCGAAAGAACTTGACCAAGAAACTATCAACAGTATGTGCGCCATGCAGAATAATTCTGCCGTCCCCGCGAGACCCGCACGGGTCTTGCTTACAGCCCATTTCGATAGGCTGGTAAACAGGGAAAAAATGGCGGCCTAACTGGTCGAAAGGCGAATGACTTCGATTGAGCGATGCAGCCATGAAACAAGGTAAGCGAGACGACGGCTATCGGTTAAGCGATATGCTCTGGGAGCAGATCGAACCGCTGTTGCCAGCGCCAAAACCGCATCCACTGGGATGCCACCGGCCGCGCGTGTCCAATCGGGCGGCCATGGACGCCATCTTGATAGTATCGTGTTGCGTACCGGCATGCAGTAGAACGCACTCGATGGCACCGGCTTCTGTTCATGTTCGACGGCGTACCGGCGGTTTCGGGATTGGATCGATGCCGGGGTGTTTGCAACTTTCTGGCGCATGGGATCGCTGGGGTACGACGAATTCCAGGGCATTGACTGGAGTTGGCTGGCAATGGACGGCACGCTGACGAAAGCGCCTCTGGGCGGGGAAAAAACAGGCCCCAACCCGTACGATCGCAGCAAAGGCGGCGTCAAACGCAGCATGCTCACTGAAGCTGCTGGCGTCCCGTTGGCGGTCGACGTTGCTCCTGCAAACTGGCATGACATGGTGCGACAAGAAGTCGCGTGAACAATTGTTTCATCTATTGAAAGGAAGAGAAACCGGCTGTTCCGTCAGTCGTAGCCTACGGGCACATGCAAAATTGGTAACGATTTTGTGTGAAGCTGCCCGGACAACGTAACCTGCTATTGAGCGACATTGACCTCGTGAGAGCAAAATGTTTTCTGCCAGCGTCAAGGCGGATAAGGTGCCAGGCTGTGTGGCATGGTTAGCATATGCGAACTGTTGAAAGAATTGTCGTTAGCCGGAACAAGCTAAAGACGCTGAAAGGCTTGAGCCAAAAAGGCACGCGATCGGTTATTTCCATCATGTCTGGGAATACACGGACATTTATGATCGCCGGCAAATAGACAGAACCTAACCCACACGTGTTATTCACGCGGAACTTGGTAAGCCCGATTCATTGCCTATCCTTCCACAACAGCGGAAGACGGCAGGTAACCCGCAAGGGAAGCTGTGAGTGGAGCGGGTAGAGGATGGTGGAAAAAGCGAAAGCCGACCTGTAATGGGTTGGATACGGATTCAAAATTTGTCCGAACGCGAAAGCGTGCCCACTTCCACCGAGTGCAGCAGTCGCCAATCGATTCTGGTAGCGCCACAAGCGTTATCCGGGGTCCAGCAAGTGAGTAGCCATAGCAGTGTGGATGGCTCTGCGTCCCCGCGATGAGAATCAGGCAGTGAAGCTGGCGAAGAGGAACGGACAGGGAAACCTGTGCGGGAGTCGGTCTCGGTTGCGAGACTTTTGTTGTGCTTGAGCCGTGTGTGGCGAAAGTCACACGCACGGTTCTTTGGGGAGGATGGGCCAGGAACGGCCTGTCCTTACCCGCCAGGCTGGTTATTGCAACGCTGGTGAGCATGATGTGTGCTCGGCCGGTCGGCAACCGTAAGAGTAAGCTGTGCCTCGACCTGGGCGATGACTAGGATGAGGTAAGGCGCATCGTTCATCTCGCCGGGTTCGATCCGGTCATACTCAGCAGGCGGATGAACGGGAAAACAAGAAGCAACCTGGCGCGCGTGCCCAGCGTTGGGTTGTCGGGCACACGCACAGCTGGCTCAATCGGTTCCGCCGGCTGCTGGTGCGATGGGAAAAGCGCGAAGACACGTACCTCGCCATGCTGCAGTTCGCATGCGGACTTATCGCCTGGCGTTCAGCCCTATCGACATAGGCACTAAGTCTTCGCGTGAATAAATCTGCGGATTGCCCTCCCTTGCGTTATAAGGGCACGCTGCCGCATCACGGACCGCTGTCCTGCCCAGCGTCCGGCGCCACATCAATACGACCATACAGCCCCTGCTTTTCATCACCGGGACCAGCGGTGAAAAACAGCGTGTTGACCGGTTGCTTGTCAAAGCCGTTACCGAACGCCAGGCCCCACAGCCCATCGATCTGGATCGGCCGCATCCCTGCGTCCTTCAGCGTACCTGCCGGATCACCGGTGGCAATATCGTAGGCGTGGATCAGGCCATCGCCGAAATTACCGACCAACAGGCGGCCGCTGAATTTGCCAAAGCCCGCCGGCGCGAGCGCCATACCCCACGGCGAATTGAGGGATCCTTGTGATACCAAGCGCTTGAGCAGCGTGCCATTGGGATCGTACACATCGATAAAGCCCAGCCCCACACCGGCGACATCGTCATGCTTTGCCGCATCCTGCTTGGCATAGGAGACATAGATATCGCCGCCGATGGCCTGCAATCCGAACGGCGCAAAGCCGTAAGGCAGGTTGGGATCGGAAAATGCGCCTGCCGGCAGCGTGACCGGCTTGAAACTGCTGTCGAAGACATCGATCCGATTGTTGTGGAAGTCCGCCGCGTACAACAGATTGCCGTCGCCATTGGCGCTCAGCGCGAGACCTTTGTAGACGGCGCCGGTGGCTACCGAGTTGTCGACCATACGAATCGCATGCGTAGCATCGACATTGGGCGCCCAAGCGGCAATCACCCCGTCTTCAGTGGTGAAAATAAATTTACTCGCTCCCGATGCGCCGCCTTGCGACACGACGAAGCCGGTCGAGGCGTTGAACACAATGCCGGTCGGTGTGCCCGACCCGCTGCCATTAGCTGGTGACGGTATCTGGACAACCAGGGATTGCGGCTTGCCGTTGCCGTCGTACAGTGTACTGACGCCGGTACCGTTATCGGCCACCCATACCGGACCGAACGGGTTGAAGGCAATACCCCAACTATTGATTAAATTAGGGTCGGTGTTATCCGCTGGATTGGCTCCGTCGGAAACCAGATTGAGCTGTTGATAAAAATTACCGGTTGCCTGAGTGCTGTTCGCCTGCGTACCGGTGGCCTGCGCTGACGGCACCATATTAATGGTGGTTAACATGCCCAACACACACAAGAAGCGGGCAACGTTGCGATGACGACGTGTATCCATATCCGATTCTCCAAGGATTGACAGTTGATATCGAGAAGAACACTCTTACCATTCTGCTTTGTCCATTACGGTCGAGTAGGCAGTATTGGCAGCCTCCGGTAGATACCTTATCCCGCCCTGGCGTTTCATCTCCACAGCCCTAAATCTGGGCATACATTGAGAATGAATCAAAGCTCTTGCCAAGGCTCGCCACTTCTGGCCGCGCCGCAATCGCCACGGCAAAGTTGCATCTCAGCGGAGAGTGAACATGGTTACTTTTACGTGAAGGTCATGCACCGCCGTTCGGAATGACAGGGCTAGCGGCGAGGCGGATTGAGCCGCCGACTTCCACTGCCTGCACGGGCGGTGACCGGGTACGGACTTCCCCGATTTCCCTGAGTTTCAGCGGCGCCTTTTGACCGAAGAGCTTCCCTTATTCCAAGGGACATGGCGTTCAGCGGTGTCGATGTTCGCTTCCATGAATTCCTCCCGTTATTGAAAGGATTTCTATTCGATGCCGTTTTAACGGAGTGATCGATAACAGACTGAAAGCAGTCGGTCTGCGGGAGCTAGACCCGTTGCGGCCATTCGACTTTCCCAAAAGCGGATACTGACAGAGGCCACATCACTGGCGACCGAAAGCAATCCCACGGAAAGAAATGCCAGACAAATTTTGATTGGCGCCAACCGGCCCTGTTTAAATCGGAGCAACGCCATACCGGCTG
>DATEZO010000119.1:0-2733 GCA_035255485.1 Burkholderiaceae bacterium
GGCATGGGCAGGTTGACCGAGCCGGTGCCGATGCTGAGCACGCGGATGCCATGCGGCGTGCAATGGTAGCGTGCGCGATTGGCGAGCGCCTCCACCACGGCGGCCAGCACCGGGTTGTTGTAGCCGCCGATCGCCCCGTCCCAATAGCGCCGGTCGGCCATAAGCAGGTCGTCGGAAAATTGCGCCGGTAAGTCGAAATAATTGACCGGCGCATTGGTCGACGCATGGATCGCATGCGCGAGTGTCGGCGCGGCCTTGCCCGGCTTGCCGTCAGCCAGGCTGGCGCGGTCGGACCGGAAGAAGGTCGCCCGCTTGAGGTCGTAATCGAAGCCGCAGATCAGCAGGTGCGGCGCCGCATGCGGCCCGAGCGTCAACTGGTCCAGCGGCGTGTCGGCCAGCTCGTCGAGGATGGCGCGCAATCCTTCCAGCTTGCGCGCGGTCGAGTATCGGGGGCCGAGCTTCAGGGTCAGCTGCAGGATGCGGTCGAGCAGGTGGTCCAGCCCCAGGCGGGAAAACAGCAGCTCGCGGGTTGCCTGGTCTTTGAACAGGGAGACGATCTCGGCGAGCGTCATGTCCTTGAGCAGGCCGCCAAGTACCAGGCTGCCGGCTGAATTGGCCGCCACCATATCGAAGCGGGACAGGATGTGATGGCCGCGCGCCTGCTGGCCGAACAACGCTTGCAGTGCGCGTGCCTGGATCAGCGCCCAAGAGCCGCCGCCGTCGAGCGAGAGAATCCTGAAAAATTTCCTGGTCGTGGACATCACTCCTCCAGATTTTCATATCGGCGGCGGCTGGCATCCAATGCAGAGCAAGAATTCGCCGCCGCCTGCATGGATCGGCGCACCTGCTTCGTGGGGCGCGCTCAGTCCTGCGCCGCCTGCTCCGGCTGTTCAGCGCGGCGCACCGCGTGCGGCAGCACGCTGGCGACTACCTGGCCGACGCTGTCGCTTATGCCGATCACAACATCCTTGACCGTCTTGACCGCCAGGCTGCTGATCTTGCCGGCTTCGACAATGGCGCCTTCGGCCGCGCGCTTTGCCAGGTGGGCGGCGTTGCCGCCGGTGTCGGCAGCGCCTTCGATGATGCCGTTGACCGCATGTTTGGCGGCGCGGCCGGCGTCGTGGCCGACCATGGATGCATGCTTGATGACGGCGTGTGCGGTGTCGGCCACGGCAGTGATGACATCGCCGCCGACTTCATGCACGCCCAGCACCACGCCCTTTGCGACACCCTTGACGCTGGCAGTCAGATCCATGCCGACTTGCTCGGACGCCTGGATGGCGCCGCTGACGACGTCGTGGATGACTTTCGTGAGTTCGCTCGCTGCGCCACCGCCGGCCTTGATCGCATCCACCACCGTTGCCCTGACCACGATGACGATGTCGGCATCAGTGGGCTTGGCACCGGTCAGGCGGCTGACGATGCTGTCCTTGAGCGCCGCCGCATCTGCATTGCCGCCGGCGGCTTGCACCTCGGTGTGGCTGTCGACATCGGTGACATCCACGTCACGCAGTTGCGCAGTGCTTTCCTTTGCCTGAAATCCGATCATGGGTGATTCCTTTTTGATGGTTGAGGGGCTGGCCCCGGACCGTCGTGCCGTCAGCGACGATGATTGTTGGAATGGGTGAGGCCGCCTTGCGGTCGTCGAGCCGCGTTAACTTTCGTCTGCCGGGTCGCTGCTGACCTTGATCCACATCACGCGGCTCGGCCCCGGTGCGGCGTGTACGCCACAGCTTTCGTTCAGGAACATGCGCATCGGAAAACCATTGGTCAAGCCTTGAGGCGATTCAACTCCTGCGCCTGATGCGGCGCAAGGTGCGGTCAGCAAGGTCAATGCACCTTATGTTCATCGAAGACAGGCTTCCACGGAGTACCTAGAAGGAACAATGGCAATGCATCCCGGTTTATGCAACGGCAGAGCGGCACATGAGCGCATGCGCTGATTGCAGGGCGCTCGACGGCCGCAATGTCGCCGTGTCGCCGCACGCCGAGCTGCTGCTGCATTCGCAGGCCGGCATTAATTTCGGCGCCACCGCGAGCGGCCACATCGAGTATTACGTCTGCCATGCATGCGGCACGCAATGGGAGCGCATCATCGCCAGGAGCGAGCCGAACGCCGTATGGCGTCATACCGACCGACAGCTGGATCGCTAACAGCACGCCGCGGCGCGCTTGCGCGGGCCGGAATTGGAATAGCAGCGCTTGCCGCCTTTTTCCTTCCATTGGAACCGGAACTTCACTTCGCCGGAGCGGATCAGCTCGCAGCTCGATTGCCCTTCCGTACGCAGGGAGGTGCGCCAGGCAGCGGCCGCTTCCCGCTCGTGCAGCTGCAACTCGGTGCCGCTCATGGCGCGGCAGAATTCATGCCACTGTTGCAGCCGGTTGAGCCAGTCGCTGTAGCGCAGGTATTCGTGGCGCCGGGCATCGCCGGACACGCATGCCGGGCCACACGCCTTGTATTGCCGCGCATAGCTGGTGAATTCATCGTCCCAATGCATCCGGCATTCGGCGGCAGTGGCGAACTGGCTTGCCTGGGCATGGGCGGCAACGGAAAACAGGGCAATGCCGGCGCAGCAAAACAGGCGGACGGCAGCGGGACATGCGGCATGCTGCATATCACTCTCCTTCGCGGAGTTTGATTGATGGGTGGACAAGCTGCCGTCGATCACATGATCACATGGCGGCGAGTGCGGACGCAGTACTACTCAAGATATTTCGCCTTCCTGCGTGCGG
>DATEZO010000120.1:0-7406 GCA_035255485.1 Burkholderiaceae bacterium
AGATACTATGGATGTGAAGCTCGACGACTGGCGCTTTGTGCGCGAGAGCGACGGCCGCTACCGCGCCACAATCAAGGCGCGCGATTTTGCACTGACATTGCTGCTGGCGCCGACCGTGCCACCGCTGCTGCAGGGCGAGCATGGCTACTCACGCAAGGGGCCGAAGCCGCAGCAGGCCAGCTATTACTATAGCGAGCCGCAATTGCAGGTCAGCGGCAGCATCACCCGCAACGGCAGACAGGCAGCGGTCGGCGGCAGCGCCTGGCTCGATCATGAATGGTCGAGCAGCGTGCTCGATCCGGGCGCTGTCGGCTGGGACTGGCTCGGCGCCAATCTCGACGACGGTTCCGCACTGATGGCATTCCGGATACGCGGCAAGGACGGCGGCGATGTGTGGGCGCATGCGGCATTGCGCGATGCCAGCGGCCGCGTCACGCAGTACGGGCCGCAACAGGTCCGTTTCCGT
The DNA here is from genome assembly GCA_035255485.1 of Burkholderiaceae bacterium. Lineage (GTDB taxonomy): Bacteria > Pseudomonadota > Gammaproteobacteria > Burkholderiales > Burkholderiaceae_D > DATEZO01. Next base: position 467 of record DATEZO010000120.1, read on the forward strand.
CCGCTGCGCCTGTGGCGCTCGCCACGCACCCAGGCCAGCTATCCGGTCGCGGTTCGTGTCGAAACCGGCCCTGCGGCATGGGAATTGACGCCGCTCCAGGATGACCAGGAACTCGACTCACGGCAATCCACCGGCGCGGTATATTGGGAGGGCGCGGTAACCATCACCCGCGACGGCAAACCGGCCGGACGCGGCTATCTTGAAATGACCGGATACACAACCCCGCTGAAACTATGACAAAGACCGATTCCACGGAACGCACCAAGAGCAGCATCACGACGCTGGTTGAACTGTTGCCGTTTCTATTCCCGTACCAGCGCCAGTTTGTGCTGGCCGGCATTGCGCTGATCGTGGCCGCCGCGGCCACGCTTGCCATTCCGTATGCGTTCCGGCAGATGATCGATCTCGGCTTCGGCGCGGCGGGGAAGCAGAACACCTCCCATATCGACCTGTACTTCATCGCGCTGTTTGCAGTTGCCTGCGTGCTGGCGGTGGCGACCGCGGCGCGCTTTTACATGGTGTCGTGGCTCGGCGAGCGCGTGACGACCGATCTGCGCAACGCGGTGTACCGTCATGTCGTGACCCAAAGCCCGCAATTCTTCGAAACCACGCAGACCGGCGAAGTGCTGTCGCGCATCACCACCGACACCACGCTGATCCAGACGCTGGTCGGCACCAGCGTTTCGATGGCGCTGCGCAACGCGCTACTGTTCATCGGCGGCCTGGCGATGCTGTTTGTCACCAGCACCCGGCTGTCCCTGATCATCCTGGTGATACTGGCGGCGGTGGTGCTGCCGATCATTTTCTTCGGCCGGCGCGTGCGCAAGCTGTCGCGCGCTTCGCAGGACCGGGTTGCCGATGCCTCGGCGCTGGCGGGCGAAATCCTGAACGCCATGCCGACCGTCCAGGCATTCACGCAGGAAACGCTGGAAGCAAACCGCTTCGGCGCCGCGGTCGAGCGCGCCTTTGACACCGCGATACAGCGCATCCGGGCACGCTCGCTGCTGACGGTCATGGCGATCCTGCTGGTGTTCGGCGGCATCGTATTCGTGCTGTGGCTGGGCGCGCATGCGGTGCTGCGCGGCGACATGACCGGCGGCCAGCTCGGTCAGTTCATCCTGTACGCCACCCTCGTGGCTGGCTCGATCGGTGCGTTATCCGAAGTGATCGGCGACGCGCAGCGCGCGGCGGGCGCGACCGAACGCCTGCTGGAACTGCTGTCCGCGCATTCGCCGATCCAGCCGCCGCCGCAACCGCTGGCCTTGCCGCCGCGCCCGGCCAGCGGCGCGGCGCTGGCGCTCGACGATGTCACGTTTCATTATCCGTCGCGTCCGGAAACGGCGTCGCTGGCCAATGTGTCGCTCGCTATCCATGCCGGGGAAACCGTCGCGGTAGTCGGCCCGTCCGGCGCCGGCAAGACCACCCTGTTCCAGCTGCTGCTGCGTTTCTACGATCCGCAGCATGGGACGATCATGCTGGACGGTATCGACATCCGGCAGCTCGACCTGCATGCGCTGCGCGGCGCAATCGGCATCGTGCCGCAGGATACGGTGATTTTCTCCGCCAATGCGATGGACAACATCCGCTATGGACGCCCCGCTGCGACCGACGCGGAAGTGATCGCGGCAGCGAAAATGGCGGCGGCGCATGAATTCATCGAGCGCCTGCCGGAAGCCTACCAGTCGTTCCTGGGCGAGCGCGGCGTGCGGCTGTCAGGCGGGCAGCGGCAACGGATCGCCATCGCGCGTGCCTTGCTCAAGAATCCGCCGCTGCTGTTGCTGGATGAAGCGACCAGCGCGCTGGATGCGGAATCCGAACGCCTGGTGCAAAGCGCGCTGGAAGCAGCGATGGCGGGCCGCACCACGCTCGTGATTGCGCATCGACTGGCGACCGTGCAGCGCGCCGACCGCATCCTCGTGATGGAACACGGCCGCATCGTCGAAAGCGGCACGCATGCCTCGCTGGTGGCGCAGGGCGGGCTGTATGCGAGCCTTGCCGCGCTGCAGTTTTCGCAGAATGCGCACTGATGCATGCGGCTATCCGGAAGCCGCGCCGAAGCCGGTAAAATAGCGCACGCATCTCATGGATCAATCATTCAATGAAACAGTATCTCGACCTAATACAGACCATCCTTGAAACCGGCAGCTGGCAGGAGAATCGCACCGGCATAAGAACGCTCAGCATCCCGGGAGCGATGATGCGCTTCGATCTGCAAAAAGAGGGCTTTCCGGCGGTGACCACCAAGAAGCTGGCCTTCAAATCGGTCGTCGGAGAACTGGCGGGTTTTCTGCGGGCATCACGCAGCGCCGCAGACTTCCGGGCATTGGGGTGCAAGGTATGGGACCAGAATGCCAATGAAAACGCGGAATGGCTTGCCAACCCCTATCGGCTTGGAGAAGATGACCTGGGTCCGGTTTACGGCGTGCAGTGGCGTCAGTGGCCTGCATACAAGCTGCTGGACGCGCAAAACCTGCTGCAGATCGAGGATGCCCGGCAAAGAGGGTTTCGCATGGTGGCGCCGGTCAATGAGGGAGGCAAGGAGAAGGTTCTCCTGTACAAGGCCATCGACCAGCTCCGTGAATGCCTGGACACGATACAGACCAACCCGGGCAGCCGCCGAATCCTGTTCCATGGGTGGAACTGCGCCGAGCTGGATGCAATCGCCCTTCCCGCATGCCACCTTCTATATCAATTCATTCCGAACGCAACGACGAAGGAAATCTCCCTTTGCCTGTACATCAGGAGCAACGATGTGGGCCTGGGAACACCGTTCAACCTGGCGGAAGGTGCGGTACTGCTGCACCTGGTGGGGCGGCTGACCGGCTACAAGCCCCGCTGGTTCACCTACTTCATTGGCGATGCGCACATTTATGAAAACCATCTGGAAATGGTCAGGACGCAGTTAACCCGAGCGCCCTACCCGGCGCCAAAACTGGCCATTTCCGACCGCATCCCCGATTTTGCATTGACGGGAAAATACGAGCCGGAATGGCTGGAGAAAGTCGAGCCAGGCGACTTCTCGCTCGAGGGATATACGCATCATGCGCCGCTGACGGCATCCATGGCTGTCTAAGATGGATGAAGATCGGCATGATGCATGCCCTGCCTCGCCCACAGGATCTTGCTGAATGAATCGCTTTATGTTTCAGGCTTGTCGGCTTTGAACTGATTCATTGTATCGATGGCCAGGGCGGAATGGGCGTAGGCGGCGCCGGCCCTCATCTCGGAGGCAACCCAGATCGCTTCCATGATCTCCTGTTCGGTCGCGCCCTTTTTCAAGGCGAGTTCCGTGTGGCCGCGAATGCAATAGGGACACTGGGTTACATGCGCCACCGCGACTGCAATCAGCTCCTTGGTTTTTGATGGCAGGGCGCCATCGGCAAAGACACGTTGCCCGAAGGCCCGGAAAGCGCCATGGATTTCCGGCGCAAGCTCTCGCCGTTTTTGCGCCAGCTCTTTCGACACGCCGGGATATAGATGGTGTTCGTCCATTGCACATATTCCTTTCAGTTCGATCATGCCTCGAATATTCCGCCGCACTCGCCGAGGCAAGCCATGCAGCGTCACCAGACTTGGGTTTCATCTCCGTGCGCAACGAATACCCGCCGTTTTTCGGGCGGCGAAGATACATGCATGACATCATGCCACCCGGGATCAGGCAGGCGACATTGCATCGGCCCATGCTGCGCGCAGTAAACGGCCCTCAAGGGCAGCCGCAACCGGCTTCTGTCGCAATGATCCAGTGCAGGTCGGAAAAGCGTGCCATGGCGGTGTCGATAAAATCATTCTGCGAGGCTTCCGACAGGTACGTGCCAATCGCAAGCGCATCGTCATTGTCGAGCGCGACAAGCGCCAATGGAAACAGCGCCAGTTCCTCGACGGCCATGTTATGGCGCAACCGCTCGGCGTAAAGGCGGATTTCAATCGGCAACTGCGCCCACAATGTCGTCTCTTCCCGCGCCGCCGATTCGAGATCGCGCATCAAGTCAATGCCTTGCCGCGCCAGTACCCGGTGCTGGCGCTCGATCTCTTCGCCGAGATCGGCAGGAAGTGCCTGTTTGGCGCGCAGGGCCGCAACGATGCGGTCTTCGACAGGATGATGACGCACATCCGGAAATTGCGTCAGGTAACCAAGCACATCCACCAATAGCGTCGTTTCTGCAAGCGCAGGCCGCACTCTTGAAAGAATGGCAGGAAAATTATCGAGCAGGCCGACCAGTTTATCGAGGCTGCGGTGCTCCGTTTCCAATTGCGTGACAAGGGTTCTCATAGGCGGCATCCTCGGCTTGCAATTACCGTGACAATCTCATTTTCATGGCTCGCCAGAAGCTCTGCGGCGGGAACCGCATCCTCCTGTCATGGCACCGACTGCCACGCAATTGGCGGGAGTATATGTAAAAACATATGAGTATGCGCAATGAAACAGACGCTGTTTAAATATACACAGCAGTGTATATAAAAGACGAAAAACGGCAGGATTACCGGTAACGCCGGCAAAAACCCGTTTTGTCCGTCGCTTGCCGCTCACAGGACTGCATCAATGCAGCGCCAGCATACGCGGGAATTTTTCGACATCAACCGTGCTGATCGGCCGGCCGAAATAAAATCCCTGCACCACATCGCATTCCAGATCCTGCAGCACACGCAGCTGTTCCACGGTTTCCACGCCCTCGGCGATCACCTGCAAGTCGAGGTTATGCGCGAGCTGAATGATCGATGTTGCGATCGCCGCATCCTTTTTCGACGTGGTCAGATGGTCGATGAAATGCTTGTCGATTTTCAGCGTATCCAGGGTAAACAGCTTCAGGTAAGCGAGCGAGGAATAGCCGGTCCCGAAATCGTCGATCGACAGTTTCACGCCCATGTCCTTCAATTCATGCAGCACCTGGCGCGCATGATCCGTATCCAGCATCAGCATGCTTTCGGTCAGCTCGATCTCGAGCCGGTACGACGGCATCTCGTTTTCCTCCAGCACCTTCCTGATGTCGCGGATCAGATTCTTGTCGGAAAACTGGCGCGGCGACAGATTCACCGCCACGGTGCAGCGATCAGGCAACAGATCGCGCCACTGCTGGCGCTGACGACAACTGGAGGAAAATACCCAGCTCCCCATCGGCACGATCAGGCCGGTTTCTTCCAGCATCGGCACGAATATGCTCGGCGCAATGCTATCTTCGCTGCCCGGGTCCCAGCGCATCAATGCTTCGAAGCCGATGACTTCGCCATCGGCCAGGCTGACCTGCGGCTGGTAATACAGTTCGAATTCATCGTGCTCGACCGCGACCCGCAAGGCCTGGTCCAGCATCAGGCGGGTGCGCGCCTTGGTATTCATGTCCGGGATGTAGAACTGGTAGAGATTGCGGCCATTCCGCTTGGCCTGATACATCGCGACATCGGCCGCCTGAATCAGGTTTTCCGCCTCGTGGCCGCATTCCGGATAACTGGAAATCCCGATGCTGGCGCCAATCCCCAGCTCCATGCCGTTCTTGAGGTGGAAAGGCCGCCGCAGCGCCGCCAGCAGCTTGTCCGCAATCATCGTGACGTCCTTGATGCCATCGAGCTCATCCAGCATCACGAGAAATTCGTCGCCGCCGATGCGCGACACCAGGTCGTAAGGCCGGACGCACTCCTTCAGCCGGTCGGCCGCCGCCTGCAACAGATGGTCGCCCACATCGTGGCCCAGCGTATCGTTGATGCGCTTGAAATAGTCGAGGTCGACAAACATCAGGGCAATGGTTTTGCCGCTGCGCTTGGCGCGTTCCAGGCTGAGGTGGAATCCTTCCTTGAAGCCGGTGCGATTTTGCAGACCGGTCAGGGGATCGGTGATCGCCTGCTGGCGCAGCTGATGCTCCAGCGTCTTGCGGTCTGAAATATCCTGGAATACCAGCACGATTCCCCGCATGCGCCCCGACACCGGTGAACAACAGTAGGAAACCGCGATGCCCTTCCCATCGTTCGCGAGAAACACGTCATCGTCCACCCGGCATTCCTTGCTCTCCTGCCAGCAGCGGTATATCGGCGTCGATTCCCACTTGTGCCCGCCATCTTCCAGCGCCGGATAGAAATCGGCGAAGTTTTTCCCGACGATGCCGGGACCGCCGTGCAGCAACGTCAAGGCCGCGGGATTGGCGAAATTGATCGTGCCGTCCTGCGAAATACCAAGCACGCCTTCGCCTGCCGCATTCAGAATGGATTCGTAATAGGCCTTTGCATTGTCAAGTTTCGCGTAGGCATGCTGCAAATGCCGCTTGTTCTGATCGAATTCCAGCAACAGCGAGACCTTGCCGCGCAGGATGGAAGAGCTGATCGGCTTGACGATGTAATCGATCGCTCCCGCCTGATAGCCGCGCACGGACGCCGCTTCATCGCGCATGATGGCAGTAATGAAGATGATCGGCACCGAGCGCGTCTTGCGATTGGAGCGCATCAGCCGCGCCACTTCATACCCATTCATGCCGGGCATCTGCACATCCAGCAGCACCAGCGAAATATCGTTTTCAAGCAATAGCTGCAGTGCCTGTTCGCCCGATGTCGCCTTCAGCAGCGTGATATGCCCGTTCTCCAGGATCGCTTCCAGGCTTTCAAGATTTTCGGCCCTGTCATCGACCAGCAGCACGGTCGGCTTGACAGCTGCTTCATTCTCTTTAATTGAGGTAAGTTCCATCATTTGCCCCATATTTCCCTGCCGGGCTATTCTTTGCCTAGCCATTTTTTCAATACACTGAAGAGCTCCGCATTGCTTACCGGCTTTGCCAGGTAATCGTCCGCACCGGCATCCAGGCATTTCTGGCGATCGCCCTGCAATGCATGCGCGGTCAATGCAACGATTGGCCTGGTGTATCCGCGATTGCGTTTCAGTTCGCGGGTAGCGGCATAACCATCCACCACCGGCATCATCATGTCCATCAGCACCAGGTCGATATCGTCATGCCGTTCCAGA
>DATEZO010000121.1:0-7806 GCA_035255485.1 Burkholderiaceae bacterium
GACAATATCCAGGACCGGCTGTATGAAGTCGATCCGCGCACCAATGCCGTGACGGTTTACAAGATTCCGCACCTGCCGGGCGACCAGCCGGGAGGGCTGATTTCCGGCCGGCTGAGGGATTTTCCACGCCACGACAGCACCTCGAATGCCCACTCGCTGGCCGAATCGCCGCGTGACGGGCATATCTTCATCACGCCATCGGCGCAACGGCGGCTGGTTGAATTCGACCCGAAAACCAAAGCCTTTACCCTGCATGAGATCGGCGCCGGCTTTTATCCGCATACCGTGCGCACCGATGCCCGGGATCGGGTCTGGTTTACGCTGGCGCTATCCAACCAGGTGGCAATGTTCGACCGCAGCACCCGGAAATTCACGCTGTACGATTTGCCGGCGCGCGGATTCAGGGAAAAACTGATCACGTCCTCGATCGGATTTCTGTACAAACTCATGAACTGGGGCCTGCCACTGTCCAACTGGTTGCCGATCGACTGGGTATCGACCGGTTTGCCCTTGGTATACGGCGTCGATATCACGCCGGATGGCATGGTCTGGTTTGCGCGCCTGCACACGCGGGAAATTGGCAAGATCGATCCTGCCACTGGCATGATCACGATGATTCCGACGCCGTTCCTGGGGCCGCGCCGGCTGCGCGCCGATGCCGATGGCAACCTGTGGATCGCTGCATTTGGCGAATCGAAAATTGCGCGTTACACGCCGAAGAGCGGCCAGTTTTCGCTATTTGAGCTGCCCGTCGAGCCGAAAGGCAGCGAGACGCCGTATGCGCTGAATGTGGATAAAAAGCGCGGCATGGTCTGGGTCAACGGCAATCAATCCGATGCGCTGTATGGCTTCGATATCAAGAGCGAAACATGGCGCACGATCCCGCTGCCGCGCCGCACCACGTTTACCCGCGACGTCGAAATCGACGAAGACGGCAGCCTGTACACGTCGAACTCGAATTTTCCTTCCTGGCAGATCGAGGGCGCACAGCCGACGCTGATCCGGGTACAACTGAAATGAAGCCATTTCCTCACTTTACGGCAAGACCTGCACCATGATGCGCCGCCATTGGGCCTTCTATTTATCCTGCCTGCTGGCGTTTACCGGTGGCCACATGGTGAATTATTCCGTGATCATTTATGCGCAAGAGGTGCTGCAATCGGACCTGCTGTCCGGTATCGGCTTCGGCCTGTGTTTCGGGCCGCCCTTGCTGCTGGGCTGGTATGCCGGCGTCTTGTGCGACCGCCATGCGCCGGTCAACATCATTCATTTTGCGCAAACCCTGTTTGTGCTGGCGGCGCTGGTGCTGGTCCTGGGCGACCGTATTGTTGCCGATCCGGCGGCACGCGCGCCGTTTGTGCTGGGCGCGGCATTGTTGGCGGGTATCGGCTGGTCGTTTGCCGCGCCGGCGCGGATGACCACTCTCGGCCAGATTGCTGGCACCGACATGCTGCGCCAGGCCTCGCTGCTCTTCAATCTGCTAGTCATGCTGGGATTCGGATTGGGGCCACTGGCCATTTCCCTGTGCCGGATCGGGTTCGGCTGGCCGGCGGTATTCACCATGGCCGTCGTCCTGTCGGGCGCAGGCTCGCTCCTGCTGCTGCGGACGGCCAGTCGTGCCGGCGGTAAACCGCACCGGCGCATCCGGGATGAAGTCGGGGAGGGAATGAGCGCGGTACGCGCCAATCCGTTGATTGCCCAACTGCTGGCAAGTGCCGTGCTCGGCTACACCCTGATGGGGCCGATGCAGGTGCTGTTGCCGAAAATTGCGCGCAGCGAATTGGGATTGAGCGAGCTGGAGCGCGGCGCTTTCCTTGGTGCGCTCGCGCCTTCCCTGATTGCCGGCGGGCTGCTGTGCCTGTTCATCGCCAGGTTGCTGCCGCATGGCAAGACCATCCTTGCCGCATTGGCGATATCCGGAGTGCTGTTTGCGTGGATGGCAAACACCCATGCAGCGGCTATTGCGGCCATGCTGCTTGCCGGCGTAGGCATCATGGGCGGCATTGCTATCAGCCTCATCGTTGCCGGCATCCAGGAAAATGTGGAAGATACCGTGCGCGGTCGCGTTCTCAGCATGTATACAATCATTTCCCAGTCGGTGCCTGCTGCATCCGGGCTTGCTGCAGGCGTATTGGCGCATGCATTGACAACACGGGGCGCGATGCTGACCTGCGGCATTGCGCTGGCGGTAGCGGTATTGCTGAATGCCGGCTATCTGCGCGCTCTGCGCCAGTACCGCGGAATGGTGAAGCGGGTACGCACAGACAGTGCATTTTCGGATGGAATATGAGCCGTACGCCTATCCCGCTGCTGTATTTTTTACCCTGCCGATAGCCGCCTGTGCTGCGTGCGGCAGCAATTTTTACCTCGGTAGCATCAAAGGAAAAATCGGCGCTCAAGGATAATCGGCGAATTGGCCGCGCCCGCGACGATCATGCGCCGGGCCACGGAGATAATCGTATCTTCGTAGGCGCGAAACGCATCCAGGGTATCCATGTCGCCGCCCCGGGTGCGGCAAATATAGGAAAGCGTCTGTTTCGGGATCAGGCACTCGCGTTTCAAAAAGCCGACGATCACCGTAAAAATCACGCCTTCCTCAGTCTCATAAGGCCTATCCAGGACAGTATTCATGATGCGCTCCGATGCGTGACGTTAAAACATGGCGATGCGAACTCATGGGAAAATAGTAACGATACGCAAGCGCAACTCTTTGTCAAACGTCAACATCGCGACAACTAGCAGAAATACAGTATTGATGCAGAAATACGTGTTCCATGGTAATTAAATGAAGCAAGCATGATTTTTCTCAATATTCCATATTGGATAGTTGCAATACTTCCCTCGAACAATTTCTTTTCGTAATCGTCCAAGCGAGTCCAAAATGAAATCAACTGTAGAAACAGTCATTGAACAAATTATCGAGGCCGCTTTTGCGGAAAAAAGCGCGCGGGAAAAGCATCTATTCCGGGCTTCCTTGCATAATCTGGTCCGGCTCGCCAGAACCGAGCAGATCATGGAAATCAAGTCGAGCGTCAGGGCGCTGACAGGCGCAGTTGCTGCGAATACGCATGGTCGGAAAGCCAGAGTGAATCATGTTCTGCATGACATGGAAACAGCAGGGTTGCGTCAGCAACAATTTGAATTTGCCCAGAATGATGAAAAAGGCGCGGGTTTTTCGCCAGCCAAGGCAAAATCGCGCGGCGTAACCAAGTAATCGCACCTCAGTCATTGTCATAATCAAGGCAACAGGTCACCGGCTTTCCGTCGCCCGAAGATGCGCAGCACGTTCGGGATGCGGCCTTGGCATATGGATTCGCTGCGACACGCTGTGCTTCTTCAATCCGCCGGTTTACTCTCTCTCTAAGCGAGTACTTGCTTCGGTAATTCCCCGCCTTGTCTGGACCATTACTTCGATCCGTTATCAATAGCGGCAAAAAAAGCGGCCGTACTGACGCGCTCGCTTGCCGGCATGTCCGACACGCCACTGTCGCAGGTGCCATGCCAATGGCGTGATTTGACAGCCGCGTACTGCCTCTTCGACACTTTCCAAATCAAATCGCCACAGGTGTGCAGGCGGTCTGCACCGTCTGCTTCGTATTCCGCGCGAAAACTGGTGAATGAGATGGAAACTGGTTAAGATTGCAGGCAAACCTGCCATGCAGGCGCGGAAGGTTGCACTGAACCACCTGCTGCCGGACGGCGATGTCGAGGCATGCATGAATGGATTACTGCCAGCCTTGTCCTGCTGCTATCACGCCTGAAATTATGACAAGATCAACACAACAAGCTTATACGCGCAATACCACTCCTGTAGAGACGCATCCGCTGCCAAACAGGCTGGTGCGTCTCTTGTCCGAAGCGCGCTGGATTGCGCTGGCAGTGCTCTCGGTTTATCTGATTCTTGTTTTTCTGACCTACTCCAAGGCGGACCCCGGCTGGTCGCAAGCCAGCGTCGTTCCCAGATTGAACAATTGGGGCGGGCGTGTCGGCGCATGGCTGTCCGATCTGATGCTGTTCATCTTCGGTTTTTCAGCATGGTGGTGGTGCATATTGCTGTTGGATTCCGTGCTGGCGGGGTACCGGCGGCTATCGCAAAAATTCCTGTTGCAAAAGGAATCGGAACCGCCGCATCGGCATGAGGCATGGATTCGCGCTGCGGGTTTTGGCTTGCTGGTCAGCGGCAGCGTTGCAATAGAATATCTGCGGCTGTACACATTGCGGGTGCAGTTGCCGCGTGCGCCGGGCGGCGTGCTCGGTGAACTGATCGGTGCGGCTGCACAGAATGCGCTGGGATTTACCGGTGCGACCCTTTTTCTGCTGCTGCTGTTTGGACTGGGTTTCAGCCTCTTTTTCCATGTGTCCTGGCTGGCAGTGGCGGAACGGATCGGCGGTGCGATTGAAATCCTGGTCGACGGCCTGCGCAATCTCCATGCGGCGCGCGCGGATCGCAAGGTCGGCCATGTTGCAGCGGTCAAGCGTGAGGAAACGGTGGTGCAGGAACGCGCGAAAATCGTCGAAGCGCCGCCGATCCGGATCGAGCCGCAGATCGTCGCGGTACCCAAATCGGAACGTGTCGAGAAGGAACGCCAGGTATCCTTGTTCAACGACCTGCCCGACACCAACCTGCCGCCGCTGATGCTGCTCGATGAGCCGCCGCCCGCACAGGAAACGGTCAGCATCGAAACACTGGAATTCACCAGCCGGCTGATCGAAAAGAAGCTATCCGATTTCGGCGTGGACGCCAAGGTGGTGGCCGCCTATCCGGGCCCGGTCATTACCCGCTACGAGATCGAACCGGCCACCGGCGTCAAGGGCAGTCAGATCGTCAATCTCGCGCGCGATCTGGCGCGTTCGCTGTCGCTGACTTCGATTCGCGTGGTCGAAACCATTCCCGGCAAGAATTACATGGGGCTGGAGCTGCCGAATCCGAAGCGCCAGATCGTGCGCCTGACGGAGATCCTTGGCTCGCGGGTTTACAACGACAGCACATCGAGCCTGACAATCGCGCTCGGCAAGGATATTGCGGGCAATCCGATAGTGGCCGACCTGGCGAAGATGCCGCATCTGCTGGTGGCCGGTACCACCGGCTCCGGCAAGTCGGTCGGCATCAACGCCACCATCCTGTCGCTGTTGTACAAATCCGATCCGAACCAGGTACGCATGATCCTGATCGACCCGAAAATGCTCGAAATGTCTGTCTATGAAGGCATACCGCATTTGCTGGCACCAGTGGTGACCGACATGCGTCAGGCCGGGCATGCGCTGAACTGGGCGGTGGCCGAGATGGAGCGGCGCTACAAGTTGATGTCGAAGCTCGGAGTGCGTAACCTGGCTGGCTACAACAGCAAGATTGCCGACGCCGCCAAGCGCGAAGAAAAGATTCCGAACCCGTTCAGCCTGACACCGGACGCGCCGGAACCGCTGGAAAAACTGCCGACCATCGTCATCATCATCGACGAACTGGCGGACCTGATGATGGTCGTCGGCAAGAAGGTGGAAGAACTGATCGCCCGCATCGCGCAAAAGGCGCGCGCCGCCGGCATTCACCTGATCCTGGCGACGCAGCGACCCTCGGTCGATGTCATCACCGGCCTGATCAAGGCCAATATCCCGACCCGCATCGCGTTCCAGGTCAGCAGCAAGATCGATTCGCGCACCATTCTCGACCAGATGGGCGCGGAAACGCTGCTCGGCATGGGCGACATGTTGTACATGCCGCCCGGAACCGGACTGCCGGTACGCGTGCATGGCGCGTTCGTTTCCGATGATGAAGTGCACCGCGTGGTCGAGCATCTGAAGGCCCAGGGGGAGCCGAATTACATTGAGGGTATCCTGGAAGGCGGCGTTGCCGAAGAAGGCGCGGATGGCGGTGAAGGTGCTGCGGGCGGTGCCAGCACCGAAGCGGACCCGCTGTACGATCAGGCGGTCGCAGTCGTCCTGAAGAACCGCCGTGCCTCAATCTCGCTGGTGCAGCGGCACATGCGCATCGGCTACAATCGAGCGGCCCGCCTGCTGGAGCAAATGGAGCAGAGCGGACTTGTCTCCACCATGCAATCCAACGGCAACCGCGAAATTCTCGTGCCTGTGGGCAATACTGAATAGGAAGAATGTTGAAAATATTTTCAAAGCAAATCTGCGCACGAGGCAAGCGATTAACCGGTAGCGGAGCAACAATCGGGGGCAGAGTTTTTCGATCAATTGGGATCAGAGTTTTTTTTTCGGCGTCCACGCCGAAAAATTACTCTGACCCCAATTTTTACCCCGATTGTCGCGGACGTATTGCGAAGAGCTTGGCAGTAGCGCTCCTGACATTTGCACCGCTGCTGGCGCAAGCCTCCGCGCTCGACCAATTCAAAACCTTTGTCGCCACCACCAAATCCGCCAAGGGCGAATTCACCCAGCGCCTGGTCAGGGCCGACAAGTCGGGCAACAACAAATTATCCAACACTGCCAGCGGCATATTCATTTTCGCCCGCCCCGGCAAATTCATCTGGACTTATCAGAAGCCCTATGAGCAAGTGCTGCAGTCGGATGGCGAAAAACTCTATATCTACGACAAGGACCTGAACCAGGTTACCGTCCGGCAACTCGGCAGTGCGCTCGGATCGTCGCCTGCGGCGATCCTGTTCGGCAGCAACGACCTGGAAAAGAATTTCACGTTGAAGGAAGGCGACACCAAAGAGGGCATGGAATGGCTGGAAGCCGTGCCGAAAGCGAAAGATACGACTTTCGACAAGATCAAGATTGGATTGCGTAACGGCGTACCGCAAGCAATGGAATTGCGCGATTCGTTCGGTCAGGTATCGCTTTTGTCGTTTCGGAAATTCGATAAAAACCCGGTAATCGCACCAGGCCAATTCAAATTTGTCGTACCGGAAGGGGCGGATGTGTTCGCGAATTGAGGCTGTGCGGAATAGCGCACGCCGTTATCCCGATGCGCATCGGGATGCAGCGTCGCGCGGCCGAATGACATGAGAATATCTGGGGTATAGGAAAAAAACCATTCAAATGCGGAATGAATACGCGGTAGTTTAAAAATACTGGCTATTAGTATATTTTTTGCCCTGCATGCGGCAAATAAGAAAAAACCGGCGCAAAACGCCGGTTTTTTGATGATATTTTGCGCAACCGCTTCTTGCCGGGAAGCAGCTTCCGTGCGGGGGGCCCAAGAACCTCGCGGGTGATGAAACCGGCACCTCGTCAGCCGAGCCTGAAGCGAAAGCAGATTTCAATATGCGCCAAGCGCATGGTTTTAGTTGCTTTAGCGGAAAAATGTGGTCTATCCCGTATTGTTTTCTATTGTTTCCTATTACTCAAATACTTCATGGCAATAAAATATTGCAACTGGGAACCTGGTGTGTTTCCGAGATTTCTATCAAGTGTATTTCTGGATTCAAAATGAAATTCAACAAATTTGTGATGAGTATTATCGGCGCTGTGGCGCTATTGAGTGCATGCGGCGGCGACCAAAAAACGCAGACTGTCATGTCGGGCCAGAAAATGTTTGCGCCGGTGCTTGCAGTTCAGGTTGCCGGCTCCTTTTCCGGCGTACGCAACAACTATACGATTACCAGGACCGCTACCGGCGTTAAGGTAACGGATAATGCGAGTGGCGTCGTAACGACACTCGACAATTCCGTGCAGAGCTTGAAATTCGCCGATCTGACCGTAAGTCTGGGCATCGGCAACAAGGCGACGTCGATCGCGGCTGCCGATCTGAAGACCCTGATCGAGCTGTATGTGGCCTATTTCAACCGGGTGCCGGATGCCCAAGGCCTGGAATACTGGATCGATCAGTTCAAGGCA
>DATEZO010000122.1:0-13242 GCA_035255485.1 Burkholderiaceae bacterium
ATTTGATCAACCGGTTCCTGTTTCTGCACAAGGACGGTGCGCTCATGATCATGGAACCAGTCGATCTGCTGCGCGCGCCGCGCATTGGCGACGGTTTCGCCCTCGGTGCCGCGCATCAGCAATGCATCTCCGCGCGCCGACGCCGCTGCGGTGGCGAAATAACTGCCGAGCATGTCCAGGTATTCGGGATGCGTGTACGACGTGAGCCGCAATGCCGGCCCGGCGAACGGCTGCAGGATCTTGACCAGCGTATGCGTGGAATTGCGCACGCCGAGCACACGCCGCATCGCCAGCAGCCGGTACATGCGCGGCGCCAACGCTTCGATCGGCATGAACACTGGCCGCCCTTGCGCAAGGCCATGCCCGGCCTGCTGCACGGTATGCACCGGGGGATGGCCGAGTTCCTGCAGAATTTCTGCGGTGGTAACGCGGCCGGGGTCGCTGATCACGCCGTGGATGAATACCGGTGCGCCGCGACGCGCGAGAAGCAATGCCAGCAAGGGCGTCAGGTTCGGCATCAGGCGCGAGCCGTTGTAACTCGGAATGACGATGGGCGCATGGTTTCCGGCCGGCAGTGCCAGCTTGTCGAACGACTCTTCGGCGGCATCGAGAAAGCCGGCGATTTCGTCCACCGATTCACCCTTGATGCGCATGGCGAGCATGATAGCGCCGAGTTCCAGATCGGAAACACGGCCGTCGAGCATTGCCGCATAAAGGTGGTGCGCGTCGTCGCGCGACATGCTGCGCGCGCCCTTCGTGCCGCGGCCGATTTCCTTGATGAAGCGGGCGGCGGGGAACGGTTCGGGAAGATGAATTGGGACCATGCATCAAGGGTACTACGAAGACCGGCAACAACCAAACGGCAGCCGCCTGCGCCCATCACACGCGATGTGGCGCATGCCGCTGGCTGGAATGCGGAACCGCACGATGATCCGTCATGCCGCCTTGATATCGATGGCAGGCGCATTCAGCTCATTGATGTCAAGAAAAACGGTGCCCCCCTCCACCTTGATGCTGAACTTTTGCACACAACCCTCATCCGGCGCCGTGGCGCAACCGGAATCGAGTTCGATGTTCCAGTTATGCAACGGACAGGCGACGCGTTCGCCAAATACGATGCCTTGCGACAGCGGGCCGCCCTTGTGCGGGCAACGGTCGAGCAATGCAAAAATCCGGTCTTCGCCATTGCGGAAAATCGCCACGTTGGGCTGGGCTGCCCGCGCCACGACCCGCGCCCCGAGTACGGGGATATCTGCGACGTTGCAGACGGCTTTCCATTGATGCGACATTTCATTTCCTTTCATTAAGTGGAACGATGCATGCTATTGATCCGGAATGAAGAAGTATTGCGCCGGATCCCCTCATCCCGGCCCCGCTCCGCGCCCCACGGCTGGGCTTGCAAGCCCAGCCGGCTACGGCGGCGCAGGCCGCAGCCCGCGAAACTCCGCCTTCGCCCCGCTCGCAGGAGAGGGTGAAAAATGGATGCGATTAAATCAAGATTCAATCGCGCTGAATCAATTGTGCAGTACGGGCCGGAGCATTGCGCATTGCGCACGGCGCCGAATGCAGGGCGACGGTCGCATGCCCGCACCCCGCCGCGCTGGGAATCTATACGGACAACCGTTCGAACTGGCGCATGTCAACCAGCGCCTGATCCTTGTCGTGCCATGGATCCGGTTCGCCCTCAAGCGAGGACAGCAGGCGCTGATGGAGTACCTTGCGGTTTTCCGCGTCTTCCACCACCTTCCTTTTCGCATGGTCGAGGCCAACCCGCCCAATATAATGCGCGGTGCGTTCGAGATACCAGCCTTCCTCGCGATACAGTTGCAGGAATGCTCCGGCATACTCGATCACTTCTTCGTGGGTTTTCAGTTTGACGAAGAACTGCGCGACTTCGGTCTTGATGCCGCCGTTGCCGCCGACATAGATTTCCCAGCCGGAGTCGACGCCGATCACGCCCACATCCTTGATGCCGGATTCCGCGCAATTGCGCGGACAGCCGGACACGGCGATCTTGACCTTGTGCGGCGCGTACATGCGCCACAGTGCGCGCTCCAGTTCCTGGCCCATGCGGGTGGAGTCCTGTGTACCGAAACGGCACCATTCGGAACCGACGCACGTCTTCACGGTGCGCAGCGCCTTGGCGTAGGCATGGCCGCAGGGCATCCCGAGCTCTTTCCATACTGCCGGCAAGTCTTCCTTTTTCACGCCCAGCAAATCGATGCGCTGGCTGCCGGTCACCTTCACGGTCGGAATCTCGAACTTGTCGACGACGTCGGCGATGCGCCGCAATTCGGAGGCACTGGTTTCGCCGCCCCACATGCGCGGGATCACCGAGTAAGTGCCATCCTTCTGGATGTTGGCGTGCGCCCGTTCGTTGATGAACCGCGATTGCGGGTCGTCCTTCGCCACGTGCGGCCAGGTTGAAATCAGGTAGTAGTTAAGCGCCGGGCGACAGCTGGAGCAGCCGTTCGGCGTACGCCACTCCATGAAGTGCATGGTGTCGGCAATCGTCAGCAGCCTGTTGACCTTGATCGTGTCGCGCACCTGCTGATGCGTGTGATCGGTGCAGCCGCACAGCGGCTTGGCTTTATTCGCGCTCGAATAATCGCCGCCGACGGTAAACATGATGATCTGCTCGACCAGGCCGGTGCAGGAGCCGCAGGAGGCAGACGCCTTGGTGTGCTTGCGCACGTCTTCCAGCGTAAACAAGCCTTTTTCCTTGATCGCCTTGACGATGGCGCCCTTGCTCACGCCATTGCAGCCGCACACTTCGGCAGTGTCCGGCATCGCGGCCGCCCTGGTGTAGCCTTCATGGCCGACATCGCCCGGGCGGCCGGTATTGGACTCGCCGAACATCAGCGTGTCGCGGATCTGGCCGATGTCCTTGCCCTCGCGCAGCAGGCTGAAATACCAGGAGCCGTCCACCGTGTCGCCATACAGGCAAGCGCCGATCAGCCTGTTTTCCTTGATCACCAGTTTCTTGTAGATGCCGCCAATGGGGTCCGACAGCACGATTTCCTCGATGCCATCACCGCCCATGAATTCGCCGGCGGAGAACAGGTCGATGCCGGTGACCTTCAGCTTGGTCGAAGTGACCGACCCCTGATAGCGCCCGATGCCGAAATTCGCCAGGTGATTGGCGCACACCTTGGCCATCTCGAACAGGGGCGCCACCAGGCCGTAGGCGGTACCGCGGTGGTTGACGCACTCGCCGACCGCATAGATGCGCGGATCGTAGGTCTGCATGGTGTCGTTGACGACGATACCGCGATTGCAATACAGGCCGGCCGATTCCGCCAGTGTGGTGTTGGGCCGGATGCCGACCGCCATCACCACCAGCTGGGCCGGGATCTCGATGCCATCGCTGAAGCGGACCGCCTTCACGCGACCGCCTTTTCCGTCATCCGCATCGCCGATGATTTCCTGCGTGTTCCTTTCGAGCAGGAATTTCAGCCCGCCGGCTTCCAGCGCTTTCTGCAACATCTTGCCGGCGGCCGGATCGAGCTGGCGCTCCATCAGGCGGTTCGGCAGATGCACCACGGTGACATCCATACCGCGCAGCTTCAGGCCGTTCGCGGCCTCCAGGCCGAGCAGGCCGCCACCGATCACGACGGCATGCTTGTGCAGTCGTGCCGCCTCGATCATCGTGTTGGTATCCTGGATGTCGCGGTAGGAAATCACACCCTGCAAGTCCTTGCCAGGCACCGGCAGCAGGAAAGGATTCGATCCGGTCGCAAGCAGCAGGCGGTCGTACTCCGCCGTCGTGCCGTCGTCAGCAATGACCTGGCGCTTCAAGCGGTCTATCTTCGTGATCTTCTTGCCAAGATGGAGCGCGATGTTGTGCTGCGCATACCAGTCGACATCGTTCAGCATGATGTCCTTGATGGTCTGTTCGCCGGCAAGCACCGGCGACAGCAGGATGCGATTGTAGTTTCCGTGCGGCTCGGCGCCGAACACGGTGATGTCGTAAACGTCGGGCGCAATCCTGAGCAGCTCTTCAAGCGTGCGCACACCGGCCATGCCGTTCCCGACCATGACTAACTTCAGCTTCTTCATTCAGGCTCCTTCTTCACTCGGCTTCGCCATTGAAGCCGTAAAAATATGCATCGCGACATGTATTGAGAAGGCAGTGGATGCTTGACGCGCACTCCCCCGCCATCCCAACCCGCCCCTACCCGGGAAAGGGCCAGGTCGAAGCAGGGAATTCGGGCAGCCTGCCGCAGGTGGGAGTCGAATGCGTCGTCAATACGTTCCGCTGCCATTCGTTTGCTAAAAGATCAGTAAGCAAGAGCGGTGCCAATCGCAAACGCCGCTGCATGAGCCAAATGAAAGAGCCGGTCGCACCGAAGCAGTGCGATGCCGCATGCAATTCGGTGCGGGTCGTCTTGTATTCCGGGGGAATGCGCAAAAAAAGGGGGCATGCCGCGCCGGTCACGCGGTGGCGTGGGTGTTGGTTGTATTGGTTGCAGTGCATCTGCTACTGTTTTACGTGCGCATCGTTCGGTAGCCGCATGACACGGAACGACGCACGGTGGTCGGCTACGCTGCTGATGCCACGGCGCTGCCGGATACGACAGGTAAATGGACCAGGACGGTCCTGCGCTCCCTGGCATCCGCCATAAAAGCCCAGTCAGGCGCTATTCCTTTAAAATAGGGCTTTTAAAAAGCTGGCCATCTCCCCTCCCATGATTGTCCTCGGCATTGAATCCTCCTGCGATGAAACCGGCCTGGCGTTGTACGACACGCAGCGCGGCCTGCTGGCGCACGCCCTGCATTCGCAAGTCGCGATGCATGAAGAATACGGCGGCGTGGTGCCGGAACTGGCCTCGCGCGACCATATCCGGCGCGCGATTCGGTTGCTGGAACAGGCGTTCCGCGACAGTGGCGTCGCGCGCACCGCCATTGATGCCATCGCCTACACCCAGGGACCGGGGCTGGCTGGCGCGCTGCTGGTCGGCGCATCGATCGCCTGCGGCCTCGGACTGGCGCTCGGCAAGCCGATGATCGGCGTGCACCATCTCGAAGGCCATTTGCTGTCTCCCCTGCTGGCGGATGATCCGCCCGCTTTTCCGTTTGTGGCGCTGCTGGTTTCCGGCGGTCATACGCAATTGATGCGGGTCGATGGCATCGGGCGCTATACGCTGCTTGGCGAAACGCTGGATGACGCCGCCGGCGAGGCGTTCGACAAATCGGCGAAACTGCTCGGGCTTGGCTATCCGGGCGGGCCGGCGATTTCACGGCTGGCGGAATTCGGCGATCCGGAGGTGTATACCCTGCCGCGGCCGATGTTGCATTCGAAGGATCTGAATTTCAGCTTTTCCGGACTGAAGACAGCGGTGCTGACGGTCGTCAAAAACCGGATCACGAATATTTGCGAGCAGGATCAGGCGAATCTGGCGCGCGGGTTTGTGGATGCCGTAGTCGATGTGCTGGTTGCCAAAAGCATGAAGGCGATGCGGGAAACCGGCCTGAAGCGGCTGGTGATCGCAGGCGGGGTCGGCGCCAACCGGCAACTGCGCGACGCATTGAATGCGGCAGCGGCAAAACGGCGGCTGCGCGTGTTTTATCCCGCGCTGGAATTCTGCACCGACAACGGCGCAATGATCGCCTTCGCCGGTGCGATGCGGCTCGCAGCCCAACCCGATGCGGCGCAATACGACTACGCTTTCAATGTACGGCCGCGCTGGCCGCTCGATGAACTGAACGTCTGAAAAATTGATGCTTCCGGAGCTGGCGCGGTACAGCGACGTCATCCGGTCGGAAGGATTGGCCGCTTTGCAGTGAACGCCATCCGCTACATCATGAATGGCATCGGCTGCAGCCCGAAACCTTCATCCAGGTCGCCAATACTGCCGAGCAAGGCATTCAGTCCGCCGTCGAGCTGGGCCAGCGCGGCATTATCCAGCTGGCTCAAGGCTGTGGTCAGCAATCCGCGCGCCGGTTTGGGCGCGGTCAGCAATATCGCGCCGCCCGCTTCCGATAATGCCAGCTTGACGGCGCGCTGATCGGTGTGGTCGCGCGTCTTGTTGATGTAGCCACGCTTTTCGAGCGCATCCAGCAGATTGCTGGCAGTAGTCTGATGAATCGCCATGCGCAGCGCGATTTCGCCGACGCGCATGCCGGGCGTTTCATGCAGCTCCTGCATCACCCACAGCTGCGCGCCGGTGATGCCGCACTGCTTTTCAATCCATTGGGAATGTCGCTGCGCCGCACGAATCACGACGCGCAATTTCTTCAGGATATCCAGATGCCGGTCTTGATCGTGCGACTTACCGTCGGTTGCCGGCAAGCCATTGTGGTCGACCCCGGTATTTTTCCTTGCCATTGCAACACTCCATCAAGACCCCACCTGAATCGATTGTAGCAAATGTGTATTCGATGCAATATAATTTGCGCCAATATGTTTCTGTTGATTTTGATGGCTTGCTCTCATGCTGATAAATGAGTCGCAGTGCGGTAAAAGCAACAGTACTTTTCACCCCAAGGAGAAATCAATGCGTACGAATGCAACCACACTGCTGTCTCTCGTTTCCGGCGCCCTGCTGCTGGCAGCATGCAGCTCACCCATCAAGCAACCCGAATCGCAGGCAGCGTCGGCAAAGCCGGCCGCGGCCCAGCCCGACCAGCGCACGGTCGGCACGGTCAGCGCAGCTTCGACCGATCCGCTGAATGACCCGCAAGGCGTGCTGGCCAAGCGCAGCGTGTATTTCGATCTGGACAGTTATCTGGTCAAGGATGGGTTCAAGCCGGTGGTCGAGGCGCATTCGAAGTACCTGACCGCGCACAAGGAGCGCAAGATCATCATCCAGGGCAATACCGATGAACGCGGCGGTGCTGAATACAATCTCGCGCTGGGCCAGAAGCGTGCCGAAGCGGTACGCAAATCGATGACGGTGCTCGGCGTGTCCAATGCGCAAATTGAAGCAGTGTCGTTCGGCAAGGAAAAACCGAAAGCAACCGGTAGCAATGAAGCCGCCTGGGCGGAAAACCGTCGTGCAGATATCGTTTATTCCGCAAAATAATTCCCGCTGACTCCTGAGTCAATCTTGCCTGCAGCTCTGGCTGGCGCACTATAGCGCGTCAGCCAGAGCGCACATCCCGCAGCGGATTCCGGGCGGGTAGCCGGTCGCATGACCGGCCGATCACGGTCGACATCGGCACGACCATCCTGCCACCGCGCGCATGAAGCGCGAAATCCTGCAAGCTATCGCGGACCTTGTCCGGCTCCGCACGCCAGCCCGACCTGCATCATGGCGATGATCCGCCATCCCTTTCCAGCTCTCGACCAAAACCGGCAGGCCAATACGATCATCCGGTGATGCTTGTACCGGAAGTAGCGCATCGCCGTCACGAATCCCCTATCGCATTCAGGCCGCCAATTCTTTAGTTTCAAGCGGGAAACTTTTTCAAGGCTGCCGAATCGAAGCAGCGTATCGCACACATTGAAAAATATTAAGCCCGCCCTGAATACGGCAAGAATGCAAGGGAGTATGCATAAAAATATAACAATATCCGTAATAAAACCATGGGCCTTTAAAAATACAGGCTACTGTATATAAACGACTGCAAGGAGTGAAATGCCGTCATTCAGCTTTTTTCCCACCCTGCCACATACGCTCAACCTGCTGGCCGCAACCGGCCTGATCCTGATCGTCGGCATCTTGTGCGCCCGGCTGGTAACCCGGTTTCTTGCCATTCCCGCGATTACCGGCTACGTGCTGGCCGGACTGTTGATCGGGCCGGCGGGGCTCAACCTGATCAGCACGGCCGATCTGAATGATTTCAGTTTGCTGATTCACCTGGCGCTTGGCATAGTGGTGTTTGAACTGGGGCGCCGACTCGATTACCGCTGGCTGCTGCATGAAAAATGGCTGCTGGTCACGGCGATTGCCATGAGCGTCAGTATTTTTTTCGGCTTGTTCACCTTGCTGATCGAACTCGGTATCGGGAAACTGGTCGCCAGCATGGCGGCGGCAATCGGCATCGCGACTTCACCAGCCGTCATCTTGAATGTGGTACGGGAGAGCAAGGCGGAAGGCCAGGTCAGCGAGCGCATGCTGAATATCGTTGCAATCAGCAATTCGCTGGCGTTCATCGTGTTTACGATGTGCCTGTCGGCGCTGCATGTGGAATATCGCAACGACTGGATTTCCTTTGTCCTGCATCCGCTCTACCTGATGCTCGGCTCGATCGTACTGGGCTGGGCCGCGAGCCGGTTGCTGATTTGTTTCAGCCAGTGGCTTGGCAGGGACATGCAAAGCCAGCGCATCGCGTTGTTTGCACTGCTCGCCGCCACGGTCGGCCTGGCCGCCATGCTGAAACTGTCGGCGCTGATTGCGTTACTGGTGTTCGGCATTGCCAGTCGGAATGACGACCATCGGCATGCGGTGGTGGAACCGGATTTCAGCCAGTTCAGCGGCTTGCTGTATGCGTTGCTGTTCATTTATGCCGGGGCCAAACTGGAACTGGTCCATTTGCGCGATTTATGGGCAGTGGCGCTAGCCTTCATTGCCACCCGGCTGGCAATCAGCCTGTTTTTCGCCACCGCGCTGTCGCCGCTGAACGGCCTGAGCGCGCGCAAAGGCGTGCTGCTCGGCGTCGGGCTGGTGCCGATGTCAGGCGTCGCCATCATCCTGATGGAGCGCGCCACCGCGATCTACCCGGAGTTCGGCCCGCAATTGACGGCGCTGATGCTATCGGTACTGGCGATACTGGAATTACTGGGACCGATCTGCACCCGCCTTGCGCTGGTAGCAAGCGGCGAAGCAAAGCATTATTAATCCGGCACGATGCAGTCTTGATTGCATCGCGCCCCGTTCTCACCCTCCTCCCCGGGAGAGGGTTGGGATGAGGGGATCCGGTTCCCATCCGGTTCGTTCCGGATCTATAGCAAGAAGGATATTCCAATGCTGGAATTCAAGAAATCAGCGCCACTCACCATGGGTGTGGAGCTGGAACTGCAAATCGTCAACCGACGCGATTACAACCTGACGCGCGGGTCGAGCGATTTGCTGGCCGTGATCAACAAGCACAAGCACGGCTACGACATCAAGCCGGAAATCACCGAAAGCATGATCGAGATTGCCACCTCGGTGCATACCCGGCACCAGGACATGCTGCAGGAATTGACGGCCATGCGCGCACTATTGGCCACGGCCTCGGACAAGGTCAATCTCGGCTTGGCCGGCGGCGGCGCCCATCCGTTCCAGCACTGGGAAGACCAGCGCATTTATCCGAGCGAACGCTACCGCCTGGTATCTGAACTGTATGGCTATCTTGCCAAGCAATTCACGGTGTACGGCCAGCATATTCATATCGGCTGCGCCGACGGCGATGAAGCGGTGCGCCTGGTGCATCTGCTGGCACGCACCATTCCGCACTTCATTGCCCTGTCGGCTTCGTCCCCGTTCTACCAGGGCATCGATACCGCGTTCCAGTCGTCGCGCCTGACCAGCATCAATGCCTTTCCGTTAAGCGGCTGCATGCCGTTCGTGCGCGACTGGGCTGCCTTCAATGCCTATTTTGAAAAAATGAGCAGCCTGGGCATCGTCGCCAGCATGAAGGATTTCTACTGGGACATCCGGCCCAAGCCGGAATACGGCACGGTCGAAATCCGCGTCTGCGACACCCCGCTCGAGATCACCACCGCGGTGGCGCTGGCCGCTTACGCGCAAACGCTGGCAAAGCATTTTTTCGCACAGCGGGAATTGCAGCCGCTGCAGGATACCTACCTCACCTATTCCTACAACCGGTTCCAGGCATGCCGTTTCGGCCTGGCAGGGGTGCTGATCGACCCGGCCAGCGCAACGCCCCAAACCACGATCCAGAACGATATCCTGCGCACTTTCGACATGCTGGCCGGTGCAGCGCAGGAACTGGGCACATCGGATGCGATCGGCTGGCTGCGGCAACGGATCCTGGCAAACCGGTCCGACGCCGGCTGGCTGCGCGCCGCCTATCAGGAAAGCGGCTCGTTGAGCGATACGGTGCGCCAGCAGTGCCAGCTATGGCGAGGGTAACAGGCGCAAAACGGACACGCGCGCCGCCGGAAGGCAAGCACGAATCATTTTTTTCCGCCGATCCGGCCTTCCTTGCCGGCCAGCAGATTGCCAATATTCCGGCGGTGGCGATAGACCAGCAGGCAGCTCATTGCGAGCACCGCCAGCAGTTTTTCATCCGTGCCGAACAGCAGCCCGTAATAGAACGGCGCAAACAGGCTGGCAACCAGCGCTGCCAGCGATGAATAGCGAAAGGCATAAGCCACCACCAGCCAAGTCACGAGGGTGGCAAGGCCGAGCCAGCCATTGAGCGCCAGCAGCACGCCGAGCGCGGTTGCAACGCCCTTGCCGCCGACGAATCTGAAAAACACCGGCCACAGATGGCCGATGAATACCGCGATTGCCACCAGCGCAATGCCCGTATCATCGACGCCGTACTGCGCACCATAACGATCAGCGAGCCACACCGCGAGCCAGCCCTTGAAGCCGTCGCCGAAAAGCGTCAATGCGGCCGCTGCCTTGCTGCCGCTGCGCAGGACGTTGGTCGCGCCCGGGTTACCGGACCCGTAGGTGCGCGGATCGGCCAGGCCGAATAATTTGCTGACCACCACGGCGAAGGACACGGAGCCGATCAGATAGGCGGCGATGCCGAATAAAACAGTATTCATCTTGTTCCAGGTTTTCTCGATTTGGCGGCCCGGATTCGGTCACCGCGCCATAAGCTGGCGCAATGCCGTATTGGGCGCTACATGATACTTGGCAGTTGCTGTCATGCAAAGCCGGGCGATTGTAGAGAGGATGGCGTGCACACCGGTTATTCTTCCAGCGCGCAATCGACCGGCTTGACGGGCAAAAGCGCCGGCAGCGCTTTCGGGTCCAGGCCGACCAGGTAGCCGCGCCGCCCACCGTTGATGTAAATCCGGTCCAGCGCCAGGATGCCTTGCTCGACGTAGACCGGCATGGTTTTGCGGGTGCCGAAGGGCGATGTGCCGCCGACCAGATAACCGGAATGCCGGTTTGCCACTTCCGGCTTGCACGGTTCGACCGATTTGCAGCCGATCTGGCGCGCCAGATTCTTGGTCGACACCTTGCGATCGCCATGCATCAGCACGATCAGCGGGCGCGCCGCTTCGTCCTGCATTACCAGCGTCTTCACGACATGATGTTCATCCACACCCAGTTCGCGGGCCGACACTGCGGTACCGCCATGTTCCTCGTAAGAATAGGGATGCTCGGAAAAGACAATCCCGTGCCTGCGCAGGAACTGCGTTGCCGGGGTCTCGGAAACATGCTCTTTTTTTGCCATGGTACCTGTGGGACGCTGAAATTTGGCTGACATTATGCAATAAGGACGCGGGTTTACGAAATAGCCACGGCACGCCAGTTGGTTGATAAAGTTGCATTCATGGAATTTATTCATTTTTTGATGCGGTGCACAATAACTCTATTGACTTTATGAAAACAGACCTTACAATATGTATTGTTGCATCGCACAATAAGCGATGTTCATTTTTACCGGACCTTATTACCCTATTACACGGAGATCGCCATGTTTAATTTTCCTGAACAATTTTCTGCAGCAACCAAAACCACCCTCAATGCACAGGTCGACATGCTGACTTCTTTCGCCAACAAGACGTATGAAAGCATGGAACAGATCGTGAATCTGAACATGAATACCATGAAGGCATCGCTTGCTGATTCCGCCGCCACGGCCAAACAATTGTTGAGCGCTAATGATCCGCAGACGTTCCTCTCGCTGTCCGCAGCGCAGATCCAGCCCAATGCACAAAAAGCGCTGTCGTATGGCCGTCACCTGGTTGATATCGCTGCCAATGTACAGGCGGAACTCAACAAGGCAGCCGACCAGCAGTTCATCGAAACCAATCGTAAAGTCGTGGCGCTGGTGGATGATGTCGTGAAAAATGCACCAGCCGGTTCGGAAAATGCCATTGCGTTGATGAAGTCTGCCATTGGCAATGCCAGCGCTGGCTACGAACAGTTGACAAAAACCAGGAAGCAGGCTGCCGATGTGCTGGAAGCCAATGTTGCCGCCGCAGTGAACCAATTCACGCAAGTAGCGGAAAAAGTCGCTAGCCGCACACGGAAATAAGCCGCAGCGTCGCAGGCTAATGCAGTAAAAAGAAGGGCCGCAAATGCGGCCCTTCTTTTTTCACGCAGCGTCTTAGTAATTTTCCAGCATTTTTCGCGCGTGCATTCCCATGTCATGTTTGGCATGTTCACCCACGCGGATGATGCTCCGCATGCAGCTTTTTCAACCGTTCGCGCGCCACATGCGTGTAGATTTGCGTGGTCGAAATATCGGCATGGCCCAGCAGCAATTGCACCACGCGCAGGTCCGCGCCGTGGTTCAGCAGGTGCGTGGCAAACGCATGCCGCAGCGTATGCGGCGACAGCGGCGCATTGATGCCGGCGGCGCGCGCATGCTTCTTGATCAGCGTCCAGAACATCTGGCGCGTCATCGCGCCGCCGCGCCCGGTGACGAATAGCGCATCGTCGACGCGGCCGTTCAGGATCGCAGGCCGCGCCTCTTTCAGATAGCGCTCGATCCACGTCCGTGCTTCTTCGCCGAACGGCACCAGGCGCGTCTTGCTGCCTTTGCCGGTAATGCGCAGCACACCCTCATTCAGGCTGGTTTCGATCGATTTCAACAATACCAGCTCTGATACGCGCAGACCGCTGGCATACATCAGTTCCAGCATGGTGCGGTCGCGCAGGCCCAGCGGCGTCGCAGCATTGGGCGTGGCCAGCAGGGCTTCGACCTGGGTTTCGGTAAGGGTTTTGGGAAAGCGTGGCGCTTGCTTCGCGGATTGCATGCGCAGGCAGGGATCGACATCAATCCGGTTTTGACGCAATGCGAGCTGGTAGAAGCGCTTCAGCGTCGCCAGGCGCCGATTCGCAGAGGTCGCCTTGCTGCTTGCGTGCCTGGCGGCGAAATAGGCATGTAGATCCTCTGCCTGCGCCGTGTACACTCCCCGGCCTCGTTCCTGGTGCAGCCAGGCGGCGAACAGGCTCATGTCGCGCCGATAGGCATCGAGCGTATTTTTTGCCAAGCCATCTTCCAGCCACAGGGCATCGCAGAACTCGTCAATCGCGGCGCGACTCTCGGGTGCGATTGCGGTCATCGATAGCCTGTGGCGCCTTCATGCGCCAGCAGCCAGCGCTTGACGCCGACATGGAAGCCGGCTGCGTCGTCATGGTTCGAAAAACCGCCGAGGCC
>DATEZO010000123.1:0-3129 GCA_035255485.1 Burkholderiaceae bacterium
AGTCGCTCGCCGCAATGGGCGTGACCGATGCACAGATGGAAGCCGTTTCCTTTGGCAAGGAAAAGCCGAAGGCAACCGGCAGCGATGAAGCAGCGTGGGCAGAAAACCGCCGCGCCGACATCGTGTATAGCGCAAAGTAATTTACTGTACTGAACCAACATCGCCAAGGCTGGACCGGCGATTCCCCGCCAGCTTTAGCGAATCAGTGAGCCTGCGTCTGAATCTTCAGCCGCAGGCGATGCCTGAAGTTAAGCGCCACAGCCAGCACGCCGACAGCGCCGCTGGAAATGGCCGCCGCGGTCCCGGCGCGCACTATCAGCAAGCCGGCGCACGCAACGCCAACCGACTGTCCCAGAAAAAAGCACGACGCAAATGCCGATACTGCCGCGCCCCTGCGCTCCGGCGCCATCTGGGTCGCATTGATCTGCAGCGTGTTGTGCAGCATGTAAAAGCCTAGCCCACAGAAAAAACACCCTGGGACAGCCCACCACCACACCGGTGCCAGTCCGATCGCCAGCAGCGACAGTGCGATCAGGATTCCGCCCCACAGCGACAACCCGGTTTCGCCCAGACCATTCACCAACACCCGCGACGCGACGGCAAACAGCAGGCCGCCGAATCCAAACAGCATGACCAGCGCTCCCGCCGTGGTCAGTGCGAGGCCGAAAACGTGGTGCAAATGGGACGCGATAAAGGCAAATGCGCCGTAAAGGAAAGCCCCTTCAAGAAAGACCGTGACCAGCACTACGCGCGCCCATGGCCGTGACAGCACCTGCCGGAATTCGGAGGCCACGCGCGCCAAGGGCGAACCTTCGGCCTTATGCGTGATGCGCGCGTGCGCCGGCAGTCGCCGGTTCAAGCGCAGCAGGCCGGCACTTACAACCACAAAAATGGCAGCGATCACGAAAAAGGGTATCCGCCAATTATGGTGATCGGCGGCGATCCCGCCGCCCAGCACACCAGTAGACAATCCGAGAATCTGTCCGATCAGGAAACGCGCCAGCACGGGCTGGCGCTCGTGATAAGGCACTACATCGCCAATCCATGCCATCGATAACGGAATGATCGCAGCTGCGGTGGCACCGGCCAGCAGGCGTGCCAGCAGCAGCAACGGGAATCCCGGCGCCAGCCCGCACAGCGCCGCCGTCAGCGCACACGCCGCGCTGCCGCAGCCGACCACGAAATACTTGCCGTACCGGTCGCCGACCGGCCCGAAGAACAATTGAGACAAACCGTAGGCAACGGCGAAAAACGTGATGACATACGACGCGTCGCCGAGCGATACGCCAAACTCTCCGGCCAGATGGGGCAGCAAGGGATCGGTGACGCGCAGCGAGATACCACTGGCAAACGCGGCAAGAGACAGCAGCGGAACGGCGGTGACGGGTATGGACTGGGGAGTGGCCGGAGCAGGTTCCGTATGCATCTGTGGATTTTGGAGACGATGGCTGGATAAGGACGCGGGATGCCGCCTCCTGCTTGCAGACGCGGCAGCGGTCATTGTAGCCAATGTGCCGCGCCCCTGCGCCGGGAAGAAGATCAGGGCAGCCAGCCATTGCCATGACTGGCCGCCGCCATCGCATTCACATGGCTGGCTGGACGAACTTCCCGCTCTGGAAATCGACAATCGCCTGCTCGATTTCCTCACTGGTATTCATCACGAACGGGCCGTACTGCGCGATCGGCTCGTTCAGCGGCCGCCCTGCCAGCAGCAGGAAACGCGCACCCTCCGGGCCGGCGGCAACGTCAACTTGCGTACCAGCCGACAGCACGCCTGCCTGATGCGTTCCGACCGGTCGCGGTGCCTCTTCTCCAACCTGGAGGATGCCTTCGTAGGGATAGACAAAGGCGTGATAATCGTGCCGCACCGGATGGCTGAAGCGCGCGCCCGGCGCCAGTTCGATATCGATATAAAGCGGGTCGGTGGACAAGCACTGGATCGGTCCCGGCACCTGGCGTTCACCGGCCAGCAACGTGCCGGCGATAACCTTGGCGCGGCCGCCCTCGAATTCGAGCACAGGGATCTGTTCCGGCTGGATGTCGCGATAGACGGCCGGCTTCATCTTTTCCTTTGCGGGCAGGTTGATCCACAACTGGAAGCCGCGCATGCGGCCTTGCTCCTGCTGCGGCATTTCCGAGTGGACGATGCCGCGCCCGGCGGTCATCCACTGCACGCCACCGCCCTTGAGGTCCCCCTGATTGCCGAGATGGTCTTCATGGTGCATATGCCCGTCGAGCATGTAGGTGACGGTTTCGAAGCCGCGGTGCGGATGGGCCGGGAACCCGGCGATGTAGTCGCCAGGATTATCGGATGAGAATTCGTCGAGCATCAGGAACGGGTCCAGCCGCGTGCCCTGCCCGCGTCCCAAGCTGCGGCGCAGTTTGACCCCGGCGCCATCGGAGGTGGCAATCGCTTCGATGATGCGTTGCAGGCTACGAACCTGGCTTTTCGTTTCCATGATGTGCTTCCTTCCGTTAATGCAAGATACGATGTATCAGGCGGCCGCGCGCATGGGCGCCGTCAGTTGCCCAATCGAGGCAGAGGCAGCTTCCAGTGCACTCCGCTTCTTCTCTTCTCCCATGTTCAATCCTTCGGCATACACGAATTCGACATCGCTGACGCCGATGAAACGCAGGAAATCGCGCACATAGCCGGTTTGCGTATCGAGTGCCGTGCCCGTGTACACACCGCCACGTGCGGCAAATACATATGCCTTCTTGCCATTCAACAGCCCAACCGGACCAGACTCGGTGTATTTGAATGTGACGCCAGCACGTGCGATATGGTCGAAGTATGCCTTGAGTGTGGACGGCACGCCGAAGTTGTACATTGGCAGGCCTAGTGCAATCACGTCAGCCTGACGCAATTCATCAATCAGCTGATCCGAGAAATCGACCACCGACTGCTGCTGCGCACTGCGCTCTTCCGGCTTGGCCAGGAAGGCGCCAAAGCGCTGCGCATCCAGGTGTGGCACCGGGGTGGCGGCGAGATCGCGCACCAGCACTTTTCCTTGCGGATTTGCAGCGCGCCAGACGCCGACGAATTGCTCGGACAGACGGCTGGACTGGCCGTTGTTGGAAAACAGGCTGGCATTAATTTGTAGCAATGTGGACATGTGAATACTCCTC
>DATEZO010000124.1:0-8812 GCA_035255485.1 Burkholderiaceae bacterium
CGTATTGTCAACGACATCGTAGGTTGTCACACCCGCAGCAACACTGAAATTGATCGCGTACTGATGACCGGTCAATGCAGCAGCATTGACAACGGAACCTGGCGAAACGATGCCGGAACCCGTATTCGTGCCCGTCGCCGCAGTACGGATCGGTGCCGCCGCGGCGATTTCCTTCGTATCGGTGATCGCGACGCGGAAATCTGCCGCGCCATTGACAGTTGGCCGAATCAGGAATAAGTCGCCGGCCGACGGCGGTGTATTTGTCGGAGGCTGCAACTGCAGTGAGAATGCTACCCCGTCAATGGAGGTTGCAGGAAAGGTGGCAGCGGAATACATGCTCTTGTTGTCCGACAGCCGGGTCACCGTGTAATTGGCGCCATCCCACTTGAGCTGGTAATCACTGCCTGTCAGCGCATTGACATCGGTAATGCTGGCGGCGACCTGCGCATCCGATGTATTGGCTGAACTTGCCTTCGATAACGGCGTCCCGGCCGTGAAGAATGCGCCGCCAAGCGCGCCATTCTGGTCCTGCCCCAATTCATGCTGTGCATTGAAAGTGGACGCCAGGCCAATGGCGATGCGCCCGAGCGCATTCTGTGCAGGGTCCAGGGTTTTTGCGCGAAATTCGAACAACCCGCCCAGCTTGCCGCCTGTAATGGCATTTTCCGCCAGCGTGATGATTTTGCCGTTGCTCTGATACCCTACTTCCGCCCGGCTCGGATCGGTCGATGATGCGGACGGCACCAGATCAAAGGTTTTTGTGCTGACCACCAGCGGCTGGCCGTTACCGATGAAGACACTGTAACTGTCGTTCTGCTTGACGACGGAAACCTTGATCTCCTTGCTCAGATCCGAGACTACCTGATCGCGCTGGTCGAGCAGATCGTTGGCCGGCTTGCCGTCGTTTCCGGCTTGCGCCTTTTCGATCGCGTCATTCAGTGTGGCGATCTGTTGCGCGTAACTATTGATGGTCTGAATGCTGGTATTGATCTGGCTGGTGACGCCCTCGCCCAACCCGCGCAGTTGCCCATCCATGCTTTGCAGTTGCGATGCCAGCGCCTCGCCCGACGACAGCATGGTCTGGCGCGCCGCAGTCGAGTTCGGATTCGCCGCTACGCTTTGCACGCCGGCGAAAAAATCCTTCATTGCGGGGGAGAATCCGACCGTCGGATCGGCGAACATGTTGTTGATCTGCTTGATCTGCGAATAATAGCTGTCCAGCGCGTTCGACGAACTTTGCGAGGTCAGCACCCGGCTTGCCAGGTAATCGTCATACACGCGCTTGACGCCCGTCACCTGCGTGCCTTTGCCGACGAACCCGAAACCCGAATCCTGTGAAGTCGCCGTTCCCTGGATGACCACCTGGCGGCTATAGCCGGGCGTGTTGGCATTTGCAATGTTATGCCCGGTCGTAGTAAGACCTACCTGCGCAGCGGTAAGGGCGCTTTGGGCAACGCTGAGGATATTGGCCATGATTCGTTTTCTTTATCGCGATAACTCTGTTTTCGGCAGGCAATCACCAAACTTTAATACGCAGATCTGCAACAGGCAGCAACCGGCGGGTTGCACCGGCTCAGGCCGACAGCGAATGCTTGATGATGCGGGCCAGCTTGGCGGCGTAATGGGGATCGGTCGCGTAACCAGCCTTTTGCAATCCCTGGGCAAAGCCAGTCGCGTCTTGGGCATTGGCCAGCACGTTCTCATAACGCGGATTGCTGCTTAACAGCCTGGCATAATCACGGAATGCCTCGGCATAGGAATCATAAGCGCGGAATTTTTCAATTCTGGTATGAGGGGTTCCGTTGACATATTCCGTGGTCGCTGCTTCCACCACTTTTCCTTTCCAGCTACGGCCCGCCTTGATGCCAAACAGATTATGGCTGGGATTGCCATCCCGTCCGGTAATCTCGCGTTTACCCCATCCGCTTTCCAGGGCTGCCTGGCCCAGCATGAACTTGGCAGGGATGCCGGTGGCGCGGCTGGCTTCTTCGGCACAGGATGCAAGGCGGTCCTGAAATGCCTTGACATGCAATGGCCTGGATGTCTGTGATGACCTGGCTTTGTCGATATTGGTGACAGCATCCGGAAGATCGGAAGCCGCAGGCAGCTTGCCATTTGCCGGCAAGATTGGATTGCCGGTTGGGTTGTCAACCGTATTGGAAAGTTGACGAATCAATACATCTGCCAGGCCAATTCCGCGGCTTGCCATATTCTGGCTGATCTGCTGATCCAGCATCGAGGTATACATACGGCCTTGCTGGCTGTCGAAGAGGCCATCCTGCGGACTGGCCTCGCGCATGCTCTTCATGACCATGTTCATGAACAGCGCCTCGAACTGTTTCGCTGTCGCTTTCAGGGCTTCCGGTGAATTTTGCCGGGCCGCCTGGCGCAGTTCGTTGATATCCTTGACATCGACTGCAAGCTTGCCGGACAGGTCTGTGGAATTGATCATGCCGGGCTACCTTAGATGATTTCCAGTTCCGCGCGCAGGGAACCCGCCGCCTTCATCGCCTGCAAGATCGCCAGCAGATCCTGCGGCGTGGCGCCAATGGCATTCAGGGCCTTGACCACTTCAGCCAGCGATGCACCACTCTTCAACAGCATGACCTGGCCCGGTTCTTTCCGGATATCGATTTGCGAATTGGCGGTGACGACTGTCTGCCCGCTTGACAGCGGCGCCGGCTGGCTCACCGAATTTTCGGTATTGATCACCACGGACAGGTTGCCGTGCGAAACAGCGCAGCTCTCCAGCGTCACTGCCTGATTCATCACCACGGAACCAGTGCGGGCATTCATGATTACTTTCGCGATGCTCTGCGCCGGCGTCAGATCGATGCTTTCCAGCATACCTAAAAATGCAACACGCTCGTCGCTACCGGCGGGCGCGCGCACGCGAATCACGCGGCCATCCTGCGCAGCAGCCGTATCTGCGCCAAAACGCTGGTTAACCGCTTCAACGACGCGACTGGCCGTTGAAAAATCAGTATCGTTCAATTCCAGAAAAACGACACCGCCCTGACCCAGCGCTGTCGGCACTGCACGCTCAACCGTGGCGCCGGCCGAGATACGGCCGACACTCAGATGGTTAACTTGCGCCTTGCTGCCATTGGCCGATGCACCAACACCTCCGACCAGGACGTTACCTTGCGCCATGCCGTAAACCTGGCCATCTGCGCCTTTGAGCGGCGTCATCAACAGCGTCCCGCCGCGCAAGCTCTTGGCATTTCCCATTGACGATACCGTGACATCGAGTGTCTGCCCCGGCCGCGCAAACGCTGGCAACGAAGTGGTAACAACCACTGCCGCGACATTTTTTAGTTGCAGCGTTGTCGTCGCCGGCAAATTGACGCCCATTTGCTGCAGCATGCCGATCACGCTTTGCACGGTGAACGGTGTTTGCGTAGTCTGGTCGCCACTGCCATCCAGCCCCACCACCAGGCCATAACCGATCAACT
Source organism: Burkholderiaceae bacterium (assembly GCA_035255485.1). Lineage (GTDB taxonomy): Bacteria > Pseudomonadota > Gammaproteobacteria > Burkholderiales > Burkholderiaceae_D > DATEZO01. The sequence continues at coordinate 3,456 of DATEZO010000124.1, forward strand.
GGTTTTGCCGGACACCCTGGATACTGGCCAGATCCTTCAGGCGCTCGGCATGGCTAGCCATTGGCAACAACAGGCAGACAGCGCAAAACAGCGCCGAACACCGGCTTTTCAAATCTGATAAACAGGCATGCGCCTTTTTCATTTGCAGTTCCACTCAAATTCCTACATCGGCAGGAAGCTCAAGAAGAAACGCGCCATCATCGACGTCATTTCCGCTTTATCGAGACTGCTGTTGGTGCGATATTCGAAACGGGCGTCAGCCACTTGCGCCGAAGAGACGATATTGCCGCTGGCAATTGTGTCCGGATTGACAACGCCGGAAAAACGAATGAATTCCTGTCCCTTGTCGAAGGCGATCTGCTTCTCGCCGCTCACCAGCAGATTTCCATTCGGATAAACATCGATTACCGTAACACCGATCGTTCCGGTAAAGCTGTTGCTGGCGCTTTCGGCGCCTTTTTCTTCGAATTTGTTCGAAGTGGATGCTGTCATTCCCAGTTTCGCGGTTGTCGTGGCAGGGACGCCAAACAGGGTGGGCGCTGCGAATGCCGCACTGCCCGTTTTACTGCCCGAGGTGGCAGCCGACTTGGCAGCACTGGTTTTCTCGGAGATGGCAATTGTCAGAATGTCGCCGATCATCCGCGCCCGACGATCTTCAAACATCGGTCGATACGTGGCGGCCTGAAAAATCGCACCGTTAGTCGGTATGCCAACGGCATTCACCGGCGGCCTGACGCTGGTTGGTCCCTGCACAATCGTACCCGGTGTCACCGCACAACCCGTCAGCATCACCAGCAAGGCCGGAACTGCAATTACATGGCCACTCTTTTTCATGTCAGCTCACCACCAGTCTGATGCATCACAACTGTGCCAGGCGCTGCAGCATCTGATCGGAAGTCGTGATCGCCTTGCTATTGATTTCATAGGCGCGCTGGGTCTGGATCATGTTGACCAATTCCTCGACTACATTGACGTTCGATGTTTCCACATAGCCTTGCAACAGTATGCCTGAACCGTTGGCGCCCGGCGTAGTCGTGTTCGGATTACCCGATGCGGTCGTTTCAACGTACAGGTTTTCTCCTTTGGCTTCCAGTCCGGCCGGATTAATGAACGTTGCCAACTGAAGAGCCCCGACTTGCGAAGTCGTCAGTTTTCCGTCCGATTCCAGGGTGGCCACCGATACGGTGCCATCGCGCCCGATCGTAATGCTTTGTGCATTGGAGGGAATCGTGATGGCGGGCTGGACCACGAAACCGCTGGAAGTAACGAGCTGCCCCTGGCTATCCACCTGAAACGAGCCGTCGCGGGTATAGGCGGTGGCGCCATCCGGCAGCAGTACCTGAAAAAATCCGGAACCCTGGATTGCGACATTTTTTTCATTGTTGGTCTGCTGCAGGTTGCCCTGCGTGAAAATGCGTTCGGTTGCAACCGGGCGTACGCCGGTACCGATCTGCAATCCGGAAGGCAATTGTGTCTGTTGCGAAGATTGCGCGCCGGGCTGCCGCATCGTCTGGTACAGCAAATCCTCGAACACGGCGCGCGAGCGCTTGAAACCGGCGGTATTGACGTTGGCCAGATTATTGGAGATGACATCCATCTGCGTCTGCTGTGCGTCCAGGCCGGTCTTGGAAATCCATAGGGAGCGAATCATTTTATTCTCCAATCATCCTGCTTCATCAGTGATGCTCAGGGTATTTCATGTGCAAAGGCAATCGATTGCGATTCTGCGCCGGATCGGATCAGCTCAAAGCAAGAAGCTGGCTGGCTTTGGTGGCGTTACTCTCGGCGTTCTTCAGTAAATTCATGTGCATCTCGAACTGGCGTGCCAGGCTGATCATGTTGACCATCGCATCGACCACGCTGACATTGCTGCCTTCCAGCGCACCGCCGATCACGCTGACGCCCGCATCCGCATCGACCGGATTGCCATCCTTGACCCGGAACAAGCCGTCATCGCCACGCATGAGGCTTTCCTCCGGTGGATTGACCAGCTTGATGCGCCCCAGTACCGTGGTCGCTCCCGGCTTGGTCCCGGTGGCGATTGCCGCGACAGTGCCGTCTTTTGCAATCGTGATCGTCACATCGGGCGGCACGCTGATCGGGCCGCCATCACCCAATACATTCTGGCCGCCCTGGGTTTGCAATATGCCGCCTTCGCTCAGCTGCAGATTGCCATGACGGGTATAGGCTTCGGTGCCGTCTTCCAACTCGACGGCAATCCAGCCTTTTCCCTGGATGGCGACATCGAGGTCGCGCCCGGTTTGCTGGATCGATCCCGGAGTAAAATCGCTGCCGACCGTCGAATCAACCACGAATGCCCGTGTCGGCGACCCGTCACCCAGGATGGGGACAGCGCGGAACGAATCGAGCTGCGCGCGAAAGCCCGTAGTGGTCGCATTGGCCAGGTTATGCGAAGTCGTGGCCTGCTGTTCCAGGATATGCTTTGCGCCGGTCATGGCGGTATAGACTAGGCGATCCATTTGTTTTTTCCGATCATGGCGACAGGCAGCTATTGATTAATGCATCAATTCGGGCTGCCCGACATGCATTACCTCAGATTCACCAGCGTCTGCATGACCTGGTCCTGCGTCTTGATGGTCTGCGCATTGGCCTGATAGACGCGCTGCGCGGTAATCATGTTGACCAGTTCGGCAGTCAAATCGACGTTGGAGTCTTCCACCGCGGAAGATTGCAGCACACCCAGATTACCCGTCCCCGGCCCACCGGCCAGCGCCTGGCCCGAGTTGGAAGTCTCCGCCCATACATTATTGCCCAATGGCTGCAACCCATTCGGATTGGTAAAATTGGCAAGTACTACCTGACCCAGGGTTGCCGCCTTGCCGTTGGTATACCGACCGGTGATCGTGCCGTCATCCCCTACATTGAAGCCGGACAGATGCCCGGAAGCGTAGCCATCCTGCACCAGCGAAGTCACGCCGAAATTGGAGCCGAATTGCGTTGTCCCATTGAAATTGATCTTGATGCCGGTGCCCGTACCGCCAATCGGGGTGGTGGCACCTGAACTGACAGGCAATTCGATATCAGGAAACGGCTGTGCGACCCCAGGCGGAGTGGCACTTGTATCCGTATTCAGCGTGCCATCGGTATTGAAGACCAGCTTTCCGATCAATCCACCTGCCGGAGCAGGAAGCAGGGCACCGTCAACTGCGGCGTATACATTCCATGTTCCCGGGGTATTTGCGGGATCGGTCGCTGTCGGATTGGTTTTCACATAAAACGTCTGCACCGTATGCGAAACCCCCAGGCTATCGTAGACCGTGACCGACGAAGCATTGTGGTAAGTGAGCGCATCATCCATATTGAATGGCAACGCGGTCTGATCGATTGCATCTTTGCGGGAGTCCAGGTTCATCACCGCCTTGACTTCGGTCGTATCCTTGGGGGCGAGATCGGCGGTATTGATGTTCAGATCCGCAGGCGCGCCGGTCGACAGCACGCCACGTGCATCCGCCGTGTAGCCGGTCAGCCGCAAGCCGCTCGAATTCACGATGTAGCCGGTTTTGTCCAGCTGGAACTGGCCGTTGCGGCTGTAGACAACCGTGCCATTATCGCTCAGACGAAAAAATCCGCCGCCATTGATGGCGATATCCAGCGGGTTGTTGGAAGAAGTGACATTCCCCTGCGTGAATTGCTGCGAGACTTGCGACACCTTGACACCGATGCCGGTCTGGACCGAGCCTGCACCAGTCAACGACGCCGCATATACATCCGCAAACTGGGCCTGCGATTGCTTGTACCCCACTGTATTGGCATTGGCGACGTTATTGCCGATCGCATCCAGATTTTTCGATGCCGCATTAAGGCCGCTCAATCCTTGCTGAAAGCTCATTTTGTTCTCCTGTTTTCCGTCTGTGCCGCAATGGGCTTAAAGGATTTGCCGGACATCGGCCAGATTGACGGCGCCGACATTCGTTACATTCAGCTTCACGCCTTGCGTACCGGCAGATACGCTCCCCACTTCACCGAATGCCAGCGCCGTCGCGCTGATTTTCTGCCCGCCGCGCGTCGCCGTGATATCGAAGGTGTATTGGCCGTCGGCCGCGGCAACGCCGGCATCGGTCTTGCCATCCCAGGCCAGCGGCCAGGCACCGACTTCCCTGGAGCCGAGATCCATGGTATGCACCACCTTGCCGGCAGCATCGCGAATCGCCACCTTGACGTTATCGGCGGGCTCGGCCAGTTCGAGGCCAAGCAATGCCTTTCCTTCCGCCAATGTAATATTCGAGCCGGGCACCATCACGGCATGACCGATCATGCTGGCCGCCTGCAACGATTGACCGGTCTGAAAACTGGACGTCAATGATTCGATTGTGGTGTTGAGCTTATCGATACCGGTGACCGTGGAAAGCTGCGCCAGCTGACTGGTCATTTGCGCATTGTCCAGCGGATTCAGCGGATCCTGATTCTTCATTTGCGTCACCAGTAGCTTCATGAAGCGATCCTGCGCCTCGACCGCCTCCGATTTCGCAGTCGCCTGCTTCGGATTCATCGCCGCCATCAGGCTCGAAGACACAGAATTGTCAGTGATGGTTGTCATTTCTTCCCTCCTTTATCACTGGCCGATGGTCAGCGTTTTCAATAGCAGCGTCTTGGCCGCATTCATGGTTTCGACATTGGTCTGATACGAGCGCGACGCTGAAATCATGTTTACCATCTCATCCACGACATTGACATTCGGCATGGCAACATAGCCCTTCTCGTCCGCCAGCGGGTGCTTGGGGTCGTACACCATTTTCGGCGGGGATTTGTCTTCCACCACTTGTTCCACTTTGACGCCGCTGGCATCGGGGCCGGCGACCGGAGTCGCGCTAAACACCACCTGTTTGGCGCGATAGACCTGGCCGGTCGAACTGGTGACGCTATCGGCATTGGCAATGTTGCTTGCCACCGTGTTCAGTCGCTGCGATTGCGCGCTCATGGCAGAACCGGCGACATTGAAAATGTTGAATAAAGACATGACGATTACCCCTGTATCGCGGCAAGCAGGTTTTTGATCTGCGCACTGATCATGGTCAACCCGGCCTCATAGCGCACTGCATTGTCGGTAAACTGATTGCGTTCCACATCCATATCGACGGTATTGCCATCAATACTGCCCTGTTGCACGCCTCGATAAAGCAGGGGCGAGCCGGCAATGTTGTCGCTACCCTGGCCGGATAAATGCACTTCCGATGTTTTGACAAGGCCAGGGGTCGCCTGCCCGGTACGTGAAAGCGCCCCCTGCAATGCCTTGCTGAAATCAATATCGCGCGCCTTGTAATTGGGCGTATCGGCATTGGCGATATTCGACGCCAGCAATTGCTGCCGCTGTGCCCGCATACTCAAGGCGGCTTCAT
>DATEZO010000125.1:0-5010 GCA_035255485.1 Burkholderiaceae bacterium
ATGTTGGCGTGAAATAGGTGAAATGGCAGGGGGAAAAGGGAACCGTCATGCGACATGCATGCGCATGTTGTGCCGTATCTGCAGGCGGCCGTCGCGCAGCTTCAGGCGCATCACGCCGGGCAACGCAATCAGGTCGCGGTCATGGCACGCGATCACGACGCTGCTGCCGGACCGGACCAGGGAAGGAATCAGCGCAATCACCTGTTCGCGGGCATGGCCGTCGAGGCTGGCGGTCGGCTCGTCGAGCAGCAGCAGTCGGGGCGCCAGCACCTTGGCGCGCGCCAGTGCGATGCGCTGCTTTTCGCCGCCGGACAGGGTTTGCGGCCGGCTGTGGCGCAAGTGGGTGACACCGGCCCATTCCATTGCTTCTTCGACGCGCTCGGCGATGTCCGGTTTCGGCAGGCCGCGCACGGCCAAGCCGTAACCGATATTGTCCGCGACGCTGGTGGAAAACATGACCGGATGCTGATGCACATACACGATGGCTTCGCGCAATGCCTGCGGATAAGGGGCCAGCGGCACCGGCTTGCCGAGAAACCACGCCTGCCCCACGTCGGCCGGCTCCAGCCCGGCCAGGATGCGCAGCAGCGTGCTCTTGCCGACGCCGTTCAGGCCGGTCAGCACATACGCACCGGCCTGCCGAATATCGAGCTGGTCGATGGCGAATAATTGCCGCTCCCCGTAGCATTTCTTCAGGCGCTGCAATGTCAGCAGCGGCGTCATGACGCCCCTCGCGCCGCACGCGAATCGCCCTGCAGCACGGCCAGCAGGGCATTGACCAGCAGCGCAATCACGACCAGCACGATCCCGAGCGCGATGCCCTGGGCAAATTCGCCCTTGCTGGTCTGCAGCGCGATCGCCGTGGTGATGGTGCGGGTTTCGCCGGCGATATTGCCGCCCACCATGATCGCGCAGCCGACTTCGGAAATGATGCGGCCAAAGCCGCTGATGACTGCCGCCATCACGCCGAAGCGCACTTCATGCAGCACGGTACGCATCACGCGCCATGGCGATGCGCCGAGCGTGATCGCGGTTTCGGCCAGCCGCAGGTCGGCCGCCTGCACCGCCGCCAGCGTGAAAGCAGTCAGCACCGGCAATCCGATCAGCACCTGGCCGAAAACGATGCCGGGCTGCGAAAACAGCCAGTGCCAACTGCCCAGCGGCGCCTGGCGCGACAGCATCAGGTACAGCAACAGTCCGATCAGCACCGTCGGCAGCGACATCGATGCCTGCAGCAGCCAGACCACGATGCGTCGGCCGGCAAAAGCGTGCACCGCAATCGCATAGCCGCTAACGATCGCCGCAGGAGTGGCGATCAGCAACGCCAGCAGGGTCGTCTTCAGGGAGATCCAGACGACTTGCCATAGCGCCGGATCGCCCGCGGCCAGCAGGGCAAACGCTTCGCGGATGGCGTCGATCAGGGGCATGCAAATATCCTCGGTTCAGGAATCGGGTTGTGCATGGCAGTCATGGCGATGGCGCGCGTGTCCGGGGTCTTTCGGCGACACATCGCCCGGAGTCACGCAACCGCTGCCGCACCGTCCCGGGCCGCTGCGACGGCGCCAATACAATCTTTACATACACTAGTCAGTATTTTTAAACACCCGCATATCAATTGCGAATTTACGTATATTTTTACTCATACTCCCATGATTTTCTTCATGCCACCCTGAGCACATCGGCCAGATGCGGCTCGACAATCATTCTTTCCCTGCCGGTCAGCAACAGGAAATGCTTGCCGGTGCAGCGCGCCAGGAGCGTCATGCCGACGCGCTCCGCCACCATGTGCCCCATCTGGGTCGTGCCGGAACGCGACAGCAGGAACGGAATGCCCATCTGCGCGCCCTTGATCACCATCTCGGACGTCAGGCGGCCGGTGGTGTAGAACACCTTGTCCGCACCGGCGACGTTGTCGAGCCACATCTTTCCGGCGATTGAATCGACGGCGTTGTGGCGCCCGACATCCTCGACGAAATACAGCATCTCGCCATCACGCGAAAACAGCGCGCAGCCATGCACCGAGCCGGCCTGCTTGTAGATCGACTGCTGCCCGCGCACGGTATCGACGATCCGGTACAGCGTCGATTGCGCCAGGCGCGTATCGGCCGGCAGGCGAATACCGTCGATCTCATCCATCAGTCCGCCGAATACCGATCCCTGGCCGCAACCGGTGGTCACCACTTTTTTCGCCGTGCGCGCCTCGATGTCGGCAATGCCGCGGCGGGTCTTGACTGCCGCCGCGTCGACGTCCCAGTCGACCTGGATCGAGGCGATGTCCCCGATCGACTTCACCAGCCGCTGATTGCGCAGATAGCCCAGAACCAGGGCTTCGGGCGCGCCGCCCAGCGTCATCAGCGTAACCAGTTCGCGCTTGTCGACATAGACGGTCAGCGGCCGCTCGGACGGGATCGACAGGACGGTAACCCGCCCGCGCTCATCGATTGCTTCGACTTCCCTGGTCAAGGGGGCGCTTGCCCTGGAAAGTCGGGGCAGGCGTCGCATGCCGATGTCGCCGGATCGCTGCATGGTTATTTTTTCGCGGGCGCGGGGGCTGGCGCAGGTGCAGGGGCTGGTGCAGGGGCTGATGCTGGTACTGGCGCAGGCGCGGCGGCGTTCTGCGCTGGCGCGGCAGTTGCGGCCGCCGATGCCACCGGCGCGACATACGGTCCGGGATCGGTGCATGGCGGCACATCGGCAGTGGGTTTGGCCGCGGCATGTGTCTTCAGGTATTGCGCCGCCATCTTGTCCTGCGCCAGACACAGCTTGTAGGCCGCGACTTTATCGCCCCATGCGGACTTGGCCTTGGCGGCGGCCGCCGCTGCTTGCGCTTCCGGGCTCGGCGGCGGCAATTTCGCCATGGCCGCGCCGCAGACCGCCAGAATCATGCATGCCAGCACCCGTTTTCCCATGTCCATTTCTCCTCATCGCGCCTTGATCGGCTGGCCGGTTTGCGCTGCGCCTTCCTGGCTGCGCACACGCGGCACTTCGCCTTTCTGGATCTGCTCGTACCACAATTCATGATGTTCCTTCGCCCATGCATCATCGACATAGCCGTCGCGCATGCCGCGATAGACGCCTTCCATGCCGATCGTGCCCAGGTAGATGTGCCCAACCGCGCCGCACAGGAACAGCACCGCCCCGATCAAATGCACCACATTGGCAACCTGCATGTTGCCGCGGGTATAGACGATACCCGGCACCAGCATGTCGAGCACCAGGCCGGCGGCGCTGACGATCACGCCCAGCAATGTCAGCCCGCCCCAGAACCAGATTTTTTCCCCTGCATTGAAGCGCCCGGAAGGCGGTTCCTTGCCTTTGCCGAAAAAGCCGCCCAGGTGGGCCAGCCATTTCAGATCCGCAGCCCGGGGCAGATTGTCTTTCACGAACAGAATGAAAAGCACGATGCTCGCCACCGCAAAGACCGGACCGGCAAAATTGTGTACGGTCTTGCCCAGCCAGGTCAGCCAGCCAAACAGCGCACGGCCGAACAGCGGCATCAGCACATGTTTTCCGAATAGCATCATCAGGCCGGACAGCGCCAGCAGCACGAAACTGATGGCAACAGTCCAGTGCACCATGCGTTCGCCCGGCGTGAAGCGCTCGATCAGGCGACCGGTTGGCGCTTCCCTGGTCTTGATCGTCCCCTTGATCAGATAGATGGCAGCCACTGCAGCCAGTGTCAGGATAAACAGCCAGCCGCCGATTTGCGTCAGCGGGCCGTTACGATACTGCCGCCAGGCTTCGCCCGCCGTGGTCGGACGAGCCTGCCCCGGGAATTGCGCCTTGGGCTGGATCAGCACCCCGGCTTCCGGCGCCGGCAGGCTTGCATAATTATTCGTGCCCTCTTTCACGATGCGCCAGGTCGGCGCATTGTTGCCCGGCTGGTCGCGCGTGCGCTCCGCCTGGTTCTGCTTCAGGATATCGATCGATTCGACATTGGGCGCCACCTGCTGCTGCGTCGCGCCCACCGTGGTGTCATTGCTCTGTGCATGCGCACTGCCGGCAGACAGCGCCAGCAAGGCAATGCCGAATGCGAGACTGGCAAGCCGTTTCTTCATGATGTTCCTCGCGCCGAAGCGTAATTCACCTGACCCTCGTGTATTCGTTCTGAGTCTGGACCCGCGTGCGCATCTGGGTCGCCCACGCGTTCTGGCTGCCCGGCGACCAGCCTGGCGCGACAAACTCGTTCTTCGCGCCTTGCCAGGGCGGGCTGTCGCCGCGATTGGCGTTGCCGGCCGTATTGGCCTGGTTCACTTCGCCGCACGCGGCCAGCAGCACGAGGGGCAATGCAATCCACAGGATTCGGTTCATGATTTATTCCCTTCAGGCGCCTTGGCATCCGGGCGCGGCGCCTTGCCGTAGGCGGTGCCCCAACCCCAGACTTCACTCCCCTTGCCGCGATGCAGGACGCGATCGCGGAAAATATCGGCGATCGCATCGCCGTCGCCGCCCAAAAGCGCCTTGGTCGAGCACATTTCGGCGCAGGCCGGGAGCTTGCCTTCGGCCAGCCGGTTGCGGCCGTATTTCTCGAACTCGGCCTTCGAGCCGTTTTCCTCCGGGCCGCCGGCGCAGAAGGTGCACTTGTCCATCTTGCCGCGCAGGCCGAACGCGCCGTTGGAGGGAAATTGCGGCGCCCCGAACGGGCAGGCATAGGCGCAGTAGCCGCAGCCGATGCAGATGTCCTTGTTGTGCAGCACCACGCCATCGTCGGTGTGATAAATGCAGTCGACCGGGCAGACCGCGATGCAGGGCGCGTCCGAGCAGTGCATGCACGCTACCGAGATCGATTTTTCCTGGCCGACCACGCCATCGTTGATCGTCACCACGCGCCGCCGGTTGACGCCCCACGGCACTTCATTCTCGTTCTTGCAGGCGGTCGTGCAGCTATTGCACTCGATGCAACGCTCGGAATCGCAGATGAATTTCATGCGCGCCATTTGTCTGATCTCCTCAAGCGTTGTAGCGTTCGATATTGCAGATCGTGGTCTTGGTTTCCTGCATCATCGTCAC
>DATEZO010000126.1:0-32373 GCA_035255485.1 Burkholderiaceae bacterium
GTGACGCAGTCCGGCAATGACAACAGTGCGACGGTCACGCAAAACAACGGATCGCACAATGGCAGCGCAACTGTGGCGCAGGCTGGTCACAGCAATACCGCCACCGTACTGCAGACGGACACCTGGTACAGCAACGCTACGCGCGTGCCTCGGTCGTCACAGCAAGGCAGAGCGGCGAATCCATTGTTATATGCAGGAACACGGCAAAGGAATCATCGACGCGCAACACGGAGACTACCAATGACACCTGCCACTCTCGCCGAAGTAGGGCTCGACATGCCAGTCGTTATCTAACGTAATGGGCAGCCCGCTGCGCGCGAATACGATGCGGATAGCGAACTCGCACCAGTCATTGGTTTTTTCCCAGAGTTGCAAGGAGGCCGAACACATACGCCAAGCGGGGCTTGGGAGGCGGTGGCGCTGGCATAATGCGAGAAATACGGCAAGCTGGAAGTTTCTGTTTGGTAATATAAATAAATAGGTTAAAGAATCAATCGTCAGCCTGCCAAGAGAGAATAAAAAAGAGGGTTCAGCTGAATCGGTAATGCAGGGCACATGCCAGTGCATGGCTAGCATGCAAAGCTGCTAAAAATTACTGCGCTTGCTAACGGTATGAATGACCATCACCGGAGCCAGCATGATTCGCCATCCTCAAAACACCAATCTGCATTTTTATTACGAAGACAGCTTTCAAGGCTTTCCCGTGCAGGCAATGCACGGGCCGCTTATCGTGCCGTACCTCGATCTGTTGTCCTTGACCATGCAGCGTGCTCTGACCGAGCACCCCCGGGTCTTTGCATTCCGGGTCGATCTTCGTCTTCCTGAAGGACTGGACTCAGCTCCTTATCTGGACTCGAACATCGTCATAGAACGGTTTATCGCGTCGTTCAAGGCGAAGATCCGGCACAACCGCACTCAAGCTACGCAAAAGTATGGCCGCGCGCATGGCACGTCCGTGCGCTATGTGTGGGCCCGAGAAATAGGGCACAGTGGAAGACCACATTTTCATCTGGTGATTTTCTTGAACAACGATGCATTCTGTTCGCTGGGGAAATTCGAACCTGGTAGGAAAAACATGTTCAACCGTCTGCAGGAAGCCTGGGCCAGTGCACTCGGTCAATCCGTTCATTCGGTGACAGGCCTAGTCGGAATACCGGACAATCCGTGCTATTACCCGCGGCGTGATGATCCGGCAAGTGTGGCGGAACTTTTGTATCGGGCCAGCTACCTTTGCAAGGGAGCCACAAAGTCATATGGCAACGGGTGTCATGCATTCGGGGCCAGCAGGTGTTGAGATGAGCTGCAATGGCCAGTTCATGAAGTAAGTTGATCACGCAGATAGCATGCGAGGCAGAAGGAGTCGTGATGGCTGCTGTCTGAGGATTTGTCGTTCGTCAACGGCCCGACGGCCTGCTTCAGGACGCGCGGGCTAACGCTCTGGCGCGCTTCTATCGACCCTCGCAGGTGCGGATAGCCATCGCCGGCTGGTAAGTATATGCCGCCCGGAATGCGGCGGTCAGTGGCGCCGAACCTAACCTTGACTCACAATAGTGTATCTGCCTTGGAGATCGAATGAAAGACGAACAGTATTTGCCACTTGCCTCCGCTAGTCCAAAGCAATTTAAAGAGCGCACAAGTATCCTTGAATCTCTAGGGGAAATGCGTCGCAGCGTGGCAGAAGGTGGGGCCTGCCGCCATGTGACGGCTCGGCGCTCTAAGCACCCGTAACGCTTGCACGGGCCATGGACCAGCCAGTCAGCATGACCGACGGACGTCAAGCCGCACCAGCTTTTGGCGGCATTGTCGCCTTCAATTTATTCTCGTTGAAAATAGTTGAGCGACTCCAGGGACGAAAGCTCGTCACGCTACTGGCGGAGCGAACTGGTACGACGGAGCGTACGTGGCGAAATCGCTTCAAACATAACTGGAGCCCGCTGCCAGTGGACGCTGGAGCGTTTCGGGAGCGCAGCGCAGCCTACATCGTCGACCAGCTGAAAACCGTCGAGGGCTTGTCCGCTGAAGAGGCGCAGTCGGTCATTGCCCGTAATCCGTCATGGAAGGCTGGTCATGGACTGCCTACTGCCGATCTGGTCTTCTGGTTCAGTCCCGGGTACGGCGAGGACTATCCAGAGGCGATCTCGACCGCCGGACAGTTTGACCTCCACTCCTATGCTATCCATGACGCCTTCAAGACTGCGGACATTGACAGTGCCAGGCTTGCACTTCAAGGCGCGCTGAAGTGGCTACGTAGTTATTGCTCGGCGGATGAAGACATGTCCGACGCGGACACGCTGGCGGAACACCTGCAGGAAGCAAACGATCTGTCTGCGTTATATGAGCGTGCAGCATTCTTGGCTGAGCAGATGCTGTTTCATGTCATGTCGTGCTGGGACGTCGAATTCTGCGCCCGGTACTTTCCGGCGCTGGTCGAGCCTTATCCGCTGTTCGGACTGGTAATGCCTCGGCTATCTCCCGGAATTGTGATCGAGCAGGCCGGCGGTCGGTTTCTGCGTAATGGTCAGGTACCAAAGCAGCGGCTGTTCGAGAAGTCGGTGGCGAGACTGTTTGATTTCCTTGCGGTTCTGATCTACTGGCGCAGGCACCGCCGCTTCCCGGATCGGATACCGCAAGTCAAGGAGATGGCGGCCTGGTTCGCGCAGCACGACGCCCGCATCATCAGCTGGCGTGATGAGACGACCAGGTTCACGGCGAACAACTTATTCACAATCTGGAAAAAGGCCGTCGGGTCGGACAAGGAGGGTGTCTGCATCGGCGCCCCGTTGCCGATGCTCGTCGCGGCGCACCTGTGGAGCCCAGTGTTGGTGCTCGAGGCCGGCAAGCCACGACAATGGATCAGCTGTGCGGATGGCTACGAGCGCTGGTGGAAACGCAATCTCAGCCGGCTGGCGGCCAAGGGCCTGCATTTTGGTGCAACCCCATGGCCGGAGTGCCTTACCGGTCATCCGGAAGGGGGCCGGCTGCTGGCAGAAGGTTATTTGCCGCCGGACTTGCCGTAGTTACGTACAGCCGCGCCTTGCAGGCGACCGACATAACTACCCGCGGGCACATTGCCGCCATTGCTTTTGGCAACGGCGGACTGGGCACGTGACGCATCTGCAGGTTTGGTCAGGTTGCTTTTTGATTGTTGGCCCTTTGTGGACATTTCATTCTCCGTTGAAAGTGATGGATGGAAGCCTGTGATCGGGCAGGCAGGAGAATTCTCAAGGAATGCTGAGCATAATTGGTTCCAGTTTTCGGAAATGCCTGTGCACATTACGGTAGTTCGTAATCCCTTTTCTCTGTAGGTCGCAATCAGCAATTACGGTGCGGGGAGAAGTTGCTTTGACAAGCTCCTTTTCGTACGGGCAGTTACGGCTGGAGACAGCAGATTTCTCACGTAAACCGGTCAATCGATGAAACCTATCGATATGCAATAGACGGCCACGACCGATCAGTTGCTGGGTCGGCACAATAATGCGGTTCAACACGTCCATAACCGACCCGTCCGCTGCAAGTCAGAACCGCGCTAAACTTTTGACTTCAGCTCACTAACCTAGAGGATCAGTGTGACCATTATCGAAAGCAGCGTCAGTGCTATCACAGTCGGCAACCTGCTCGGCGAGAATCTGCGGATTCCTCACTACCAGCGTCCCTACAGTTGGGAACCGGCGACGGCCCTGCAGCTGCTTGACGATATACAGGAGGCTATGAAAGATTGCGAACGACGCGACGTTCCGTACGTCCTGGGTGCCGTGATTCTCCACGACACGGGGCGGAGCCTGGACGTGGTCGATGGCCAGCAGCGACTGCTCACGCTGCGTATGATCTTGCTACTTTCGGAGGACGCGGACGATTCCAGGCAACTTAATCATGCTGATAACGCGATCGGTCGAGTACGGAAGGCTCTTCGCCGCCATATCGACGCTCTGCCGAAAGAACATCGTGATGACCTCGTCCAGTTTATCCGGGAAAACTGTGAACTGGTCCGCGTCGTAACTGACGACGTTGACGAAGCCTTTCGGGTGTTCGACTCGCAGAACTACCGCGGGAAGCCGCTGGCGCCACATGATCTTCTCAAGGCTCACCATTTGCGCGAGATGCGTGACGAGACAGCTGCCATGAAAGCGGCGGTCGTTGAGACTTGGGAATCGGTCAAGGACGCGGAACTAGATCGACTGTTCTCGACCTACCTCTATCGAATTGCGCGCTGGTCTCGTGGAGAGAGCGCGCCGAGATTCAGCATTCACGACATCAGCATGTTTAAGGGGATCCAGTGCATTGTCCGAGGAGAGGTGTAGGTTACGCGCAGCATCGACTGGAGCATCAGTAGGTCGTTGGTTGCTGGATCAACGTCGCCATCTTCCTCGACATCGTCGCTGTCACGCGAGAACGTGTTCTTATACCCGGGTGTCGGCCGGTCCTTCGAGCGACGCTTGATGAGACGCTGGAGAGACCAGTCGCCTTCGTCGCTGTTCGTGGCGGTGTATTGTCGTTTGAGAACGAAGCCGTCAAAGAGATTTCGGCAGCGCAGTAACTTGAAGGCGAAAGCCTGAACCCATCGTGACTTCTCGGCGCCATAATTTTTTAAGGCCTGGTCGAATCGCTTGATGAGGCTCTTGTCGTCCAGGCGTCCCTCGACCTCTTCGACGTCGCCATTCACGACCTTGAGAACGTGCAGCAGAAATGCGGGGAACTCGATGGTGGATCGGAACCGCACGTTATCCTGGTCCTCGCCATCCTTAGGTGCAGCCACTTCTTCGTACTTCGCCAGCGCAGCGTCGAGTGTCAGAGATGTGATCGAAAGGGCGCTGACTGCAGTAGTAGCGGCTGCAGTTCTCTTAATCGTTACGAGATGTTCAAAGCTCGCGATCGAGAGCCAGGACCAGTCGTCGCCGAAGATCTTGTTGCGCAGATCCGTGTCGCCTCGCGTCAGCGACATCTGAACGTAGGAATCCATGTCCGAGCAAGCATCCCAGATCCAGGCGAAACAAGCCCGCTGTGCATCAGCGTCAAGGTGCTGCATCAGCCGTGCTTTAACGATATCGGTTTGCTGGAGTTGCTGGCCCCGGGTGTTCATAATCTCGAAGTAACGGTTGAAGTCGGTCTTGCGCGGCAGGGAGGCCCGAACGACTGTCACCTTGGTGAGCAGGAAGTCAGAAAACGCGCGCCGCTCGGCAACATCATTGATGTGCTGGGCCATGAATTGCCGAATGACGTTGTAACCTTGATGTATCCCGGCGTCTTCGGTGTTCGCCCCTTTCACCAACGAAACGGGGAGGTGTGAGGACTCGATTGAAACTCGCCGCAGGGCCTCCGTCGCACGGGGTCGCGACTCGTATCGCAAACGGTCCTGGTGTCCCTTGCTCACAGCGCCACTCTCCGCCAGGAAGGTCAGGAGCAGATAAAGGGTCGTGAGCCGTTGCTGGCCGTCGATCACCTCAAAGCTGGTGGGTACCCTCTGTAGTTCGGTGACTACGAGATTACCGAGAAAGTAGCTGCTCTCCCCATCATGGATCGCGTCTCGGATGTCTTGTAGGAGTTGCTCGATCTGCTCGGCTTGCCACGCATAGTTCCGCTGGTAGATGGGCACGGTGTAGATCGCATCTGAGTCATCGAACAGTTCGCCGATGGATAGCAGCTTAGGGTCGAGTCGGTTATTGTCCATCAAGCCTCCGACTTGTTTAGAAACGCAACGAGTTCTTTCTCGTGGGTGTTGTTATAGGGTTTGCCGGGTCCGGACAGCTGGCGAACGACACGGCCGGATTCGGCTTTGCGCATTAGCGCAAACGCAGAAGCGCTCGATTGATCACCTCTCGCGCGATTGTCGATTGACCGGAACTGCACGCGGAGCAACTCCACTCGTGGTGAATAGGCCCAAGCAAAGAGCCGGTCACACACGGTAGTCAGCTCCTCGTCTCCAAACTTGTTCGTGTAATACAGGAGCGCAGCCAGGTAAAGCTCAGAGACGTATCGATACCCTTCGAAAATCTCCGGTATATCCGTGGGCCACGACAGCGCTTTCTACAGGCAAAGGTGGGCGCAGACGACGATGCCGAATCGTTCCGGCTCCGGATTCTCGCCTATGGACTTACCGCGTGGCACGAAAACACCGGATCACTTGCTCGGCTGAGTATTGATCCTCTTCCTCACCAGATCCACCTGGTTCACCAGATTCTTAAATCGGGAAATCTCAACTGGCTCGTCGCGGACGATGTTGGTCTGGGTAAGACTGTCGAAGTCGGAATGCTGATTTCCGCCCTGAAGCAACGCGGCGTCTGTCGTCGCATCCTGCTGGTCACACCGCCCGGTCTGGTCAGGCAGTGGAAGGAAGAAATGCACGAGAAGTTCGGTCTTTCGGATTTTCGTATTTATGGCGAGGACTTTACAGTCAGAACCGCACGCGACTGGAAGCTGTACGATCATGTGATTGGCTCGATGGATACGCTGAAACACGAGTCCCATTTGGCGAATGTAATGCAGTCCGGGGCATGGGACCTGATTGTGTTTGATGAGGCGCACCGGCTGAGCCGGAGTCAGTTCGGCATGAAGCTCGAATCAAGCGAACGCTATCAGCTGGCGCGGCGGCTTCGCGACATGACAGAGTCGGTTCTGCTCCTTTCTGCGACACCACACCAGGGCAAGCAGGATAAATTCCAGGCACTGCTTGAACTCATCCGGCCCACGCGGCGGGACGAGATCCGCATGCTCTCGCTGAACCCGCAGTTACTGGCGGAGATGGTAATCCGAAACAACAAGGCCGATGTCATTGATGCCAGCGGCAATTACATTTTCCAGGGAAAGGTGACCCGCGTGGTCTCCGTGCCCGCCCAACCCGAAGCGGAAGTTTTCGATAAAGCACTTCAGGCATATCTCAGAAAGGGCTATGCAGCCGGAGCACAGATCAGCGGGGCGAATGGCCGGGCAGTGGGTTTTGTCATGACCGTCTACCGCAAGCTCGCGGCCTCCAGCGTTGCGGCGATCGAAGGAGCGCTTGAGCGCCGGCTGAACAGAATACGTGACCCGCAGATGCCGGCACCCGAGGCCGGAATGCAGGAGTGCCCCGACGACCGCTATCTCGGCGAATGGGAAGAACGGAGCGCGGACACGGGCAAGGAATTCTTCGCCGGCGAGATCGCCCTGTTGTCCACAACGCTGGAACTTGCCCGTGCTCTGAAGAAAAACGACGGTAAGCTGGCCGCTTTCATCTATGAGCTGTTGCGACAGGTGTTCGAAGCAAATCCCGCTGAGAAAGTACTGATATTTACCGAGTATCGCGCGACCCAGGATTACATCGCAGCCGCCCTACGCGGCCACAAGGGCGACGGTTCTGTTTCACTCATCCACGGTGGCATGAACCCGGACGAAAGGGGCGCCGCCATTGCCCATTTCGAAGCACAAGGGCAGTTCCTGATTTCGACCGAGGCCGGTGCCGAGGGCATCAATCTGCAGCGGCACTGCCACGTAATGGTCAATTACGACCTTCCCTGGAATCCGATGCGGCTCGTCCAGCGGGTCGGCCGGCTATACCGGTATGGGCAGAAGCAGAAAGTCGTCGTATTTAACCTGCATGCACCGCAGACGTTTGATGCGCAGATTCTCGAGACTCTATACAGCCGCATCAACCAGGTCGTGGCGGATATGGCACAGGTCGGCAACGAATTCAGGGAAGGTCTCCGTGAAGACATTCTGGGGCAGGTAGCCGACATGGTCGACGTTGACGATATCCTGCAAGAGGCAATTACGGCAGGCGGCGCGCGGACAAATGCGCGCATTGACGAGGCCCTCAGGAATGCCTGCGAAGCGACCAGCAAGCAGCAGGAACTGCTTGGACATGCTTCCGGATTTGATGCCAAGTCGGCGATGGGCGAACTGGCGCTGACAAAGGAGCACGTCAGAGCCTTCGTCATCGGAATGTGCCGCAAGCTCGGCATTACGGTAACGGCTGAGCTGCATAGCGGCAATGTGCTCGAACTGGTGCTCCCGGATGAGATCTGCCAGGAGCTGAAACGCCGTGCATCCCATTTGCGGATAGCTTTCGAGCGATCCATGCCGGGCGCGACGGCATCAGCAGAAGTGATCGACATTAATAGCCCCCTGTTCAGGCTCTTGCTCCGCAAGGCAAAGGCTATTTCAGGCGGCGGCCTATACGCGCCAATCGCGGGGCTTAATGCGGATGCCGCAATTGCGTTCATGCTGTACTGGCAGACAGACGCCGGTAACCGAATGCGTGAAGAGTTTGCCGTGGCTCTTGTCAGCGACAACGGCAGCGCCCGACTGAATCCGGATGAACTAACGCATTGGATGTTGCAGGACCAGCAGTCCAGCCGCGGAGTACCGGAGCGGGAATGTGCAGAACGGCTGCTGAGCCAGGCTGAGGCAGCGGCTGATGAACGCCTTGCGAAGATTTCCAGCGAAGGTCTGCATCCGGAGGGCGTAAGTCTTGTCGCGTGCGCATCCTTAGCCGGTGATTTGCGAGCCAGACAGACGGAAAAATACGCCAATTCAGCAATAAATCAGCAGAGCGAGTAAAGCCATGGATCAGAAAGCGCCTGACCCGCAGCAGCGGGCCGTAATTGAAGCCGACCCAGCTGCCCGAATCCTTGTGCATGCCGGCCCGGGAACCGGAAAAACGCAGGTATCGGCATTGCGTCTGGCGCATCTCATCAGTGCGGGTCTGAAGCCGGGAGAGATTCTTACACTGAGCTTCTCGAGAAGTGCGGTCCGTACACTGATGAGGCGGCTTGAGCGCTCCGCGGGCGCAAGTGCCGCTGTGACTGAAGATCTGCGGCATCTTTCCGTCCGGACCTTCGATTCCTGGACCTTCCGCATTCTGAGGCAACTTGGTGAGACTCCGACGGATCTGCTCGCCACCTCCTATGAGAAAAACATCCGGACCCTGACTGAGCGCATAGAAGGCGAGGATGCCAGCGCGGTGCGGACGCTGCTCGGGGGCGTCCGCCACGTCATCATCGATGAGTTCCAGGACCTGCCGGGTGTTCGGGGCAGACTAGTCCTTGCGCTTCTGCGGCTACTGGCGCCGCAGACGGGCGGAGGCGCCGGTTTCACGGTACTGGGTGATCCTGCTCAGGCCATCTACGGCTTTGCCGCAGGTGCAGAGGATTCCGGCGAAAGCGAAAAAGAAGACTACTGGGCCATGCTGTGGGCATGCTACGGCGACACTCTGCGCGAAATCGAGCTCACCCGGAATTACCGAGCCGTCACGTCACTGTCCGAGGTCACGCTCCAGCTGCGAAACATCCTCCGCCGGAAGACAGCGGGCGAAAAAAAACTTGAGATGGTCGATCGCTTCATCGACCAGCTGCCAACATCGACAACCAGACTGTCCGCCGAATGGCTGATATGTCTGCCGGAAGGCTCCGTCGCCATTCTGACCCGTACGAACGGTGAGGCATTGCGGGTCGCTCAGCAGCTGCTGGGGAAAGACGTGGAAGGGCCTGGCGTGCCGTTTATTCTCCAGCTGGCGGGTTACCGGCATCCTGTTCCTGCATGGATTGCGGCGTTGCTGTCGCAACTACGTGCCGGGAACCTCGTGAAATCCAGATTCGACCAGATATACGCTCACATCACGGGCAAGTACAGTGCTGCGCAGATTGAGGCACTCCGTCTTCCGCCCGCGGATGCAGCATGGTCACGACTTCTGCATGCCAGCGGAGCAGCTGAGACAGAGACGTCGCTGGACATGACCGAATTGCGGAAGAGGATGGACTGGCCAGACGCTTTTCCGGATGATCAGGCTGTACCTGACGCCGGCTTGTATATCACGACAATCCATCAGGCCAAAGGTATGGAATTCGATTCGGTCGCCCTGCTCAGACACGAGAGGGGTGAACAGGAATCCTCGAATATGGACAGGGCCGAGGAGGCCTGTGTGAACTTCGTTGCCATTACCCGCGCTGGAAAACAGCTGGGCGCCATTGGCGCAGACTGCATCTTCAAGGCGCCTGTGCAGCGGGAATTTGCAAAGGGCGCACGCTCAAGGCTATGTCACTGGTGGTCCGGCTGGGTCAATCTCGAAATCGGCATTGCCGGAGACATCAACGCGGCAGGCTTTGTCGATACACGGATACACGAAGGAACGGAGAAGATAGCCGTAGTTCAGCAGCTGCTGCTGACCGGCGCGGCTTCCCTTCGCGGCTATAAAGTGCTCCTGTGCAAACGTGCGTCCCCGGAAAATCCCGCGCATGTTCTGTACGGCATTCACCTGCAGAATCCGGACGGCGGGCCCGGTGCACTGATCGGGATAACTGCTCCGCAGCTCACCTATGATCTGCTCTCGTTGCTGAGCAACGGGTTTTCCCTCCCGCAACGAATCATGAACCTGAGGATCGGCGAAGTGGTGACAGTCAGGGGAAGCGATGAGCTGCCGGAATATGTGCCGGAGCCATATCACCTTAGCAGACTGTGGCTGGGCGTTACGTTGATCGGGACGGGCGATTTCAAACCCTTCAAAAAGGGCGGAAAAGGATAGCGATGGATAAGAAAGAAACACGACACGAGCTCGCCAGAATGGCGGCAAACCTGCTTCTCGGACCGATGCAGGAGAACGAAGTATTGGGCGCCCCCCCAGGCGACACCTATCTCACGGGTATTCTGTGGCCACAAGGAGCGGTGGTTTCCGGCGAGGAGGACGACACAGGTGGTACCGAGACATCGGGCGGCATGGATG
This sequence comes from Burkholderiaceae bacterium, assembly GCA_035255485.1. Taxonomy (GTDB): domain Bacteria; phylum Pseudomonadota; class Gammaproteobacteria; order Burkholderiales; family Burkholderiaceae_D; genus DATEZO01. The sequence goes on from DATEZO010000126.1 coordinate 10,688, forward strand.
AAGATGAAAGCGCCGTCCCCGGCTACCGAGCGGTCCGTCCATGTTCGATCGGGATTACGTTTGCGGTCGATGCCGCTGCGCTGGTCACGGTTGACCTCGGGCAGACAGCCCGTTATCACCCTACGGTCCCGGATCAGCAAGCGGCGGGCGTGGGAGAGGAAAAGCGGCGCCTTCCGGTCCAGTGGACACGTGTTCACCTAGGATATTCTTTCACGATGGATCCGTCCGAAACCCGGGAAAGCTGGAAGGTAAACGAATTCCAGAATCCCTCCGGATCAAAGATAGTGGACAACCGCGTTTCGGTACATGTCCGGCGGCGCGTGGCAGGAAGTCAGCTTGTCTTCACCGTCACGCTGATTAACGATTTGCGGGAAGACAGCAACGACATTGAGTCACGCGATGCGCGTTGCCTGTTTCAGTCAGAAGTGCGTATCAGCGCACAGCTGGCCGGTGGCGTTCCCGCGATTCAGCCGCGTTTTCAGATTGCGGTGTCGGAAGACGACGAAGACGCATTGACCAATTCACTTCTGTACCGTGACGTACACGAGTACGCCGTGGGCCACGGAATCGCAGCTACGTGGGATGACCTTCAGACAGGGGCCGTCGAAGCCGTCCGTACGGCGTGGCTCCCCGAGGCATCAGTGGCGGGCACCGATCCTCGCGGAAGTAAGTTGCTGAAATCGGTTACCGAAAAGTTCCCTGATATGTTGAGGGCCGGTTTCCTATCGCAGGAGAACAGCCGAAAAGACGTGGTATCAGCGCTGGAGGCTTTCGCAGGTTGCTACAAGTTTTGGATCGAGGAAAAGCTTGAGAATGCGGTCGGGCAGTTTTCAGGCACACATCGGAAGGCCGCCAATTTCAATCTGAAGCGGTGCGAGGACACCGCGGCGCGCATAACGTCCGGTATTGAAATACTGAAAAAGAATAATGATGCATGGACTGCCTTCACGCTGGCTAACAAAGCCATGGACCGTCAGTCACACTTTCCGGCCAAGGAGGAAAGACAAGGTCCGCTGGTTTGGCGCCCGTTTCAGCTGGCGTTCATGCTTCTCGTCATACCCGGACTGGTTGAGGAATCCGGTGACGACCGGAACTGCATGGACCTGCTCTGGTTCCCGACCGGTGGCGGCAAAACGGAAGCGTACCTCGGCATCACCGCTTTTCAGATCTTCTACCGCCGCCTTACCAGCGGTACACGTCGCGACAGTGGAGGCGTTGATGTTCTCATGCGTTATACGCTAAGACTGCTCACGGTACAGCAGTTCCAGCGTGCCGCAGCGCTGATCACGGCGAGCGACATGATCCGCGGTGAAGATAAACGGCTCGGCAATGCCCCCATTACGCTTGGCCTTTACGTAGGCGGCGAGGCTACGCCAAACAAGATGGATGATGCGCGGACTGCCATCCGAGACGAGCACGCCGGCCTCAGTCCCAAGTCGACGCCGCGCCAGTTACTGCGATGCCCCGTATGCGGCACAGACCTGCCAGCTTCGGGCTATCGTGCGCATGCGACCGACCCGGTGATCGAGATCAGCTGCCAGAACAAGGGATGCGGGACTGGTGGGAGGGCGCTGCCTGTGCTGACGGTGGACGACCCCATATATGCCAGTCCGCCCTCGCTCCTGATCGGGACGATCGACAAGTTTGCGCAGATACCGCGTAGTACTAGCATCCGGCGGCTGTTCGGGATCGACTCGGGCCTGCGTCCGGGGCTTATCATCCAGGACGAGTTGCATCTGATTTCCGGGCCGCTAGGTTCGATGGCCGGCTTGTACGAAACCGTAGTGGATTTTCTCTGTACGAAAGACGGCATCCGGCCGAAGATCATCGGATCGACTGCGACCATTGGTCAGGCTGGCCGTCAGGTGAAGGCGCTGTTCGACCGGTCGGTCCTGCAGTTTCCGCCTCCGGGATTCGACGCGGCTGATTCTTTCTTCGCTGTCAGGGACGATAAGGGGGATGACCGCCTCTACATCGGTATTCCTAGCGCAGGCCGAAGCCCCAAGTTTGCTCTGCAGGCTGTCGTCGCTAGCCTGCTGCAGAGCGCGGCAGCAATCCGTGCATCGGGGACGGTGGAGGACTCGGATATCGATCCATACTGGACCTGCGTTGCGTACTTCAACAGTCTGCGCGAGCTCGGCGGTGCGCATGTACTTCTGCAGGATGACGTTCCAAGGCAAATGCAGTTTCTGGCAACACGGCTTAATACGCCTGTCCGCAATCTGGAACACCGGCCTGAGGAGCTAAGCAGCCGGGTTTCCTCGCGTGATTTACCAGCAGTGTTGCAGAGTCTTGAAGCTGGATTACAGGGGGGCGGCGATCTCTTCGGTGACAGCCCGAGAGATGCCGTCCTTGCGTCCAACATGATATCGGTGGGCGTTGACGTACCTCGTCTGGGGTTGATGGTAGTAAACGGACAGCCCAAATCGACTGCGGAATACATTCAGGCAAGCAGCCGGGTTGGACGCGGAATGCCGGGACTCGTCTATACCCTGTATAACTTTGGCCGCCCAAGAGATCTGTCCCATTTCGAGCATTTCCGCGGGTATCACGGAGCTCTGTACCGGCGCGTCGAAGCAACAAGTGTCACCCCTTGGGCGCCGCGTGCGCGCGACAAGGCACTTCATGCGGTCCTGATCGCTGCGATCAGACATCTCGTGCCAGGAATGTCGGGTGACGAGGATGCGAGTAAGTTCGCAGGCGCATTGGCAGACGTGGACGCGATCCTTGCCAGGATTGAGGCAAGAATCGAGGCTGGTACGGAAGGAGTTGAAACAGAGGAAGCGCTGGTGCAGATGCGTGACATCGTGCAGCAGTGGGCGCTCCGCAGTGCCGAGGCAAAGGCGACCGGCTCAAAGCTGAACTACTGGGAGAAGAAGGCACCATTCGGCAAGACGACGCCCTACCTGATGTACGCGGCGGAAGAAGGTAACAACGGAAGCGGCTTTGGCCGGCCAACACCCAACACCATGCGCGAAGTAGAACCTTCAACCGCTTTTGTTTTCAAGCGAATTCCAAAGAAGATTGAGGACACAAATGGCAATCAGTAAGAAGTCCGGTCCCGCTCCCGAAGGAGTTGAGCCTCTCGGTACAGTACGCAGGTCTCAACTCATCTCAACATACGGCATTGGTGGCATTATCGATCTCGACAAGGGCTCTTTCATGCCGATGGGTCTTGAGGACTGGGAGCGGGTCACCAGCCACCCTGCGCTGAGAATCACCGAAGGACGGCTCCAGGCACAGCTGGACGTCGATCATTTCAGGATGCCGCCTGTCGTGAAGCCAATCCGCGGCACTCCGATGGTGGAGCTGAAAAGTACCGCGCCGGCCGTCCGTTTTCCGGAGTGGCACGAGTGCCCCAAATGTCACCGCATCGGGACCGAAGGAGATCCGTTCGAGCTCTGCGCCGATAATGCCAGACTTCAGTGTACTAATCCCAAATGCGGTAAAGCAGTTACCACGCCTGTCCGTTTCGTGGTCGCATGCCGGCACGGCCATATAGACGAATTCCCCTGGGTGTGGTGGGCTCATCGCAGTCGTGATGGTGGGAGCTGTGCGGAGCCACGGCTGAAACTTCTTTCACATGGCAAATCGGCGTCGTTGGGCGACCTTTATGTCAAATGCACCAGCTGTGACAGTGCGTCGACGCTCGGCGATGCGTTTTCGGCTGACAGTATGGTGAAGGCCACCTGCAGCGGATCACGGCCGTGGCTGTATGACAGAGAACGGGACTGTAAGGAAAAGCCGCGTGTTCTGCAACGTGGCGCCTCGAATATCCACTTCCCGGTCGTGGCCTCAGCCTTGTCCATTCCCCCGGTTACCGAAGTCGCGTACCAGATTGTCGAGCACCAGTGGATCGTGCTGGGTGCGGTGCCGGCTGATGCTATTGCCGGCGTCCTTGCTGGCATCGCTCCACGGTATGGACTGAGCGTAGAAGCACTCATGGCAGCGTTCCGGGAGCGTAAGAAGCTTGACGATCCTTCCTACACCGCTACGGAATCCAGTTCCCGTGCGGAGGAATACTCTGCGCTGTCCTCAGACCGGGAACCCGAGACAACTGCCGGATTTGCCTCCCAGTTTTGCAACACGGTTATGGAGCCTCCAGCGAAAATCGCTCATTGGTTTGATCTCATCGGAGCCGTGTCACGTCTCAGGGAGGTGCGTGCACTTGCAGGTTTTACGCGTATCGAACCATATCCTGTTGCAAGCGAACAGATCGGTCAGGCGATAAAAGAAAACCGTATATCGCGTCTTTCAAAGAGGCCGTCCAACTGGCTGCCGGCCACGGAAATCAAGGGGGAGGGAATATTTCTCCGGTTCCGCACTGAAGCGATTGACCAGTGGATGGAAGATAACCCGGCTCTTGCTGAACGCATCAGCGTAATGGAATCACGTTCCGCGCAGATAGCATCGGAAAAAGGGTACAAGCGGGACTACACAATCACGGCACGGCTGCTGCTGGTTCACTCCTTCGCGCATGCACTGATTCGTCAGATATCAGTGGCCTGCGGTTACTCCTCTTCGGCACTGCGTGAACGCCTGTATATCGCCGAACCGTCGGACGGGCGCAGTGCAATGAATGGTGTACTGGTCTATACCGGATCGCCGGACTCCGAGGGCAGCCTCGGTGGCCTTGTTCGTCTCGCAGAGCCGAAGCTGCTTGAAAAAATTGTCCTGGAGACGATCAGGAATGCAGGCTGGTGCGGCAGCGACCCGGTGTGTCTTGAAACCGATCCGAGGCAGTCCGGCGACCGGCTCAGCGGCGCCGCCTGTCACTGCTGCCTGCTGGTTCCCGAGACAGCATGCGAGAAATTCAACCGTGAGCTGGATCGCACCATGCTGATCGGAGATGCTCAGGGCAAGTGGAACGGTTTCTTTGCGACGGGCGGTGAATAGATGATGGCAACGCTGATTCCGGACAGCCCGAAGGACTGCACCTACGGCGAACGGCTGGTATTCGAAAAGCTCGGTCGCGATCTCGATAACGACTGGATAGTGCTTCATTCGCTGGGGCTACCCGGCCATCCGAAAAAGCTATGGGGAGAGGCTGATATCGTCGTGCTGTCAACGAGAGGTATTTTTGCACTCGAAGTGAAAGGCGGAAAAGTCTCCTGTCAGGACGGTGTGTGGACGTTTGGAGAGCCAAACGGGAAAAGCTACACAAAGAAGGAAGATCCTTGGACTCAGGCTAAGGAGACCATGTTTGCCATAATGGAAACTTTGTGCGCTGCTGACAAAACCTTCAAGAATGTCCTGTTCGGTTACGGGGTTGTGATGCCCATGGAGACTTTTACTGCCACTGGTGCCGAGATTGAACAGGGTGTACTGCTCGATCGGCGCGAATTCAAAGCCAACCTTGGCTACTATATCGCCAGACTGAACCGTTTCTGGAACGATCAGTATCAGAAGAAGCATGGTCGGACTCCAGGCCTGCCAACTCGCGCTGATATCCGGCGAGCCAGAGAAGTATTGCGCCCAAACGTGGAATCAGCATACAGCCTCGGCAGCTATCTGAACGGTGTCGAGAGCCAGCTTATCCAGTTATCACGTGATCAGGTCCGCGCGTCCCGGCGCATGGCAGCTAATCCCAGAACCATCGTCAGCGGAAAGGCCGGAACCGGTAAGACCATTATTGCACTAGAGCGCGCAGCACAGTTGACCAGTCAGGGTCTGCGTGTTGCATACCTTTGTTACAACAAGCTTCTCGCGAGGCACGTCAGCAAGAGTCTGTCGGCGGATGCTCGCGCCGCTGGCGTAGAGGTACATCATGTCCATGCTCTTTACCGTGACGTAATCCAGAGCGCTGGCATGCTGGCCAGGCTCAGTGCAGCAGAAGGCGACCATGAGCTCTATTCGCGGATCTTTCCTGAAGTCTTTACCGAGGCATTCATCGAGACCAATTCAGAACCGTACGATGCCCTGGTCGTGGACGAGGCGCAGGACCTCCTGACTCCTGAGAACCTTGAGGCGCTTGATGTAATGCTCCGGTACGGGCTCAACCGTGGAAAGTGGCATATCTTTTTCGATCCCCTACAGAACATCTACAACAGTACTATTCAGGAGCAGGTACGCGAACGGCTCAGTGAGGCGCAGCCGGCAATGGATGAACTTTTTGAAAATTGTCGCAATACGCGGCAGGTCGCAGTCCAGGCGTCAATCATCTCCGGCATTGACCTCGCGCTGGAGGGAGCACCAGACGGTGTTGAGTGCGAGAACGTTTACTACAGCGACGAAGCAGCTTTCCACAAGCTGTTCGAAAAGGAAATCCGGGCACTGCTTCAGCAGCAGGTGAAACCGACCGACATCGCAATCCTCTCGATGCGCAAGCGGGAGAACTCACTGATCCACAACCTCGCAATCGTAGCCGGCATCCCTATTGTGGAAGCCGAGGATCCTGAAGAAAACGGAATTCTCTTCTCTACGATGCATGCGTTCAAAGGGCTTGAGCGTCTCGTAGTACTGGCTATCGACATGGAGGGTATCGGGCATCCTGCGTGCCGCATGCTTCACTACGCGGGCCTGTCGCGCGCGCGTGCGGTGCTGAAAACGTTCATCCATCAGGACCAGAAACAGGCTTACATGGACCAAGCGGTTGCCTATGGAAGCCGCAGTCTGGGAGCACCGCATTAACTGGTGCTGCGAACTGCGTCTGTAGATTCTCTTTTCTCCATCAGTTGCTGTGGTCTCCCTGTCAGCTACGCATGCCTATCCCTGCTAAGAGAAAAATTCGAAAAAATCAAACGAGCACCTTCTCCTGATGACAAGCGATAAAAATAATTTGATTGAATGGATACACGCTCTGGACAACGAGAAACTCCTGAGCGGGTTCATAACAGAGGCGTATTTCAGGAGGAAGATTGCTCCAACGCAGCTGGGTCTGACAGGGGCTGCATTCGGTTGGTTCACCGGCTCATTGCCGAATGACGATCAATATCAGTACCGATACTGGCTCAAGGTTGTACCTCCGTCATATGAGCCAAGTCCGACAGAAATTGCATTAATAGAAAAATACTGCCAGACGAAGAAAAACAAGTTCTTTTTTCTGCATCCGTCCCTCGTCGCCGTTGCGCCGAACACTGAAAAAGTGCCGGTCGCCTTTGAGATAAGTCAGTGGGATTTCAGTACGAAGCAGAACAGGGTAGACGTCCGAACAGGAGACGCAGCAAATACCAAATCCTATTGCTTGTTGAAGGAAGCTATTTCAGGGCTGGATAAAAAATTATCTGGTCATCTGGAAAGAAAAGACAAGGCGAGCGCACGATCGAGACTTGCCCCTGTCCGGATTGACGGATGGCTGAATCACTCCTTCACCGAGGAAGAAGTTTTTTATCTCCTCGCGACGCGATGCGCCATCGATCTGATTTGTGAGCGCGCGGTTGATCGCGATGCCATTAACCTGGATGGTCAAGGAAAACTGCAGTTCATCGAGTTCAAACGCAAATACCCGTCCGAGAATGGTTGGTGGCAGTTGGTGTCATCGCCATCGTTTTACATGCATAAAAGGGAAGCGTATCGGCTGGATACGTTATTCAGGGATAAATTCGACAAGGCCGAAGCTAAGCTTGATAAGGAAAAAATTTCCTCACAATGGGAGGCGGCTATTCGAGCGGAACTGGGACAGCCGCGCATATGGCAGCATGTCGAGGGAAAGTGTTTTGGCTTGGACCTCTCTCATGTCAGATCCGTCGTAGAAGCACAGCGCGAAGGCTATGGATACGTGCACGTAATCTGGAACGAAAGAGAGACAAAGCTGGCTGAACTTCTCGATCCAGATTTAAACCCTAAAAAGGGTGTGATTACGAGTGTCATCGAGCTCACGGAAAAAAAGTTTAAGGGCGTGACCGTGACCCCTGGGATAAAGGCGTCGTCGTTCTGCAGCAGGCCAAGAATGCAACTTGTTTTTCCTGCCGAATAGGTCTTCCTTGGCGAAGGTGGATCCTGGAAATCCGGAAGCGGTAATCCGGGCATAAGCCGCGGAGCTGTATCGGTATGACATCAGAAATTATTCACCTGCCCCGTGCTTTTAGCAGACCAGAGTAAGGGGAAGATAACTGGTTACTGCCGGCTCCTGACCAGCTCTGTGAACTGTGAAATATTCATCAACCATGCTTGCTGATCTTCCGTATAGGTGCTGTGTAAACCGCGCGGCAATACAAGCTGCACATGCTTTGCCGCCATTTCATCAGTCTGATGTCTTGAAATTGCCGCTTCCAGCGTCAGCAGGTGCTTCACACCTACCCTGTCCGCTTCTGCCAGCACCTGACGCCATCGGTCCTTGCACGTTGATTTCACACCGAGCATAGTAAGTCGGCCAGAAGCGAAACTGGTGTCACGATATTCTGCGATGCTTGGAAAGATGAAATCGGGTTTTGCCTTGTTTTCCGTGACAGCAGTGCGGGTGTAACGGACATCGCATTCGGCAAACAGGAACTCCAGATGATTTTCTAGCGCCAGACCCACACGGCTCTTTCGGCGATTCTGTACCGAGAGCGAGAATGAGAGGAAGCCGTCAACGTCGACGCCGTTTGCATCACCGCCAAAGCCCTGTGAGAGCCGGTCGGCGATCAGGTGTCGTTCCAGTGCGCGAAACAGTATCTCCTCGCGTTCCATCCACGCCATCAGTGCCCTGTCTTGGTCATCGCGTGCCGATATATCTTTGAGGGTAGAGCGCGCAAAAGCGGAGAAATCGCGGGTCGTCGGGAAATTCGCCCCGAACTTCTTCAAAATCGCATCGAGGAAGTCTTCGGCGACAGGCTCCGTTTCGACCTCGATGCCAATGCTTTCCAGAATCAGTCGGGAGGTGAACTGCAGCCGGTCCTTTTCGCTGTCGAGCGTTTCCTTGACTTCGAATCCCGCATCAGCGAGGTCAGTAAATCCGAAAAGCCATTCAAGCTGGCGTGCACTGCTTGATCCACTGGCCGCAATCAGGACGAGCAGGCTGCCGTCACGGCACTTCGCAATGATCAGCAGGTCGCCTTGCGCCGCGCGTGAAGTTGCATGCGTATCAGGGAAGTAAAGCCTGTATTCCCACCGCATCCTGCCGTGCTTATTGCCGCCCCGGGCGCGTTCACCTGCCCGGGTCTCGTACCAGGTGAACGTGGCATTTTCCGGGGCGGCCGGCTCTTCTGTGTCACAGACATACAGCACCTTGGCGGGAATGAAGACCTTGCCTTCGGGCTCACCCAGGATAGTGCGGAGCAGCCGGACACCATTAAACTCGTGCTGATTGGAGGTAAGGACGTTTGCTTCGACTGCACTGAGCCGCTTTGCGGCCACGCCTTCAAAGTGTTCAGAAAGATATCCTTTTTTCATAAAGGCGCTTCTCGGAAACCCCGGGCCTGAACATCGCTCCATACAGCGGGCATCTATGGTTACTGCTGTCTGGCACGAAGGTGCACGGGCCGAGGGCTGGGCAGAGTCCGTGACGAAAGAAAAACAGTTATCGTACGGCAATTACCCCCTAAGCGGTATCCCATGAAAGCGTGGGAAGGCGATTTATCTTTGGAAAAAAGCGGCCTTCAGTTGCACATTACGCAGCATCATCGTTACAACAGGATACTGAAAAAATATACAGTATTTCTGTTATTTTCCGGGTAAAATGTGTGATCCTTCATCACACAGTTAACCCAGCGACGAACCCATGGATTACCGGAACGAAGATCTTACTCTTCTGAACAAAGTACTCGAAATCTACGATCAGAAATATATTGCTGAGTACCTAAACAATATCTCGGGCCGCGACTGGTGCCGCGAGAACATCAACCGTCTGGTAAACGGAAAAGACAGCAGCCGCGAACTGACCCGCAGAGAATTTGACGGCCTCAAAACGCTTCTTCCACAGCCACCTGAACACCACCCGAATTACGACTTCAATTTCATTGATCTCTTCGCCGGCATCGGTGGCATTCGACGGGCATTTGACCGCATCGGCGGCCGTTGTGTGTTTACCAGCGAATGGAACCAGCCGGCGACGCGGACGTATAAGGCGAATCACTACTGCGATCCGGATTTCCACAAGTTCAACAGCGATATCCGGGAGGTCACGCTGACCGACAAGGAGGACGTCTCCGAAGAAGAAGCCTACCGGCACATCGATGCCCATATTCCCGACCACGACGTCTTACTGGCCGGCTTCCCTTGTCAGCCGTTCTCTATTGCCGGCGTCAGCAAGAAAAATGCGCTTGGTCGTGCGCACGGCTTCGAATGCAAGACGCAAGGTACGCTGTTCTTCGATGTGGCCCGCATACTGAAGGCCAAGCGTCCCGCTGCTTTCCTACTTGAGAACGTCAAGAACCTCAAGAGCCACGACAAGGGACGGACCTTCCGGGTAATCACTGAAACGCTGGACGAGCTTGGCTACTGGGTTGCGGACGTCGATGCAGCAGGCGGAAACGACCCCAAAATCATCGACGCTCAGAATTTTCTGCCGCAACATCGTGAGCGTATTGTTCTGGTTGGATTCAGAAAGGATCTGAACGTCCACGAGGGCTTCACGCTCCGGGATATCCGTCAGTACTATGCGACCTGCAAGCCGAAATTGGGCGATATCCTCGAGAAGGAAGTCGATGAGAAGTACGTTCTGACACCGAAACTCTGGGAATATCTCTACAACTATTCCGCCAAACACAAAGCCAAAGGTAACGGTTTCGGGTTTGGCCTAGTCGGCGAGAACGACATCGCACGGACACTGTCAGCACGCTACTACAAGGACGGATCAGAGATCCTGATTGACCGCGGCTTCAACCCTAAAAAGGATCTCAGCCATCCGAAGAACATGAAGTACCGGCCCCGCCGTCTGACGCCGCTTGAATGTGCCCGCCTCATGGGCTTTGTCGACAGCAAGGGCAGCAGTTTCCACATTCCGGTTTCCGATACGCAGGCCTACAAGCAGTTCGGCAATTCGGTTGTTGTGCCGGTGTTCGAAGCTGTCGCGAAGATGATGAAAGACAGGATTTTGTCAGCGAAAGAAATTGAAAACCAAGGGCGGCAGCTTGCTGCATGAGGCGTAATTGGTCGATGTGCATAGTCCCGAGGCCCGCAGCAGGAACATGCGGGCTATCCGCGGGAAAAATACGCGTCCCGAACTGCTAGTGCGAGATCTGCTCGAGTCAGACGGCTACAGCCTCTCGGGGCATGTAAAAGGTCTGCCGGGCAAGCCGGACATTCTGTTGCACCGTCACAGGACGGTGCTGTTTGTCCATGGATGCTTCTGGCACGGGCATAACTGTCACCTCTTTAAATGGCCGACGACCCGCGCGGATTTCTGGCTCGGGAAGATTGAGGCTAATAAGCGGCGTGACGCAATTACCCGCGACGCGCTTATCCGGCAAGGTTGGCGGGTAGTGTACATCTGGGAATGCGCGCTTAAGGGACGGCTGCGCAAACCACACGGTCAGGTAATCGGCGAGACCGCAGCGCTGATCCATGCAGATCCTACAGTGACATTCGGCGAGATCACTTCTGGGCTCCAGCCTTGCTTTTCAGCTAAGTCTGTGGGGCGAGAGCAAGCGTAAGACTGTCATGACACCTCTCGACCAGGACGATGCAATTATTGATGCGCGCAATTCGCATCTACGACGATCTCATGCAGTTCAGCTGCGAGCAGTTGTCGCGGAATTTTTTTATGCGGGGTTTCCTGCACAGCGAGATCGCGGCATGACACGGCACGTTAATTACGGTATTTCTTCGGCGATTTGGATTGGCTGGTATCGCGTCACCGCGTCATAGAGACGGAGGATGGAGCTAATCATCGCATCGACTTCATCATCGTCTAGCGCTCCGACTATCCGCCTGACCTCGACTTCCTTTTTCCGGAGGGGGCCAAGGCGGAGGCGATCAATCACCAATGTGAATTCAGGACGCCATGTTGACGGCAGGTCCTTTGGACGGAGGCAGACCAGGTGGTCTCCAATTGCAGCTGCCAGGCGTTCCCGCTGGGATCCTCCTTCTGCCAGACAATGTACCGCCAGGCGCAGTTTGTTCCATGCATACGACATGTTTAATTCTCCAAGATAAAAAAGCCCGGCGAGCGGTTAGCTCGTCCGGGCTTTTATGCGATGAACAGAGATTTTCAGGAAAGCAGTAACAGCGCTTGGTCGAGTGCTTTTTGCTTCAGGCGTGCTCCTTCGCCAAACCACGCCGAGTCCAGGCGGTGGTCCGGGCTTTTTGCTCGTCGCTCGTGGTCGACAAACGCAGTCATGGCATTGAGTAAGCCGTAGGCGGTGTTTTTTGCGGAGGGCAGTTCGGCTCCCTTTCCTTGTCCTTCGAACAGGGCCATGGCTTGCGACATGGGGCGTTCGCCGGTTTTGCCGGAGGTCGGGTTGTCCGGACGAGCAAAGATCCCGGTGAAGTAGCGCATCGCCTCCTTCGATGTCACCGGCCGTTCACTGAGCTTCTTCATCCGGTAAATAAAGGTGTCCCAAGAGGAAAGTGAGATGCCGAGCTGCTGTTTGACCGTTACTGGATCGAACTCGGTACTGTGGGGTACTTTTACTGCGGCTGCATTTCCCGCCAACGCGACGGCTAAGGTGTTGTTGCAGACGACACGCACTGATGTGAACTGCGCAGTCGTTGCCAGCGTGCCGTCAGAGGCGGTAGCTAACAACACGTATCCCTTCGTCACGTCGTTACCCTTCAACGCGGCTGACTGACCAGTTCTTGCCAACGCCCACATCTTCCGGCCGCCCTTAAGAATCCCGGCCGTTTCCAGTCTGAAGCCGGAAAGCTCGGTCAGGTCACGGTAGAACTCCAGGATCTCTCGAGGTTGTACCACTTTAAACCGCTGGCTGACGACCGACAGGGGAGCATGCGTATCGGACCGGTACAGCACCTTGTGTTCAGGGAAAGGCAAGGCGGAATTCAAGCGGCCGGCGCCTCTGGCCATAAAGCACACCGGTGCTTCCAGAACTTCCCAATCCATGCCGGCTTGTTTCGCCCAAACATCGACAGATTCACCGACATGTAGTGCATTGCCTAAACCATGCCATGGTGTGGTGCCAACATACGCCATGGTGTCTACAAGGTGTGTCATAAAAAATCTCCATTAATTTCAGGCTGCACGCTGCCGGCTGTTGTGCAAGTACATGCAAAATTAGGTAACGCGGCGAGGTTGAGCTGATTGCCGTAGATACGCCGGAATTAGCACTGACGCGTAGTGGGAGGGCGAGAAACTATCGCCATGAAGAGCGCGATTTGATATCGCGCAGTAGGAAATTCAGTCATGGCTAAGCCTAATAAGGATTATCCAGAGCTGCAGAACGATCCGTTACCCCGACTCATTGCAGGAATATATGGCTGAGATTTTTTTCAACCAACAGGAGCTCAGAAAAAGTGTACTAAAGCCCTTGTTCGCTGGCTGGCGTCGTTCTTATTCCCGACTTCGTGACCGGAAATGTTCTGCTGAATACGGCTAGTCGACCGCTTGCACAACGGCATTCGGCGTATGCGATAGTGCTCGGTATGCTCGTTCGGATTGGTTCAGCTTCGTGTTCGCCAATCTATCTCCTGCCATCGCATGTACAAGCGACCATTTTCTGCACTTCGCGCCGCTATGCGCGGCGTGAGCCGACATGTAAGGACGCTGATCAGTCCGCCAAGCCGCATGGAGCCTCAATTCCTGTGCAGCTGACCGGTACGCGGCGGCATTGCGCCGTGAGATGTACGTTCACCAGCACGCCTTGCGGCGCAATACCGTTGCGTGATCCCGTTGAACGACCTGTTAATCGTTTTCCCCCAAGAATTCATGGCTTCTGCGTTGGAGCCGATGGCGGGTTACCTGTCACCCCCACTATGGGAGTCGCTGCAGGGGGTGGCGGCGTGCCTCCACGGCGTTACAATCGTTCTATGTGCGCCAACTACCGCCCCTCGAGCCGCGAGCTGCTGCAGCAGCACTTTCAGGTTGCGCCGCCCGACTCGGAGTATTCTGCAGAGGCATATCCGGTCGACATGGTGCCGTTCATCCGCCGCCCGCGTGCAGAGCTCTCGCCCGGCGACCGTGCCGCCGCGCTTGGTATGTTCGGTCTGGTGCCCCATTGGGCCAAGGAGCCGAAGAAGCATGCGCGCTACACCTACAATGCACGCACAGAGAAAATATCGGAGACACCAAGCTTTCGCAGCGCATGGAAGCGTGGCCAGTTCTGCATCATCCCGGCCGCTTCAATCTTCGAGCCGCGATACTTCCCGATCGACACGGGGCTGGACCTGGGAGATGGCCATTCGAAGAAGCAGAAATACCGGAAAGAGCGCTGGGAAATCGCAAACACCGACGGTGCGCCGCTGGCCATTGCCGGGATCTGGGAATACAAGCAGGAAGGCCCAAACGGGCTGCAGCTCCTTTCCTTCTCGATGCTGACCATCAACGCCGATGACCATCCGGTGATGAACCAGTTTCACGATCCAGCGGACGAAAAGCGCATGGTCGTGATGCTCCGGCCGGATCAGTATGACAACTGGCTCAACTGTCCTGCCGGCGAGGCCGACGACTTTCTCCAGCAATATCTGGCCGAACTGCTGACGGCGCATCCGGCACCGAAAGTAAGCCGAGCCCCCCGGACCTAATCCTGCTTCATAAAGTGGCTGCCCATCATCTTGTAGGGATTGCCGCCAACTTTCCGCTCTTCCATGGTTTCCTCGCGGATTTCGTATTCCGTATCGGCGTAGTGTTTGGCCGCATCCTCGCGGGTCATCTTCCAGCGCGTCGTATACCACTTCTTGCGGATAGGATCGAGGACGCGGACGGCAAAGAATTGTTCGATACGTTCAGGCGTAAATTCCACGACCGCGCTCGATGAAGTAATCCTGATCGTCATACTTGGCACCTAAGGCACCGTCGGTCATTGGGATCGCTAAGCGTAGCGCCCAGCTCTGCAGGTAGTCCACGTCCCCGTCCGATTCGATCCCGGATATTTCCATGAACGTTGACGTGCACCTGACAAACACCGGCTCGTAGAGGTGGAGCGGCCTGTCTGGCAGCTCATCGGGGTAAAAGAAAGCGATCCGGCGGAATCTTGTCTGCCGCTTAATACCTCTCGGCGGCCAGGGGCCGATAGCCAAGTCGCCAATGATCGGCTCCTCCGCATTGATGCGCGCCGGCTCTTTCTGCGTACCAAGGCAATAGACGAGATTGAGCAAGAATTTCATGAAAGTATACTGTATTTAAATACAGTATTTTGCAACCCCACTTTTCCCCGTTTTCTGTGTGCAAATCTGTGGATAAGCCATTGCCCAGAGCATTAAGTGTTTGAACGGCAAGGGAAATTTGTTGTTGCGCACAATCAAGGCACGCAGCCTGACGGTGCCGGTGCCATTGGGTGGAATCCCAGTCGCCGCAACCAGTCAAAGCTAAACCGTGGTCTTCGGCGTCCTAGCGCCAGAAGGCTTCGGCTTCCTTTTTCCGACGTGGAGGACCTCATGGGACCTGACGGCGACAATCAAGGCCGCGCGGACAGCGAACGTAGATTGGAGACGGAGAGCAAACGGCCTGAAGAAAACTCCGGTGGCGCATCTGGTGATCAGCAGTCGCAGAGCACTACCGGGCAATCGAAAACAACGACTGATGTCCGGGAAGAGGTCAAAGATCGGGTGAACGACACCCTGAATCAATAAAGGCGACAGCGCGCTGGTTCTACCAACGCCTGCCCGGGTGAGTGGTAGCGCATGCCTTCCAGTCACTCCAGATGCATTCCTGAGCGGCCGCAAGCGATATCTTCCCGGTGCATACCTCGCGCGCCAGACGCACCTCTAACTTGTCTTTGACCTTGGCGCCAAGAGCGCCGTCCCACGGCTGGAGCGTGAGGTTATGGATGTTTCGTGGATGGCCGCCAAGCACAAGCGGAACAATGTGGTCCAATTCCAATTCGCTTGCCCGGTTCCAGTCGATACCCTGCTTCCGCATCAGCTTCTGCTTCACGCCGTTGGTATAGATCGTCGATGGACGCACGGACTTCGTGTAGCCCTTCTGGCAGATCGTCTCGTTGATCGTGTCCTGGTGAACGTCAGGGTTCAGGACTTCAGCCGGCACGTCGGCGAATGAAGCGGAAGAGGCGAAAACGAACAGGGCAAGCAGGTAGCATGGCTTCATGCATGAACTATATCCAGAAGCTTTACGCTGTAGAAACACCGTAACAAATGGAAATATCTTCGCTTACGGATGTGGATTTATTGTGCGATCACAATGTTTCAATCAGAGGTATCCACTGAAATAGAAGACGACATTATTCCGGCAGAGGCAATCTATGTTCCCATGGCTATTTTTGTTCAGTCCACGCGTTACGTGGCCGCACTACAGATTATCTTTTAGCCCGGTACTTCACATCGACAGCTCTCACGAAAAGCTCTGGGAACTGGTTATTCAAGTGACGGATAAAAATGTTGAGCTTGCGAAAAACAATGCCGTATTGGCGACAAACGCTACCACGGCCAACAAAGTTGCCGCACATTCGCTTCAAATGGCAATTTCTGCTTATGAAAAGAACGGTACCTTAAGCGAACACGACCTTAGCGAGCTTAAAGTGAATCTTCAAAAGCTAATAAACACAATGGCATTTCAGTAGGTGGCGCCACCCACAGCACAGATCATGCGGTTGATGCATGTGAGTGGTTTAATCGCGACAAGCGCAGGTCCCGCTCCGGCTTCACGTCTCTTCCTAAATACCCCAATATCCTTGTGGCGCCATCTATTCGTCTCTGGACGCAGGTAATCCGTATCAGCGCAGCAAATTTGCACAATCCGGCACTCATGAGCGCCTACTGCTGTAGTGGGCACCGAGAATGCTTCTCGCGTCCCTAGCAACATCGAAAAACGCCTCGACGTCCCCCTGCGTCACACCGTGATTCGCGAACCCTTGACTGAACCAATCGCTTGCGCCTCCGTACCCTTCCAACGCGCGGCGTTTTATGACCGTACTCAACGTGACGAGTGTGTTGAGTTCTTCCTCGCAATTTGCTGACAGCAGCGACAAGGTGAGGCAATCACTGACGAACTTCTTATAGGTGAGCAATGCAATATTGCTTCCTTCCGGCTGCAGGTTATAGTGCTCTTCGTTAAAGCCGAAAACAACGTTGTCGCGATAGAACGTCATCAACGGCCGAAACACATACGGGTCGCTCACTTCGTGCTGGCGCACCACCGACGTGAAATCGTTTGATCGCCATTTCATCGCACGCCTGACCTCGCCCTCCGTAAACCGATATACCGATTCAAGGTTCGTGACTTCAGGATATCCGTATAACCGGTGATCAGATCCCCACGACGTTGGCCCGCTATAGTCCGCGGTGATCCCGTGCCTTGCAACCGCCAGTGGTGCAATAAGGCCGCATTTTTCAGCAAGCTGGGAACCAAGAAACGTATGCAGGTCTTGATTGGAAACAGGCCAGAAGCCCTTAGTCGCCTCTTCGACCAGCTTCGCGAGCCGGAAGGACGGAAGGATCTGCTCGATGACGAGCCCGTCATCCACCATCGTGGAGAATGCAGGATCGATGGGCGACATGATTGCGGCATCTACAACACATAACGCGGCATCGACATCCCCCAATTCATGCATGAGGTAGCGATACGCTCTCTCGTACATTCCGTGAATGGAACGCGCCTCCCAAGCCTCGATAAGGTGCTTCGCATTTGGCTGAGCCTCAAGAAAACGGCGTTCGTCCAAACGCGCATTGGCCTCCACGAGTTCGGCCATACAGAATCCCCTTGGAAATGACGTGTCCAGAGGAAGATTCGTCCGCCACGGACGGCTTGGGGCAATATCCGATGCTTCCGCGAGTGCTACAAACGCGTCGTTGGCAAGCGAGATGAAAGCACCAATCGTCTCGCATTTCCCGTACAGCAACGCATTCAAAAAACCCGTCAGGACATGGACCTTCCCGTTTAGATAATCAATAAATTCAGCTGTTGACTCAAGATTCGCCGTACGGATTCCAATACGGTCGGGGGTAAAGCATCTGCCGTTTTTCGCCAAGCCAGAGACAGGATTTCGTTTCACCCATTCATGGATTGGCAAACTATAGCCAATCGGCGGACGAATATCCTTCAAAGCTCTAGAAATGAACTCTGCATGGGAAATAATTGTGTTATAGGTGCGCCAAATAAGTAGTCCAAATGGCGTCGTCATCAAGTGGCGATAGTGCGAAATCTCGTGCCGTCTCGTCAATTCGTCGTCGACAAACCCCGCGTTATCCGGCGCGGAGAGATCAATGTCCGCCATCGGTCCAGAAAACTTACCGTTCAGTACGGCAACACCGCTGGCAACCGAAAAAAAACCACGCGTCCCACTAAAAAGATTGCTATTCAATTGAATTCTCTAAAAGGGAAGCATATCTAGAACGTCATATGAAAATTCAATCTTATGGCCGACTCGAGAAAAATATCTCCTGATCTCGCCAGTCTCGCAAATCTGAATCACAACTTCGTTGTCCTGTGGACTACGAGCAAGTGCACGACGAGTGTGTACAACGACACAGCCGATCGTCATCTTGAAGTACTTCCGCTGAATATCTTTCTTGAACTCTAGAAGCGTTTTTAAATACTCCGCTGTCATTTCACCATACTCTTCTTCCAGAACTGCAAGAACGAAATGCGCGGTGCTTTCTACCGCGGGTTCTAAAGCCGAGGTCCAAGCTTTCTCAGGCGTGCCGTCATCGCCTATCAGGATCACCGCCCAGCTGTCCTGCGAAGACTGGAGCATATGCAGCCGTTGTCCCGCTACTGTTTGAAGGTGGTAAGAAATGGTACCGTCAGTCCCTTTCTTAATCCGCACAACTTTCTGAGTATCCATATCGCATAGTTCTGCACAGATAGTGCGAACCGCTTGTGGATCGTACTTCTCGGATGCCCTTGCGGGCGGAGACGTTTTTTCCATAAAGACATCTATTTCGGTTCATTGAAAATGATATGTTACGTGCTGGTCCCTTGTGAGTGCTCTTTTTTAACTTATGAACCCACTTCAAACTGTCTTTAGGCGGTCTTCACTCAGCGCTGAACAAACGTCGAAATTGATGTCCAACTTTCAACGCGACTACAACAACTGGGAGAACCCGATTGTGCCGAGTATTTTTGGCATGGCGACGTTCTCGTCAGTCACTGGCAACGTTGATAGACGGATAAAAGTCGAGAACCCGAAGAGTTTCCCGTGGAACGCGGTCTGCTCGCTAATGATCGAAGGTGAAAACGGCAAACGACAGTCGGGAACTGGCTGGCTCGCAGGCCCCCGTACGGTGATAACTGCTGGACACTGTGTCTATTCACGACATTCCCTTGGCGGATGGGCAACAGCTATCTATGCCGTGCCGGGGCGCAATGGAGGTTTTCCCCATCACCATTCATCACTGAGCGCCACGTTCAAAACATTGGAAGGCTGGCATGGCAGCACGGAAGTTGACTTCGATATCGGATGCATCACACTGGACAAACCGCTGGTGGGGGTTGAAGAATGCTTAGAAATGGTTGATACGATACCTCCAAACCTTGAAGGAAGTCTGGTCACGATTTCGGGCTACCCATCCGACCGCAGTGGCGGAATATACCAATATATGCACCGCGGAAATATCACGAAGAGCACCTCGTCGCGCGCCTACTACGACATCGATACTGCCATCGGACAGAGCGGCGCGCCATTATTAATTGCAGACACGGCTACCCGCTGTTGGCAAGTGCTGGGCGTCCATACAAATGGCTTCGATTCACACGCTCCCGATTCGAACGTTAATTGCGGTCCGCTGCTGTCCCAATCCATACGCGAGAAACTTCGTGAGTGGATCACTCAAGACTCGGTGTCGCTGCCTGAGGCGCTCGATTGAGCGAGTTACGAGACGTCACCGTTCACGTCGTTGATGGAGAAGGTTCTGCCGTCTCCTCAGCGGCGGTCGCCGTTGTTACGGCAGATTTCAACTTCCCTGAAGTCGCGATGATCACGAACGCGCGAGGCATGCTGCATTTTCAGGTTCCGATGGGAAGCCTCATCGTGCGCGCCATTGCGATCGACGAAAAATCCGGCGAGGCGATGGTAGCCAGAGGAAAGCACCACGCCACCGTCACCATAGTTGTCACAAGCCGCCCGTAGCATTAACGACCTCCCTTAACGCCTCACGCTCATGAGCACCATACCGATGGAGCCACCACTGACCTAAGAAAGCACATTGCAGAGCTAACAGCCGGGAAATAGTTGCGCGTATTGAGCACGGGAATCGACCGATGCTTAAATTGGAAGTAATGCGCGAAAGTCCTCTTGCGAGAAAGGAGTCGACGGTCAAATTTTCATTCGAAAATGGAAGCGTCTGTTCGCGACTGGTCGTGCGCGGCAGTGAGTCCGTAGCGCACGGTGGGCGGCTATAAGCAACCATCCGGACAGTGGCATCAAACACTCGGAATGACGCTATCGACCCTGACCCGCCAGTCGCATAATTTTGTCGATCGACTCAAATGCAGCGGAAGCGGACGGCTAGAATTTTCATCCGACATGTCGCATCCAACCAAAAGGAAGATCTCCAAAGTACCCTCCTGAGATAGCCCCCTGGATGACCGGACACAGTTAGTGCGTTATCTTTACGCATAGGAATACGACTGTGAATATGACTAGGAATAACGAAAAAATAGAGGTGGTCACGGTGACCGACCAGCGCCGCAGGCGGTGGTCCGCTCAGGAGAAAGCCGAGCTGGTGCGGCTGACCTACGAGCCCGGCATGAGCGTGTCGCTGGTGGCCCGTCAGCACGGCGTGGCAGCCAGCCAATTGTTCAACTGGCGCAAGCTTGACCGGGAAGGCGCGTTAACCGCAGTCGGCGCCGGCGAGTCGGTGGTGCCGGCGAGCGAATTGGCGAGTGCCCGCGCGCAGATCGCGCAACTCCAGCGTCTGCTGGGCAAAAAGACGATGGAGAACGAGATTCTCAAGGAGGCAGTCGAGCTTGCTCGAGAGCGAAAGTGGATTGCGCGCTCACCCTTGTCCGACAAGGACGGCCAATGAAGAGGGTCTGCCAGGCTCTCGGGGTGGCGCGCTCTCATCTGCATGAACTGATCCACCGCCCGCAAGACTGGGTGGATGGCCGCACAGCTGGCGGTATCGATCCTGTTTCGGATGCGATGCTCGTCGATGCGTGCGTGCTGAAATCACAGCGCTGCCGACCTATGGTTACCGTCGCGCCGGAGCGCTGGTGAACCGCACACGCAGTCTGATCGGACTGCGTCCGGTCAACCATAAACGCTTTTACCGGGTAATGAAGCAGCATTGCCTGCTGCTGCCGAAAGCACCGAAGCGTCGTGCTAGCAGCCGTCCCCATGAAGGCGTGGTGGCAGTGAGCGAGCCGGATACACGCTGGTGTTCGGACGGCTTTGAAATCGCCTGCGATAATGGCCAGGTCGTCACCGGCACTTTTACCAAGGATTGCTGTGACCGTGAAATCATTGCCTGGCGTGCGTGGTCGGGTCGCGGCTTGCCCGGCGAGCCAGTGCGGGAGATGTTGATTGAAGCAGTGGAGAAGCGGTTTGGCAATGTCGATGGCGGCGCAGCCATCTTGAAATTGGAGTTCCTGAGCGACAATGGCGGCGCTTACCGCGCCCACGAGACGCATGCCATTGCCAGGCAGCTGGGTCTGACGCCGATCCATACGCCGGTGTGCAGTCCGCAGTCCAACGGCATGGCAGAGAGCTTTGTGAATACCCTCAAGCGTGATTACGTCAGCCAGATGGATCGCAGCA
>DATEZO010000127.1:0-7515 GCA_035255485.1 Burkholderiaceae bacterium
AATGCAAGCCGGTGTCCACCATCTGGCGCGTGACTTCCCGATGATAGGCGCCAGTGGCGTCGAGCAGCAGCAAGGTATGGCCGGTGGGCGCGGTATCCATCACCACGAATTTCTTGCGCGCCTCGCGGATGACACGTGAAAATGCCTGGAATACCGCGATCTCTTCGGTGCAAGGCGAACGCAAATCCTCTTCCAGCAGCGCCCGGCCTGCCGCGTCGAGTTGGGCGCCTCTGGTATCCAGTACATGTTGCCGGTAACGCTCGGTCTCGGCATGCGGATCGATCCGGCTGAGCGTGAGGTTGCCCAGCGGCCCGTTCAGGGTTTCGATCAGATGGGCTGCCGGGTCGGAGGTGGTGAGATGGACTGGCAAGCCGCGGTGGGCCAGTTCCACGGCGACCGCTGCCGCCAGGGTGGTTTTTCCGACGCCGCCCTTGCCCATTACCATCACGAGGCCATGGCCATCGGCGGCAATCTGATCGACCAGTGCCGAAAGGTTCGGCGCATTCAGCATGATTGGTGCATCGGTGCTGACGGTGGCCTGTGCAGCGGTATCGGACAACAACTGGCGCAAGGCATCCAGTCCCATCAGATTGAACGGCTTGAGGGCCAGGTAATCACACGGCAATGCCTTCAGCGCCGCGGGAAGCGCCGCCAGGGCGGCTTGCTCGCGCTTGCAGATCGCCGCCGCCAACGGGTCTCGCGCCGCTTCGCTTTGCGGCAGCACGCCGTTGATGACCAGGTACTGCTGCGACAGGCCGATAGCCGCGAGCTCTTCATGGGTCCGGGCAGCTTCACGCAACGCCGCCTGCTGGGCGCGCGCCACCAGCACCAGACGCGTGCGCAGCGGATCGGCCAGGGCTTCGACCGCGATCTTGTACTGGGTGCGCTGCTTTTCCAGTCCGGCCAAAGGGCCAAGGCATGAGGCGTCGCCTTTGCCGTCTTCCAGGAATCCGCTCCACGCCCCGGGCAGTTGCAGCAACCGGATCGTGTGCCCGGTCGGTGCGGTATCGAAAATGATGTGGTCGTAACCGGCGGTCAGGGCCGAATCGATCAGCAGCCCGGTGAATTCGTCGAACGCCGCAATTTCCGTGGTGCACGCCCCGGAAAGCTGTTCTTCGATACTCTTGACGACCGCGTCCGGCAGCACTCCGCGCACCGGGCCGACAATCCGGTCACGATAGGCTTGCGCCGCGGCCTGCGGGTCGATTTCCAGTGCCGACAGATTGGGGACGGCGGGAATGGCCGTGACCTGGTTGCCAATCGCGACACCCAATACCTGGCCTACGTTGGAGGCCGGATCGGTGCTGACCAGCAGTACCTGCCGCCCCGCTTCAGCCAGTTGAATCGCGCTGGCACAGGCGATCGAGGTCTTGCCGACGCCGCCTTTGCCGGTAAAAAAGAAAAAATGCGGAGGTTGTTCGAGAAATTGCATGATGGCATCTCCGGAATTCAGCAGCAGCCGCTGTCTGCGCAGCAGCTCCTGGCAGGTGTCGGCTCGGCGGCGGGCGCTGCAATGCCGGTCCAGCGCGCCAGTTGCGCACGGTCGGGATAGCGGCCGGCCAAGGCGACTTCGCCATCAAGCAGAATCAGCGGCAGCGCCTCTTGCCCGGAGCGCTCCAGAAAAGCCCTGACCGTCGTGTTTTCCGCAAAAGCCATCGGTTCCCGGGCCAGATTGAAGCGCTCGATCCGTGCGCCGTTCTGGCTGGCCCAATCGACGTCCGCTGAAAAGCTGACCAGCGCCTGGTCGACATCGGTTCCACATACACCCGTGCTGCAGCACAAGGCAGGATCAAACACCTGGATGGTTTTCATTTCCATTCCTCATCAAATATTGAACAAGATTATGAAAAAAGCGTGCCAATGCGATCCAGCGCCGCTTTCAGGCGGGCGCGATCCTGCTTGAGTTCTTCTAGCGGCAGTGCCAGGAAAGCCTCGATACGGGTACGCAGGATGCGGTAAGCGGCCATGAAGGCGGCATCAATCTCGTCATCGGTGCCGGTGGCGTGGGCCGGATCTTCCACGCCCCAGTGGGTGCGCAGAACCGGACCGAGATAGGCCGGGCAGGCTTCGCCGGCGGCGCTGGAGCACACCGTGATGACAATGTCCGGCGTGGTCGGCAGGTTATCCCAGGACTTGCTGGTGGTGCCATCGGTCGACATTCCTTCGCGCGCAAGCAAGGCCAGCGCGCGCGGGTGCACGTAACCGGTCGGCTGGCTGCCCGCGCTCATGGCTTTCCAGCCGGCGGGAGCGCGATGGTTGAAAATCGCCTCAGCCAGGATCGAGCGGCAGGAATTGCCGGTGCAAAGAAAGAGCATGTTCATGGTTCACGATCCGGTTCTGGTGAAGGAAAGCGGCGCAAGCGCGGCCTTGGCACAGTTTGAGGTGGCATTCATGTCGGCACACTGCTCGGGATGGCCGGAGCAACATTCCTCGGTCAGGTAAGCGACCAAGTCCAGCATCAACGGAATATTGGCGCGATAGCGTTGAAAGCGGCCCTCCTGCGCCACCGAAACCAGGCCAGCCTGGGCCAGCGTCTTCAAGTGGAAGGAGAGATTGGTCGGGGGTACGTCCAGGGCGAGGGCGATTTCGCCTGCGACCATGCCTTGCGGCGCCTGCTTGACCAGCAGCCGATAAACATCCAGCCGGATAGCCGATGCGAGCGATTCGAAAATAGTGGTGGCGATCGTCTTTTCCATAATCTAACTATACAATAATTCAACAATTATTAAAATAACTGAATGCGCATTCTCCCGCAACAGTAAAGCGGGGTAGCACCTGCCATGCTTTTTAACGATGGATTCACGGATGGAGCGTTGCACTGCCGGCGCAAATTTTTCCCGGCCGTTCACCATGAGGCATGCCTGCAATGGCGAGATGTGCGCTTGCTGAATTGCAACGATGAAACGGAAGGAAACGGTGTTGAACAGCGTTAGCGCCGTTCGTTGGGAAGATTTTCGGTAAAGAGACGGATCAGGCGCGCCGTGGAACTGACTCCCAGTTTTTCGCGGATAGCGCGCAAACGGTGATCGACAGTGGAAAAGGAGCGATTTAATTCACGCGCAATCTCCTTGTAACTCATGCCATTTACCACCAGGCGAGCCACCTTCAGCTCTGCCGGCGTCAACGCCGCCAATGGGGACTTCGGCGCATCCGGTACAGCGTTGCTGCTTGCAGGGCATCCCCTTTCGCCTTCACTCTCATCCCGCTCGATGGCGGCACGGTAAGCGGTAGAGAAAATCGGACCAAGGACGGTAGTCGCGACATCACTGATTTGCTGGCATTGCGTGGCATTCCACGATTTGCGTTCGCGCGCCCAGTCCGCGCAGATCAGTCCAACGCGGCGCGGTCCGTCATGAAGGGAAACCGCCAGCTTGGAGCGTGTGCTTACGGAGAACATCTGCGCACGGGACCGGGCAGTAAAGCGCGCATCCGTCTCCACGTTTCCAAAGGCGACCGCTCGAGATGACGCCCAGACCATGCACAATGCAGGATCGTCCGCATCAATCGTTACGCCTAGCGAGGTCGGAATTGACACTCCGCGCCGAAGCGACTCCGCAAACGGTCGATAACTTTCACCACGCGGGTTGGCAAAGCCGCCGTCGGCACGGTCGGCATCCAGCTTGCCTCGCCACCATTCAAGCGTGAGTAGCCAGCAGTGTTCAGTGTTATCGAGATAGAGCAAGAGATGCGCGGCCAGATCGCATGCTCCGCGCATGACGGCAGCTTGCCGCTTATCGAGGAGGAGGCTACGCAACTGACGTTGCGCCTGAATGAATTCCTCGCTATTCATTGCGGCGGCTCTTCATGCGGGATGGCATTTGATACTGCCGCATGCGAAAGCAGCATCCGTCTGGAAGAGACTTTTGCCTTGTACACTCTCAGGCAATCTCCGAGCAGTGTGTTCATTGATGTCCCCGATGTTCGCACTAACCGGCGCCGACTCAGTTTATGTTTTTTTTTATTTGAAACGACTGCATCGTCGTTCATCGACCAGCTTCATGAGAATGCCGGCTTGTTTTTATCCTAACATATTTATTTCCCCTGACCCATCTTCTGATGCATGGCTTTGCTTTCTGATGCATCAGCATTGCCTTACATGCCGCAGTTCCACTTTCCGAAAAGGATACGGCAACTCGCCGAACATCCGTCAAGGCGATGTTCGGCGAGTTGGGCGGATTGCCTATCTGGATGCCGATTGCTGCTTCAGTTCGGCATTGAGGTCATGCGAGCGCTTGATCACATACTGGCGGATCGACTCCATTTCTTCCGGCTTGAGCACCGCATTGAAGGCAGGCATGCCACGGGCTGCCCGTGCGCCACTAAGAATCGCAGCGAACTGTGCGTGCTTTTGCGGCGTCAGGTAACGCAGGTCGGGCACCACGCCGCCACTGATCGCATTAAGGCCGTGGCAAGACGCGCAAAGACCGTTATACATTTCCCGTGCGGCCTTGATCTGGTCCGGGGTCGCGGTGATTCCCTCGACTGCGGGAAGTCCTGCCAATACCGTTGCCGGCGCCGGCAGATGAGCCTTGCCACCCAGCTTGAATGTCACAATACGTGCCTCGGGTCTCACCTTGGGCGCCAACGGCCCGGTAACCAAAGGAAAGGCGCCGCCCCAGCCCACCATGAATGTCACGTACTGTTCTCCCCCTACTGCATAGGTGACCGGACCCGCCATCGCACCGGAGTTGACGCCGGACTCCCATAGTTTCTTGCCGCTGTCGGCAGCGTAGGCGACGACGCGACCATCGGCTGTGCCCTGGAATACCAGATTGCCGGCAGTCGACAGGGTGCCGCCGTTCCACGCGCTGCCATACTCCTGCGTCCAGGCCGGTTTCTGTGTCGCAGGGTCCCACGCAATCAGGCGGCCCTTCCATGCACTCTTGATCTGGCTGAGGATCGCGGGATCTTCCGGCAGGTCCGGCACCTTGGTCCCCAGGTTCACCACGGACTTGTGCGGGAAGAAGGATGGCTCTTTCTGCGCCTCGAGTTGCGCAACCGACTCCTGGGCAGGCAGGTACACGTAACCGGTTTTCGGATTGAACGACATCGGCTGCCAGCTATGCGCACCGAGGAAACTTGGCACCACGACCTTGGGCCCTTCGCCTTCGAGATAGTTGGCGTCGGGCGTCAGCACCGGACGTCCGGTTGCCATGTCAACATGCGTTGCCCAGTTGATCGGCACGAAATTATTGGCGGACAACAGCTTGCCGTTGGTACGATCAAGCACATAAAAAAAGCCGTTTTTCGGCGCCTGCATCAACACCTTGCGCTTCTCGCCCTTCAGATCGATATCGGCGAGGATCATGTGCTGCGTCGCAGTGAAGTCCCAGCGGTCTGCCGGCGTGGTCTGGTAGTGCCAGATGTACTCACCGTTGTCGGGATTAAGCGCCACGATCGAAGAGAGAAACAGATTGTCTCCCTTGCCCTCGCTGCGGAACTTGTAGTTCCAGGGCGAGCCGTTGCCGACGCCGATGTACAGCTGGTTCAATTCCGGATCATATGCCATCGAATCCCATGCCGTGCCGCCGCCGCCCCATTTGACCCAGGCGTCACCGGACCAGGTCTTCTGCGCCATGTCCATTGCCTTGTCTTCTGGCGGGTTCTTCGGATCTCCCGGCACGGTGAAAAAGCGCCAGGCCTGCTTGCCGGTTTCCGCCTCATACGCAGTGACATAACCGCGGACGCCGAATTCGGCGCCGCCGTTGCCAATCAATACCTTGCCCTTGATGATGCGGGGCGCACCTGAAATGGTGTAGCTCTTCTTGTGGTCGAGCACGGTGTCGACTTCCCACACCTTCTTGCCGTTACGCGCATCGATTGCAATCAGGCGGCCATCGAATGCACCAAGATAGATTTTTCCCTTCCACACGGCGACGCCCCGATTGACGATATCGCAGCAACCCTGGGCCAGCGCTTCATGGTTGACCTTCGGATCGTATTTCCACAGCAGCTTGCCGTTTCTCGCATCGAGTGCGTACACAATACTGCCAGCACCGGTGGTATACATCACGCCGTCGACCACGATAGGCGTGGCTTCGACACCGCGATCGATATCGAGCTTGTGCGTCCATGCCATGCCGAGATTGTTGACGTTATCTGCATTGATCTTGCTCAATGGACTGAAGCGCTGCTCATCATAGGTGCGGCCATGACTCATCCAGTTGCCGGGCTCCTTGTCGGCCTGGATGATGCGCTGGCCATCAACATCGGCCACTCCCCTGGCGTGCACGGCGGAGGCCGTGAGCAATGCCAGCAGCATGACGCCGATCGACATGTGCGTCCCTCCCTGCTTCAGGCTTGCTCCCGGGTGGGACACGGCCTGCCCGCTGAAGGACGCCATGGGCCGGCCATTGATACAATGCAGCAATGCTTTCAACATATTGATTGACTCCGTGATGTGTTATGAATGGCGGTCATTTCTGCGGAAGACCTTTTTCCAAGGTAAAGTATCAGGGACGCCGGGACCCCCGCCTATTGCGAAGATTCGCATTTCGGATATCCGGGGTGCTGGCGCGAATCATCCTGCCAGGCAGAATCCCCGCGAGCGAGACACAGTGCGTTTGTGGAAGCGAACGATTATTTTGAGATCCGGCATCAGCCGGCCGGAGAGCCGCATCAATTTGGCATTGCGCTGGATTTGCCGTTTCAGGCGTCAACCGGACACTTGCATGCGCTCGGAGACATCAAACAGGGCCCTGTGAAGCGCTTGCGGGCCTTTCTTCTTCCCACCGCTTTCGGCAGGAATCCAATGGCGGTTCTTGCGCCGCATGCCTCAACAACGCAGTCGACCTGCAACGAGCGACCCTGATGCCCAGCCAGCACCGCCAGATCGGCAAGAGCCCGAACGCGCGCCACACTGGGTTACGGCGTTTTTACGGGAGTATAGGCAAAAATACTTCTTTAGGCGCAATGAATTCGAAGGTCTTTAAAAATACAGCATGGTGTATATTCAATGATGGTGCCGCTTAACTTGATCGTCGCGGCCTCGCGCTTCATTCGCTTCGTTCAAAAATGGTGAATGGTGCTATGGCAACGCGCATGGAATATAGCGCAATGATTTGGAAAGCACTCCACTAGCGGATCAGACATCGCACAGCAGAGCTGCCTGCTGCCAGTGTTCCGATTCATCCGGAACGCATGATATCGATTGATTGATGCAATTGCCTGCGAACAGCATTATGCGTGGCCACCGGCTTTCCGCACAAAGGTGCGATCACGCAACGCCAGCAGGGTTTTTTCCGTGACGCTCAAGCGCTTGGCGGTGACCGTCACCACCGGCACCTGTTCGCCGGAAGCCAGCGTCGTGCTGGAAACGGTCACGGCAGGCGGCGTATCGGCCATGATCGCGGTGCGCCTGGCGCCGGCCAGCGTAATGACGGCACAGGCAATACCCAGCAACAACACGGCGGCGACTTTGGCATGGAGGACAGCTTTCATGGCGATTCCTTTCAACAGTGGCTTGGAGTAGTGTCACTGTAGACAAGCCGCGCCACCACTGCTAGCGGAATGCGA
>DATEZO010000128.1:0-8296 GCA_035255485.1 Burkholderiaceae bacterium
CTGTCCGGCCGCATGTGCGTAAGGATGGACGATGGCGAAGAAGTGGAGTATCAGGAAGGCGACAGTTTTTATATGAAGCCGGGGCACGATGCATGGGTCGTAGGCGACCAACGTTGCGTATTGCTGGATTTTACGGGCGCATCGCAGTATGCCAAGCCGCATTAAGAGCGCAGGCAATATCCTTGTCATTGCTTTGAACGGAAACAGAGAAGCCGCATAAAAGCTATCGACTCTTCGTCTTTACAGGCGGTGCTCCTTTCGCACCGCGAAATTCCGGGCCTGCGCATTTCAAAAACAATCCTTGTTCGCATGCATATTCCGATCCAATTTGAAGAGTAGGCCCGGTAATTCTTGAACGTCGGAAGCGGTTCGATTTCATCGCCTACTCCGTGATCTGAACACCGCTCACAGGCAGCTGCGCACACAAGCTGCCAAGGTGGCTTTTACTTGAATGGCGCAGTTCCTGTGCGCGGTGTTGTTTTAGCATGGCTACCATAGCGATATTCGGGAGCGGTCTCAATGTCCTTCATCTGCTCTTTCCCGCTGATAAGCGAGAGCTTGATTGAAATCACAGCGATCGGGCTGCTTTGGCGTTCGCACGTCCTGCCCTATAGTGAATCATTCAGCCCACGCTTCGACGTCATGCGATGCCTTTGGTGACGCCGATCTGCGTTCGCGCCGATCATTTGCGGTGTTTCTTGCCGGTTGGGATTCAGAATGCAAAGAGCGCTTTCCGCATCTCGTCTGTCGTCGAGCAAGGCGACGCGTTATTACCGCCATCGTTTGCCTGTACGGATCATGCACTGGACCAACGTACTCTGCCTGACCGTACTGTTCATGAGCGGCCTGTCCATCTTCAATGCGCATCCCGCTCTTTACTGGGGCGATTCATCCTATAGCAGGCGGCCGGCGCTCCTGGAAATCACATCAGTCGGCGCGCCGCCAGAGGCAAGGGGCATTCTGCGAGTGGGAAGTCATCAGCTCGATACTACTGGCGTACTGGGTGTTTTCAGAGGCCCGGATGGTGCACTGCGCCGAAACGCCTTTCCATCCTGGATAACCATTCCAGGGTATTACTCGCTGGCGTTTGCGCGGCAGTGGCATTTCTTCTTTGCGTGGCTATTCGTCGTTAATGGGCTGACCTACATCCTGTATTCATTGCTGAGCGGTCACCTCGCACGCGATCTTGTTCCGAACAGCAAAGACATGAAGGAGATCGGCAAGTCGGTGAAAGACCACATTCTGTTCCGACATCCACACGGCGAGGCGGCCAAGCGCTATAACGTGCTGCAGAAACTGGCGTACCTGGTGGTCATCTTTGTGCTTCTCCCGCTGATCGTGCTGATGGGAATGGCGATGTCGCCGATGCTCGACAGCGCCATCACAGGCTGGGTCGACTGGTTCGGAGGACGGCAGTCGGCGCGCACCATTCACTTCATCGTCGCGTGGACGCTGGTCGCATTCGTCCTGATTCATGTGTTCGAAGTGATCGTCAGCGGCTTGTGGAACCATCTGCGTTCCATGATCACCGGTTACTACGGTGTTCCGCCGGACGCTGTTGCGGGAGCGCACCATGAGCACACATAGGCCAGACAGGCGGACGTTCCTTCGCAATTTACTGGAAGCAGTGGCATTACTGAACATTGCCGGATGCGACCGGGTAGGACAGACTGAATGGTTCCAGAGGCTGTTGGCGGAGGGCGAGCGTTTGAACCGCACCGCGCACAAGGCGCTGCTGTCGCGCAGGACGATGGCGCAGGAATTCACCGAGGCTGATCTGTCGCCGTACTTTCGCAGCAACGGCACCAGCAACCCGGAAAATCCGGCGTACCAGGCACTGGC
Organism: Burkholderiaceae bacterium; assembly: GCA_035255485.1. Taxonomy (GTDB): domain Bacteria; phylum Pseudomonadota; class Gammaproteobacteria; order Burkholderiales; family Burkholderiaceae_D; genus DATEZO01. The sequence goes on from DATEZO010000128.1 coordinate 1,843, forward strand.
CGCAAACGGCTTCAGGGACTGGGCACTGAAGGTCGAGGGCATGGTGGACAAGCCGCTGCAACTGACAATGACACAGCTACGTACCATGCCCCGGCGCACACAGATTACAAGGCACGATTGCGTGGAAGGCTGGAGTGCCATCGCGAAATGGTCCGGCGTTCCTCTGAGCCACGTGCTCAATGACGCGCGCCCGCGTTCGGACGCACGCTTCGTGGTGTTCCATTGCGCCGATCCGATGGAAGGGCCGGGTTCCGCGTTTTACTATGAAAGCCTCGACATGGACGACGCCTTTCATCCGCAGACGATACTTGCCTATGACCTGAATGACAGAGAACTTCCGATCGCAAACGGTGCGCCGCTGCGGCTACGCGTGGAACGCCAGCTCGGCTATAAGCATGCGAAGTATCTTAGCCGCATCGAGTTGGTCAGCAGCCTGGACACGATCCACGGGGGTAAGGGAGGCTATTGGGAAGACGGCCACGGCTATCAATGGTATGCCGGCATCTGACTGCCGGCATCGGTGGCCACTCTGCCGAAGGCTTGTTCCCTTCCTGAAGGTGCGATCGTCGTGCCCCAGGTTCGAAGGGCCCGATACACGAGTTAGTGCAACTGGCAAAATTTGGCGCCAGAGTTATTGCAATCGACGAGTTCTCAATTAACGCTCATGCCCTCCCTGGGCAATCCAGAGGGTGCCATTTTTTTCAGGCGTAGGGCTATGAACGGTCGCTCGGGTAATGAGAGGGGATGACTGCAGATGCCCCAAAGGCAAAACTAACCGACTCTGTAAAGCCGTCATTCGCATTAAGGCCTTAGAAGACTGGAAAGGAGCTAAGAAACTGAAGGCGATTCGTCTCCAACGTCCGGCATCGCTCTAACTTTGTCCAAGCACCATGAATATGGGATATACGACAAACCGCCATGTGCGTAGCATATTTCCACAAAGAAATAATAATATGGCGTTTCGCCCCCAGTTGGAGGCTTCCATGTATTTCCCAGTGTGGCCGGACAACGATAAAAAGATGCGCCGGCAAATCAATTATTGGGCCGCCACAGTGGCGTTTTACGTCCTGTGCCTCTCAATTTTGTGGTTTGAGGTCTGGCGCGGGTTTGCACCTTCGACCTACGTATCATGGGCTACGATCCTCGCCATCGGTGGTCTTGGGTACTTTTACATCCTGATCCGCCTTAGCCCATTATTGCGAATTTCGGCCTCGCAACTCGCCAACTACCAAGGCATTTTTGCGGTCCTGTGTATTGTCGCCGGTTATATCATCGCTGGTCCGATTCGCGGTGCCATGCTGGCACTTCTCCTCGTCGTCCTCGTCTTCTGTGCATTTACGCTAGAGCGAAGGTCTGCTCATCGCATGAGTGCTTTTGCCGTATTCTTGCTCGGCACAAGCATGATCTGGCTGGCCCATAGCGATCCAGTCCGTTTCGCACCGTGGATCGAGACGGCACATTTCCTTTTGGCGACGGCCACACTGTTCATCGTGGCGAACCTCACTAGCACCCTGCGAGACCTTCGAACCAAACTGAAGGCTCAAAAGAGCGAACTCACAGCAGCACTTGAACGCATCCAAACACTGGCAACACGTGATGAATTGACGCTGTTGGCGAACCGTCGCTCGATGGTGGAGTTACTTGAAAAAGAAGAGCGCCGTGCGCGCTCTATCGATTTGCCGGACTGTGTGGCACTGCTAGACATCGATTGGTTTAAACAGGTCAATGATACGTATGGCCATGAAGCTGGTGATGAGGTGCTGCGGGCATTCGCTCGCCAGGCACTCGTATCCCTGCGTGCATCAGATAAAATCGGTCGATGGGGTGGTGAAGAATTTCTTGTTCTGCTGCCCGACACCGATCAAGACGCCGCTCGTGCGGTACTGGACCGTTTTAGAGAGGATGTGGCAGCGCTACACTTTCCCGCATATACCCCGAGTTTGCGTGTCAGCTTTTCGGCGGGACTCGTGAAAATGATGCCGCAGGAACCAGCACGCGATGCGCTCCGCAGAGCGGACGAGGCGTTGTATGCGGCAAAGCACGGCGGACGTAATTGCGTTGTAAGCGCTTAAGATATTCAAGCGGTCTCTCACCTTAATAGTGCAGCCAATTCACACGAGGCTTCGCTCAGCTAGATCTCAACTTGCGTACCTAGCTCCACCACACGATTTGCAGGCACATGGTAAAAGTCTGCGGCGTCGCGTGCATTGCGCAACATTGTTGCAAACAGCGCCTCGCGCCATAGCGCCATACCGCTGCCCACCTTGGGAATGACCGTCTGACGAGCGATGAAGTAGGAGGTTTGCATTGGATCGAAATCTAATCCGAAATTCTTGCACAGTGCCAGCGCCGCCGGGATGTCTCGCTCATCCATAAAGCCGTAATGAATGTCGACTTGATAGCAGTCGTGGCCGAGGTTTTCAACCTTTACACGCTCCGTCACCGGCACACGAGGGATGTCCGCATTGCGGATTGTCAGGAACACCGTGCGCTCATGAAGGATTTTGTTGTGTGCCAAGTTGTGCAGCATCGCATGCGGTACACCATCGCCTTCAGCACGGAAGAAAACCGCCGTTCCGGCGACTCGAGTCGGTTCGCCCATAAATAGTGATTCGAGAAAATCTTCCAGTGGCACCATGTGCTGCCTTAGGTTGCCAAACACCAGGCCGCGCCCTTGCTGCCAAGTGAGCATGATCAGCATGGCAATCGAGCCGAGAACCAGCGGGAACCAGCCGCCGTGCATGATCTTGAGAGTATTGGCCGAGAAGAAGGCCAAGTCGATTACGATGAAGAACAAAGTTGCCGACCACGCCAGCAGCGCATTGTATCGCCAGCCGTGGCGGATGACGAAGAAGGTCAGGATCGTTGTCATCAACATCGTCGCGGTGACTGCAATGCCGTACGCGGACGCGAGATTGGACGACGAGCCGAAGCCGACCACTGCCAGCACCACGGCCATCAGCTGAAGCCAATTGACGAAAGGAACGTAGATTTGGCCCATTTCCCGTTCTGACGTGTAGACGATGCGCATACGCGGCAAGTAGCCCAGTGCGATTGCCTGCTGCGTAATTGAAAACGTGCCAGAAATGGTGGCCTGTGATGCGATTACCGTCGCCATGGTGGACAGCACGACCAGCGGATAAACGCTCCATGAGCCAAGCATTCGATAAAACGGATTGGACAGCGCGTCCGGATCCGCGATGAGCAGAGCCCCTTGCCCCAGGTAGTTCAATGCCAGTCCAGGAAAGACTACTGCAAACCAGGCAATCCGGATCGGCTTCTTTCCAAAATGTCCCATGTCCGCATACAGTGCCTCCGCACCGGTAAACGCCAGCACGACCGCGCCCAGTGCCAGAAATGCGAGCCAGCCATTACGAGTAAGAAAACGTAACGCATGCAGCGGATTAAGCGCGGCAAGTATGTCAGGATGGGCGGCGATATTGATGACGCCCATTGCCGCGAGGGCGGAAAACCATATCAGCACCACAGGGCCAAACCATTTTCCAATACCGGCCGTTCCCTTGTACTGGATTGCGTAAAGCGCAACCAGAACCGCTACTGTCAACGGCACCACATACGTCTTCAGAGCAGGTGTGGCGACTTCCAGACCTTCAATGGCCGATAGCACGGAAATCGCCGGCGTAATGACGCCGTCTCCAAAAAACAGTGCCGCACCGATCAGACCGACAATTGCCAGCGGCCCGTACCAGCGCGACTGTGCACCGACCGACTTGAGCGCCAGTGCAACGAGCGCCATGATGCCTCCTTCTCCGCGGTTATCGGCACGCAGGATAAGTGTGACGTACTTGAGCGACACGACGACCGTCAATCCCCATAGAATCAACGACACAACGCCCAGCAGATTGTCTTGGGTAAGGGGCAATCCATGTTCTTTCGAGAATACTTCCTTCAACGCATACAGCGGACTGGTACCGATGTCGCCGTAGACAATGCCGATGGCGGCGACAGTCAGCGCAACAAGGCTGCTTTTATGATGACCCGGAGTTACTAGAGCGTTGGAGTGCCCGGTTCGGGCTTCCAAGCGATCAGGAATGCTTGTGTTCATAACTGAAAACGATAACCGACACCGGTTTCGGTGACGAAGTGAATAGGTTGTGCAGGATCAGCTTCCAGCTTCTGACGCAGCCGGCTCATGTAGATGCGCAGGTAATGGCCACGCTCACCATGGTTCGGCCCCCAGACTTCCCGCATCAGGTGATGGTGGGTCATGACCTTGCCAGCATTTGCGGCAAGTACGCACAGCAGGCGATATTCGATCTGGGTCAGGTGCACCGGCACTCCGTCACGCTCGACGGTGCGGCGAGAACGGTCCAGCTCGACCTGTCCAAACCGCAGCGTCGGTGCGGCTTCCTGAGTACGCAGGTGGCGGCGTTGCAAGGCTCGTACACGAGCGGCTAGCTCCGCGACACCGAAAGGCTTGGTCAGATAATCGTCGGCACCGGCGTCCAGTGCCTCCACCTTTTCCCTTTCTTCACTGCGCGCGGACAGGATTAGTACCGGCCGGTCAGACCAGGAGCGAAACTCCCTGACAAGATCTACCCCCTCCATGTCGGGCAGCCCCAAGTCAACGATCAGCATGTCCGGACGGCGTGTGCCAGCTTCAATGAGCCCGCGCACGCCTGTATCTGCTTCATGGACGCGCCAGCCGTCAGTTTCCAGCGCCACGCGTACGAAGCGTCGGATCTGTGGCTCGTCTTCAATTAACAGTGCCTGCATGTCTGCGCTCATGGTTTTGCCTCCTCGCCGGCTTCCTCCGCTTCTTCCTCGATGGCGGGCGGCTTTCCGCGGTGCAGTCGAACGGTCAGGCAGGCTCCGCCGTCTGGTCGGTTGGCGGCGTCAATGGTGCCACCGTGCGCGTCCATGATGGCGCGGCAGATCGCCAAGCCCAGTCCAATACCTGGTGTGGCGGATTCCTGTTGTCCCCGCTCGAACATGTCGAACATTCGGTCAATATGGTCAAGCGGAAAGCCAGGCCCACGGTCACAAACGGACATTGCAACCTGCTCGCCATCGAGGATGCAACGAATGTCGATCTGCGTGCCGGTGGGCGAATACTTGGCGGCGTTTTCCAGCAGATTGCACAGCACACGCTCCATAAGAACCGCATCGAACTCCACCAGCGGCATATCCGCCGCAAAATCTACCGTCAGCTTATGACCGGCAAGCGAGGTTCGCATCAGGCTGAGGCTGCTGCTAACTACATCTTCAAGAAGTTGCCATTCCTTATGCAGCTGAACCTTGCCGGACTGCAGCTTCGCCATGTCAAGCAGGTTGTTGAGAAGGCACCCCATGTTGCGGGCCTGTTCCCTAATCGCAGCAGCCATGCTCCGCGCCTCTGGACGCATTGGCTCCGGTCCCAGAGCCAGCGTATCAGCCATGCCGATAAGCGCAGTTAATGGCGTACGCAGATCATGAGAAAGCGCTGACAACACGGAACTGCGCAGCCGTTCAGCACCCACTTCGAGCTTGCTGCTGTGCGCGACATCGACGTAGTGCAGTCGGTCATGAGTTAGCGTAACGAGCGACGCTACGGCACCGAAGAGCTGGCGTTGGTCATCGATCACCTTCGCATAACGCGCGGACAGAAACATTACGCCTTGCACACTGGTCGCTCCCTTGAGCGGAATCACAAGCCAGGATAGGTTGTCCCCTGCATCCATTTCCACCATCCGTTGTTGCTGCATTGCCATGACGGCAAATCGACGATGGAACGATTGGGAGACAAGCGAAGGAAAATCACCGCGCTCGTCGCGCAGATGCAGACTACCTGTGCAACCAAGGTGTACAAGATAGCGCTGGACCGGTTCCTCTAACTGCTCCAAGTCGATGATGGCGGAAAGTTCGCGCGCGAGTTCATAGAGCCCCTGTGCCTCCCGCTCCCTCTGCCGCGCGGCTTCAGCCTGTTGTTGCAGCCCGGCAGTCAGCCCAGCCGTCGCCAAGCCGACTGCCAGCATCACAACAAACGTGACAAGGTATTGCACGTCGCTGACCGCGAATGAAAAACGTGGCGGGACAAAGAACACATCAAACAAGGCTACACACAGAAAGGCCGCCAATATCGCTGGCCCGCGACCGAGCCACCGCGCGATGAGGAACACCGTGAGCAAGAACATCATGACGATGTTGGCCGCATCAAGAAATGGATGCAGCAGCGCCATGGCGCCAGCAGTAGCTCCGCATGCGGCCATTGCCAGACCGTACGCCCACCTTTTCGATTTCGCCATGTGCATGCTCATGTCGTTGCCTCTGAATCCATACAGGAAGCTTAGATGAGCTGGCGAAAAAAAAGCGTAGAGAAGTAGGGGGATGCGTGTAAAAAAGCCGTAAACGGCGCCCTGCTCAACTTAGCCCGCCAAGAGGAGCTTACCTCCTATCAGGTTCCTTGCTTGCAATACGCTTGTTATCCAAGAATGGATCGAAGTGCTCCCTCCAT
>DATEZO010000129.1:0-37822 GCA_035255485.1 Burkholderiaceae bacterium
CACAGCTCGGCCACCTTCATTCCCGCTTCGGCTTCTTTCAGGACGCCGATCATTTGTTCATCGGTGAATCGCTTTTTCATGCCTGCCTCCCAAGGGCAGACTCTACATCATTGCCGTACTAATCTCGGGTAGCAGGTCACCTGAAGCCGATAAAGCTATAACCGTTTAGCTGGCGCTCCTTCCGGGCACCGCAGACTCATCAGTTTAGTCCGATCAGAAACTGTCGTTCCGCTCTCGAAACTTGATCTGAGATAACCGAAACGAACTGCAGCTACGCTTCCCCCTATTTCCTAGTTCTGCATGTCTATACTTCAAAGCAGTGACCAAATACCTCTCGCACAAATTCCCATGCCGTCGAGAGCCGCCAATAGCCGTTTCGTTTTCGGCGCTGGTTTATTTCAGATCTGCCGCCCCGCTGGACGCGAGTACATGCACCAGCAGCGGGGGGATAAGTCAGTCTGGGGGAAAGCATTGAGACCTGACACGCGGCGGCGAAGCCAGCACCGTGAATGCGTAAGGCTGGTGGGCGACGCCGGCTCCATACGGGCATCCGAATGGTGAGCTGAGTCTGAAGGACCGTCCTAGTACATCTAGGAGGGCTGGGCTCAACCTCACCACCGGGCATCCTGGCCAGTTTGGAGACTCCAAGGCTTGGTTGAGCCGAATGAGAGTCTCAAGCTAGTTACACCTTGAGTGTTTGAAACCCTCTATAAGATAGAAAAAGGCGCACCCTAGAACGGCGAGACTCACCTCCTGTGCCGGTCAGTATCTGCATAGTAGTGGCCACCCATAGTGAAATCGCCACGCCTTTTCAATATCCGTACCGTGCTCCGCGAAGTTCCAAGGTAAGACAATGTCAGCTGCTGACATATCTTCTTTAGAATTGGCCATGCTTACGTATGAGAATCGCCACCGCGACACATCATTTAGGTCTTTAGTCTGACGAATACACAGCGAACCTGTCTTGTCATGTGTGCAGCTGATCTCTTGCAAGATCCTGCTTCTGAGGTCATACCCCTTTCCTTTGTACCCCCCGATACCGTTATAGACTAGATGAAAACCATCTGAGTCGGGTCGATGGATCTTGTCCAAAGAACCATATTTTCTGGCAAGGTCGTCAATTGGAACGGCAGAGTTGGTCGCCGCACGAGATCCATTTCTCAGCTCCTCCATCGTGTATGAAGTGTAGAAGAAGTACATGCCAGAGCATTTCTTACTCGGGCCGTCTATTTTGGTATCACCGTTATCCGATCTGATATGGATTTCATTTATCCGGCTGCGCTGGATTTTCTCAATTCGTTCGACTATATCCCTGTACATAAAAATACCTTTCTGGTGTCCAGCGCCGATGCTAATTGGCAGCGACGTCGCCATTGTTATCATTAAGTTTGGTCATGGGAGTTCCACGTCACATTTCTCTGCAGTGGCCTATTTCCTCGAATAGCGGGCACTCAAGAAGCTCGCGTTGGCCGTATTTTTCGGCCGAAAAGATCTTAGTGCCTGGCACATTCGACAGCATGGAACATCACTCCAAATCGAGCCGTGTGCGGCGACGTTGCCCGGATCTAAAGTTATCTGGACGTGACCATAATCCAATGTCGAATTATCATGTATCCCGTGTCGAGCATAGCGTCGCTCGTCTCGTCCTCGTCGGTCTCTACTGGCGGCAACCTGAAACCTCGATCGGAGGAAGCACACGTGTCATCCTTGGCCTGGATTGATTTTGATGAAGCCGAACGCCAGCGGTCGCAACGGATCATGGCGCTGTTCCAAGAGCGAGAAAGCCGTGACGAGCTCGGATTAGGCAGCATCCGCGATTCCATCGCCGATCATCTCTTCCCTGGCACCAGCACGATCCAGACGCGACTGCGCTACATGCTGTTCATTCCATGGCTGTTCCAGATGCTCGAAGGTTCTACTGCCGGCCCTGACCAACTTGGAGCGGAAGCTCGCAGCCTTGAAAACCGGCTCGCCAATGCACTAAAAGCTGGTGGCGAATCGAACGGCATAATCGGCCGAGATGCTGGTGCCGACCTACAGCGGCTCCCTAGTTCAGTCTATTGGGCAGGGCTCGGAACATGGGGAATCCGCCACTTTCCAGGATCAATCGACAACCTGTTTTCTTCCATGCGCCGCCTTCAACGTGCTCGCGTGAGCGTTCCAGAAAGCGAAGATGCTGTCTCAGAGGCACAGTCTATGCACATCTGGAACCCTTCACTCCCATCCCGTCCCAAAGATCTGCTTGAAACGTCGACCTTCCGACTCAGCCCCGACGAGGCGCAATTTATCATCGACCGACTGGTCTCGCATCAGCCCAGAAGCCTGCTGGCGATGCTAGCGCGTAATGCTGGCGCCGCGGCTGACTGCCGCTACATTTGGGAGCATCCAAACCTTGCCGATTTTCCGATTGAGGCACGTGCACTGGTCAGCCACGGCGAAGTGTTCTCGAGCGTGATGCATGGCGCATCGCTGCTCTACAATCTGTTGCTAAGCGAGCTGCGCGAGCAACCCGACTGGATCGAAGACTATCAGACGCGTTTACAAGAGTGGCGCGAGAAACTCGACTTGCAGGCCATCCGCACTTGGTCACTCGACGCCTTTTGGCTCGTCATTGATCATCCTGCCCATCGTGTCCAGCCGGCCGCCAAACGCTTTGTGGCTGAATGGTTGGAATTGGTCCGCTCTGGCGTAATATCCGCCGGCAAACAGACTCCAGCGGCGCGCCTCGTGCATGACCGGGAGCGACGACTGAAAACCAGTCAGTCCCGATTTGCCAACCGGGCCGTCCGAGATCGCTGGACTGGCGCATCCGGCACAGAGCGTCTTTCCTTCCGCTGGGCCCAAGCGAAGTCACATCTGCGGGATCTCGCTAATGCTAAATAGGACTACACTAGATCCCGAGACCCGCGTGCTATACGGTGACAGCCTTCAGCCGCCACCTGGCTATGTCTTCGATGCCGCAGTCGCCACAACTTTCTCGCTCGACTTTGAGACGGCGCTTGCCGTCCCGGTTAGCCTGGCCATGTTCGCTGCAGAAAACCGCGACGACATACTCTCCCATCCTCTAGCCCTGCTTGAGGGAGCTGAGCGGATCGCCGGCCGGCTCGTTGTATTCACTGACGCGGGTCATATCCATGCGCAGAGCCGGCCGCACTCCCGCCTGTGCTCCCTGCTTGAGCGGATCATTGTCGAGGTCGCGGCTCCGCGTGGTGGTGCATTCCATCCAAAAGTATGGGTGCTGCGCTACAGGCCGGTTCGCGCCGATGAGCCGTTCCTGATTCGCCTGCTTGTGCTGTCGCGCAACCTTACGCGTGACCGATCTTGGGACATCTCGCTCCGCCTAGACGGCGAGCTTACGCGGCGCCCCGATGCCAAGAATCGCCCATTGTTCGATCTCTTGATGCAATTACCTGCATTGGCGATAGCTGGCATTACCGACGAAGCACGCAATCTCACCAAGGGAATTGCCGAGGATGTGCGACGCACCAAGTGGACGATGCCGGAACACTTTGACGAGGTAACTTTCACCGTAAATGGTTTCGGCGGCACGCCTTGGCAACCGGTCACTTGCGCAAAGCTGGGCGTAATTTCGCCATTTTGCGACACCGATGCCCTAAATTTACTAGCCGGCCTATCGAGCGCGAAGCCGATCATCATCAGCCGGTCCGATCAGCTTGCATGCGTGGATACCGATACGCTCAATGCATTCGAGCGGGTCGCCGTCCTTGACGAAATGGCCGCTACTGAAGATGGGGAAGAAATCTCCGTCAGTTCGCTCCAAGGCTTACACGCCAAGGCCTTCATTACTGAAATTGGTTGGGACACAATCATCACTGTCGGTTCCGGCAATGCGACACGGCCGGCCCTACTGTCCGGCAGCAATGTTGAGCTATTCGCCTCGCTCCGAGGTAAGCGCTCCAAAGTCGGCAGCGTGGAGCAGATCATGGGTGACAAGGGCTTCGGTCGCTTGACCCGCTCCTTCGTCGCCAGCGAACTAGAGCCGATCGATCCTGCAATAACGGCTGCGGAAGCGCATCTCGACGAAGCACGTCGAGTGTTATGTCGCGGTGCTTTGCGAATGCGTTGTGAACCGGTCAAGGGCGACGATCCCGGCGAAAACCCATGGCGCGTGTGGCTGACGCCGTCCAGCCCGCTGCCGTTAATGGGAATCGGAGCGTTAAGTGTTTGGCCAATCACGCGCGGCGACGGACATGCCCGAGGTGTCTTGGCCGCCCTGAGAGCAGGGGAAACGGTAGACCTTGGCACCATGCCACTGGTCGACCTCACCCGTTTTCTCGCATTCCACCTCACCGATGAGACCGAGAAGGTTTCGGCCCTGTTCAGCACAAGCTTGGTCATGGAAGGCATTCCAGACGAGCGGCATACCGCTATCCTGCGTTGGGTAATCGACAGCCGAGAGGCATTCTTTCGTTATCTCCGGCTGTTGTTATCCGAGCTTGACGACCCGTTCGGTGCTGCACTGGCGGTGCAGGAGGGAACTGGCCGGGCCGCATGGGCCGCTTCCTCCGATGACGCCCCGTTACTCGAAGACATGGTCCGCGCTCTATGCCAAGGCGGCGAACGCCTCCGCGCAATCGAACGGCTGATGACGAGCCTGGAATCGGACAAGGATACTGGTCACGATCCCATCCCAGATGACTTCCGCGTCCTATGGCATGCTTTCCGAATAGCACTTGAAAACCAGGAAGGCGTCCATGTCGAATAAGCGCTTCGAAGCCACTACCGCACTGGCACCACTCAAGGCATTTCAGCGGCGCACTGTCGATTATGTATTCGATCGTCTTTATGGCAATCAGGACCCGGTGCGGCAGTTTCTTGTCGCCGACGAGGTCGGACTTGGCAAGACGATGGTCGCCCGCGGCGTAATCGCACGGACAATCGAGAAGCTGTGGGACACATCCGGCCGCATTGACATTCTCTACATTTGCTCCAACCAGGCAATTGCGGCTCAGAACATCAATCGCCTCAACGTACTTAATCGACGCGAACTGGCTTTGCCAACCCGGATGACGTTAATCCCGCTTCAGGTCCGTGGCGACCTGGGCCTAGACGCCAACAAGGTCAACTTTATCAGTCTTACTCCAGGCACGACCTTCGACCTTCGATCGACCACAGGCATCACGAGCGAGCGAGCCTTGCTGCTGCGTATGCTGGAGGCCCTCGTCTCGCGGCCGCGCGGTTTGCACAACCTGCTTCAGGTCAACGCCGGGGTGGATGGCTGGAACTCGGCTGTGTGCAATTTGACGCTCGACGGTGTCGATCAGCGGATCATCGACCGATTCCGCCGCGAAGTTAAGTCCGATACCACGCTGTTCAAAGAATTGGAAGCTGTCTGCGATCTCTTCCCGCGCCGACGAGAGACCTACCCACACGATCTGTGCGTTCGTCGCAATGCACTGATTGGAAAACTGCGAGGCAAGCTATCGCACGCCTGCGTAGATGCACTAAAACCGGACCTTATTATTATGGACGAGTTCCAGAGGTTCCGGGATTTGTTGCACGGAGAGACCGACGCAGCAATCCTGGCACGAGAGCTGTTCGATTATTCGGACGGTAAGGGGAACGCCGCACGAACTCTGCTGCTGTCCGCAACGCCATATCGCATGTTGACCCTTTCCGGTGATGAGCCTGATGATGGCGATCATTACCGTGATTTTCTGGAAACGCTGTCCTTCCTCTACGGACGGATAAACGGTCCGCAGGTTGCCGCAGCCCTCGAACTTGAGATGCGGCAGTTTCGCGGCTTCCTTCACGGGCTACCTGAGACTCGTCCGGACGCAGTTGCGGCACGTGCGAGTATCGAACAACGTCTTCGTAAGGTAATGGCACGCACCGAACGGGTCGCAAGCACTCTCGACCGCGACTCCATGATCTGCGAACCGACGATGGCGATTACGGTGCAACCCGACGATTTGAGCCAAGCGGCGCGCCTGTCAGACGTCGCACGAGCCTTGGACGCACCTGGAATCATTGAATACTGGAAGTCCGCGCCCTATCTCCTGAACTTCATGCGTGACTACGCCCTGAAGCGTTTACTGAAAGATAAGCTTTCCCGACCGGGCACCAACCTCCGCGAAGCGCTGATTCATGCCAAACCTGCCATGTTGGACTATGCTCGTCTCGATGCGTACGAACCCCTCGATCCCGCCAATGGCCGAATGCGGGGTCTCATGGCCGATATATTCGCCGACGGTCTCGATCAACACCTTTGGATTCCGCCAGCCCTGCCTTATTACGGACCTCTGCGACACACTGCACCGCTGACCAAAGCGCTTGTCTTTTCCTCTTGGTCGATGGTTCCCGACGCCATTGCGGCGGTCCTATCCTTTGAAGCTGAACGTCGAATGGGTGTTGGGGAATCGGGTCGGCGCTACTTCGAAACCATGCGCCCACGGCCGCTACAGTTCCGGCAAGATCAAGGCAGGCTTGTAGCGATGCGAGCTATGCACCTAATCTACCCGTCACCCACCTTGGCGCGGCTAGCGGATCCCCTCTCCCTTTTCGCGGAATCTACGGTTCCCCTATCAGTCGGAGATATGCGCCAGGCGGTCGCCAACTGTTTGCGCAGCAGTTTCGACGCCCTCGTGCAAAAGGCGAACAAGACCGGTGATGGCCGCGACTGGGAGTGGGCCGCGCCAGCAGCGATCGACGCAATGATGGGCGCCGACTCTATTGAGTGGCTTAACTCGCCACATGGGTTGCTGAGTCTAGGTCATGAAGAAGGCTTCAAGGAGCACGTTTCTGCGCTCAGCGCCGCATCAACAGGCCTCAATCTCGGACCGGTTCCTGAGACCACCATCGACCTCCTTGTCGATATTGCGCTAGGAAGTCCTGCAGTATGTGCGCTGCGTGCCCTGCGTCGCGTCGCGCCGGACATAGCATGGGACGATGTTCGTCTACTGCAGGCAGCTGCCCAAGTCGCGTGGGGTTTTCGAACACTATTCAACCAGCACGATGCAGTCGCATTACTTCGTAAGGACGACGACAAGTATTGGCACCGGGTTCTGACGTATAGCATCGACCATAACCTGCAGTCTGTCCTTGATGAATATGTCCACTACCTTGTCGATGCTGAGGGCTTTAGTGCCAGTTCCTCAGCCGACCGTATTGTCGGTGTCAGCAAGGCCATCGTCGACGCGCTAGCCGTTCGTCCGTCACAAATCGATGTTGACGACCCAGAAATTGACGGCGAGGATCTCGTTATAAAAAAATTCCAAATGCGCGGCCGCTTTGCCATGCGCCTTGCAGACTACAAGGATGAAGAAGGAGCTGCAGCGCGCTTAGGGAGTGTTCGTGACGCATTCAACTCACCGTTTAGGCCGTTTGTGCTTGCCACGACTTCGATTGGACAAGAAGGACTTGACTTCCATCCATATTGTTACCGGGTTTATCACTGGAATCTACCGAACAATCCGGTCGATCTGGAACAGCGCGAAGGTCGAGTTCATCGATTTAAGGGCCATGCCATTCGTCTCAACCTCGCACATCGTCAAATTGACGTTGTACGTGGCAAAAGAACCACGCCAGAGGATCCCTGGAAGACAATGTTCGAAGCCGCACGAATGGAAACTGAAGTCGACACCGACCTCATCCCGTATTGGATCTACGAAGGGCCGGTAAAAGTTGAACGCCGAGTCCCCATGTTACCTTTCAGCCGCGAAGTCCAACGACTTGGGTGGCTAAAACGGAGCCTTACGGTCTATCGGCTGGCTTTCGGACAACCACGACAAGAAGATCTTCTGGTGTACCTTCAGAGCTTGCTAGGGCCCGATTCCACTGCCGACGACTTTGCTGACTTACAAATTCGATTAGTACCGTAGGCGTATGCCTCAGAGCCGCTAAAAGTCGCTTTCCGTCTAGAGTTTGGGCAAGCAGATTCAATTTAGGCTTACAAGATTCGCTTTGGCGCCAGTTTCAGCAGATTTGCTTCATCAAACGACCTACTGATAAAGACCGCAGTAACAAGATCTGGACGAAGACATGCAGAGAACTTCAACTCACTGCGCTCCGTGAAGCGCTCAATGGATGTAATCGTGACTGCTTGCTCCTCTGATTGTCGATACAGCACCGGCAGTGAAACGCCTGGGACGGTCTCCACCCATAGATCGTCCACTCGCATGACAACGTTCTTGGCAAGCCTCACAGCTAAGGCATTGTTGACCGCGCCACCTGCGAACGTCCACCACCTAAGTCGCCCGGTCGGCAAGTGCTCTAGCAGTAAGGATCCCTGACGCTCGGGCACGGCAATCAAACTGCGAATTTCATCAAGTTGCTGTGTACCACGTCTCGACAGTCCCAACTCCGCCTCACCCTCTTGCAGCAGCACCCTCCGCATAGCCTGACAAACGTCGAAACTCAACCAGCGCGACGTGCCCAGCCAACGAGACTTTCCCTTGTCATCCGTCGGCTCTACCGACACTGTCCGCTTAGGCCAATCCACGGACGTCACTTTCCAGCTTCGACCGCCAAGAAGAAGGACGGTCGGTCCGTTATCTTGCCGCTGAACCGCCATTGGATCAACGTACCCGAGTTCAGTCGATCCATGTCGTGCCGACAATACCATCGGACTTGCAAAAGCCGATAACAGGTCAAGGAAGTGGCCGCGCCCAAACAATTTCTCCCCTTCCGGCCCCATCGATGCGAGGCCACTGCTGACGAAGAGAATGCCCTGTGAAACCATGAATTCGAACACCGTTGCCACTGTCTCCAATTCAAGTTCCGGGAACTGTGTTCGCGCCATGCCAACGACCTCATGTGCCGGTATTCCAGGGCACTCCAACACGAACGCCATCATTTGCTGTGCCACCATATGCCAAGGCATTGGAGGGGGGGTAATATGCTCTACATATTTCTCGCGCCACAGCCTGATTATTGCGCATGCAAGAAGGAAGGCTTCATCACTGGTTGTTAGGAACAGGCAGTTACGGCGACTACCACTGCGCCGCCCGGTACGCCCCATGCGCTGCAAGAATGAAGACACTGTGCTGGGGGAATCGATTTGAATTACGTAGTCAAGATCTCCGACGTCGATCCCCAACTCCAAAGTGCTGGTAGCGACGATGACACAGTCCTGCTCCTCAGCGAATGCAGCCTCGGCCAGTCTTCTCTCGGAAGCACTTAACGACGAATGGGAAACAAACGTGCGCGTGTTCAGAGCGCGCAGCGAGACCGCCAACTCCTCGACCTTCGAGCGGCTATCACAGAACACCAAGCGTTTCGAGCCGCGATGAAGACGCGAAATCACCGTCGCAGCGTTTGCCATCGACCCAACATGATCGATAGTGACGTCAGCATCAGTTGTGACCGATGAGGACCCAACGATCTGTCTCTCACCCGCTCCGGCAAACCAATCCAGCAGACCATCCGGGTTGCCTACCGTGGCCGAGAGTCCAACCCGTTGAATCGGCCGCCTAGCATAGGCCTCGATACGCTTGATGACAGCACGTAGGTGCCAACCTCTGTCATCGCCCGCAAACGCGTGCAACTCATCCACGATGACTACACGTACATTAGCAAACCAAGACACCCGATCCACATTTGTCGATATGAGCATCCCTTCCAGTGACTCCGGTGTAGTCAACAAAATATCTGGGGGCGACCGCCTGGCTCGGGCCTTTACCCCTTGCCCCACGTCACCGTGCCAGACCTGTACCGTACGTCCAACGAAGCCGGCGTAGCGCGACAGGCGCGACTCAAGGTTATTCAGCAGCGCCTTGATCGGACACACGTAGAGGACACTCGGGCCTGACCACTCCCCTGTTGCCATGCGTGACAAGACTGGAATAGTTGCAGCTTCAGTCTTGCCGCCGGCCGTCGGTGCGAGGATAAGACAATGCTTCCCTTCGAGGATTGGCGCGATCGCATCGGCTTGAGTCGAACGCAATCCACTCCAACCCAAGGAGTTGACTATGTGATACTGCAGCGCCCCGTGTAGGCGTTCAAAGGCCTCGTCACTCATCTGCGATCACCGAAGAGGTCCAGCGGCTTATAGCTCGATGTCATCGACTGAGCCCACGCCAACCGATGCTCGTTCTTGCGCGTTCATCTCACTCTCCGAAATGGTCAACGCATAGTGTTTACGGGGATCAAAATCCTCAAACTGGTCGACGCGATCCATTACATCAGCAACGAGTTTTTTCAGGAATAACCTTGGTGACACGCCGACCTTGCCACCCAGATTTCCGGTGACAGCTTTAGCCAATGACTCGACATATGCGTCGTCAACCAACGCGCGAATCCTGCTCTCCGCGGCAGCCCCCTCGGCGTATATATCCCGCACCTTGCGGCCAACTTCGAGAAGTGACTCAAGACCAAACGCAGGTAGACGCACCTGCACCGCCCTGGGGTTATCAAACCGCGAGTCAGTGCCGAAGTCGACATGTAGTCGCTGTGCCAGCGGTGCCAGGCGCTGAACACCCTGGGCACCCTCATAGAACGCCTGCGTACCAGTGATTAAAAGGTACAACCCAGGAAAGTGCCCGGCGTCAATCTCGTCTATCCACTGACGCAGTGCATTCAATCCCCGCTCACGCGTGTCGGCCCGCATGCGCTGCAACGTCTCGACTTCATCCAATACGAGCAGCAACCCACCGTACCCTGAGTCACGCAGCATGGTCAGCAGGCCCGACAAGAAATTGGTTGCTCCAAAGTGGTCGATCTCACCCTTGACCCCAGCCGCTCGTCGAATAGATGCGGCGACGTTGGGCTGACCGCTGAGCCAAGCCATCAACCCATCCGCAGTAGCGTTGTCGCCCACCTGCAGCGCGCGACGATAGGCGCGTAGCGTGGCAGAAAAAGCAGGGGCGACTTTAGTCACGCTGACAAGTCTTGCTTCCATCAGCGCCTCAGTTTTTGCGAGCAATGTTGCGTCATCCGCCGGATCGAGACTAGCGTCTTCAAGCACGTCTCGTTCCAAAGCGTAAAACCAGCCGTCAACGATGCCGCGGAATGCTCCCTCACCGCTGTCCGCTGTGGCGATGCGCTCCACCATTCGACGGTACACCGTTTCCAGGCGATGCAATGGCGTCTCTGTCTCGGAAATTTGCACCTCGCTGGTGGCCAGGCCACGAGCTCGAGCTCGTTCCTGCAGCCAGCGGCCAAAGAATGTTTTGCCGGAGCCGTATTCTCCGCGTATGGCTTTGAAAACCCCACGGCCAGCAGCCACGGCATTCAACTCATCGTCGAATGTTTCCTGAATTCGGCCATATCCCACCGCCAGTGCGTCCAAACCGGCCTTAGGTACTGTACCGCGCCTCAATGCCTCGATGACCTCGGCTCTTCGTAGGGGACTAATCACTTGAGTGCCTCTTATCGCACTGTCACGCGAAATTGCCGCGACAGCAGTTCCCGGTTTAATTCCACCGTGCCAGCCGTCTCATCGAGGACAAGCACTGCGGCTTGATCCACATTGAGCACGCGTTTTGCCGCATTAACAAAACCGCTGATGCGCATCGCGGGCATGCCTAGACGCTGCGCTAGCGCTGCCTTGGACAGCTTTCCCCCACGGCTCGCTAAGGCGTCCAGCAGGGCACGCACATCGGCATCTGCAGGAGCCACTCGTGCCGCAAGTGCCTTTTGCGCAATGTAGGCGGGTGAAGCCTGAAGTGCGTCAATCCAATGCATACCGGGCGTCGGTGCCGCTACAGGAGCATCCCCGCCGAAAAGATCTGGCTGCGGTATGGCAACAGTTTTCTGCTTTGGAGGCTTTGGAACAAACGCCGGCGATTCAGTAGCCATTGCAGGCGCCACGGTCTCCAGCGGAGACCACCATTCCGGCTGCTGTGCAGCTGCCACGTCCCAGCCCTTCAGTACCATATTACGTGGTGCAAAAACACTGAGCGGCACAACGACTTCCTGTGCTGAGACACCACCGTGATAGCCATTCTTCTTGGCCCCGTGACGCACCCGCTCCGACCAGGAGCACACTACTGTGTTTCCGGTTGACGTCTTCACGCGGCCGCCTTCAAAGGTGAGTTCACTCTCCTCTAGAGTGCCCGACGGCAGACGCCAGCGATCACCTTCACCTTGACCACGCTGAACAGTGCCGTCGTCGATCACATGCCCGTGGTCGGCCGTGACAATCACTATTCTTCGTGCCCTACGTGCTTCACTGAGCAATGGCCCGAGCAATCGAAGGTCATCCACAGTCCAACGAACATGTATCTGGTTCGAACCGCTCAGGTGGTCATCTACGGCGTTGTAAACGACGGCCACTACCTTTTGCTGTACTGATGCAAGAGTATCGCGCACCGTGCTTGACAAGCCTTCGGAGTCGGCAAGATCCCCTTTATGGAAAACGATCGGGGCTGAGCCTGTATGAGATGTATTCACAAGCGAGCCATTCGCCGAGAACGCAGCCTTTTCCTGCGGCGCTGCGCCGATAGACAAGCGACCGGACAACAGGCTTGTGCGACTCACTTCAGTGATCGTCGGCAGTGCTGCTATACCCACTGCAAGCTTCGGTGGCGGCCCCGCGACATATTCATCCCACCCTAATGCATCAAAATCTTCGCACAGCTCCCGGAAAATGCTGTAACTCAGACCATCCGCAACTAACAAAAGAACGGGTGCCTGCTGCGCCAACGGGGCAACTAGTCGTTCGATAATCGCCTCCACCGGCATACATGCTGTTTCAGCGCGCGGCTCTCTATTCCATGCCTGCAGTGCTTTAGCGAAGGAATGGTTGAACACTTCGGCCTTCGAGCGCGCCGCTTCGCGGAGGGCAACGAAGGCGGAAGAAAGATCAGGCAAGTCGTCTCCACCGATCAGTTTGAATCGCGCCCAGTCAACAAATGCCCCTTCGCGGGCATACAAATGTGCTAACTCTGCAAATGTTAGTGCCGGTCGACTCTCGCGTGTCTTGACCCCGAGCTGATCGGTCATCATCCAGCGGCAAAGGCGCACCGCCATTTTCACACGAAGCATGCGCGTGCTCGCCACGTCTGCATGTGCATGCTTCATAGCCAAATCAGCAGCCCGTTCAATGTTCCGAATATGCGCAGTTGACGGATCAGCAACAAATGCTTTCAGCGCCTCGGCCAACAGTCCAAGCCTTTGCTCCAACCCCAACGGTAGAACGTCGCTGAGGTGTGCATACGTGTCCACATGCAGCTCGCGTAACAACGATTCAGCACGTTCCGATACGGCATGGCGCAGAGCCGGAGTCAAAGTCTTCAAGCACGCTCCCGCCTCATTGGCCCACATACGCCCTTCGGCAATACCAATTCTTTTGTCGCCCATGAACCGCTCCAGCCGTATCGCGGCCGCAGCAAGGTCATGAATTCCCTCACCAAGTGGGGAAAGCACCACCCCACAAACCAAACCGAGAGGCACAGCATCGAGCGTATTGCCGGCCATTACGCAGCGCATAACGAGGGCACCTACAGCCCCGGCGGAGTCGCTGAGCCAAGCCGCAATCTGCGGTTTCGCAGGATCAGGCAAATCGGCAAACAGCCCTCCTGAATCGGCTCCAAGTGACCAGTTTAATAGCATCGCGGCATCTGGCCTGGATGCATCCAAGGTCAAACAGCGGCCTAGGACATACCGCCATGCCGTATCCATATCCAAAAAACCATTTGGCACGGGCGGATAAACGCCCATACTTGCCTGCTCCACCAGCAATTGGGCCATCCAGCGAAAACGACTGAGTCGCGCATCAATTTCATGCGCCTTAAAGAGCTGCTGCACCATGCCCCAAGCGTCGGGCTGGAGCACCTGTGTGCGCGCCAACCGTGCGACGACATCCTCCCCAAGGTCACGAGTGACCAATGGCGTCAGCAAAATGAGCCCCAGGGCAGCTTGCTCGTTAGCCGCATCGTCCAACGCGGACAGCGCCTCTCTCGCCATCAACTGGCTTTCGCACCAACGCAGTTGGAACTGTCTGCCCGTCAGAATGATGGATTCAGGCCACGCAGCCCTGGTCTTAGCCTGGATGGCGATGACCTTGGCATCACTCACTCGCTCGAGCACCGCGAGCGCCTGAGCCTCAATCTGGGGCACTGACAAGGGTCCGGCTACCCCGCTCACTTGCTGCTCCTACGCTTTTCCAATCGCCACGAAATTGAAAGCCGCAGATCCGTGTCACTGTCCAGCTTGGCGTGGAGGTCATCTAGCAACTCGAGAGCTTGCGCGCTCTCGAGATCCGCAGCGGCAGACTCCTGCACTACGACCGACGGTATGGGCGCAACATCTCCCTGTGGTACTGGCGCCGTCCCTGTCGGAGGCAACGGCGGCGTCGCCTGGCCTGTCGGCGCAGTCGGAGAAATTGGCGATAGCGGTGTCGGCGCCGGTGGCGGTGCTGCAGTGAGCAACCGTACTGCCCTGCTGCGCTGGTCGTCGAGTGTTCCTTTGAGCCCCATCACATGTTCGTCAGCGGCCAAAACTTCGCTCACTTTGGCCACTATCGCCTGCGCTGCCGATTTCCGCTCGTCGGCGAGCGCCTTCATAGCATCGAAGATTTCCCAGGCTGCAGTACGCGCCGTTTCGTCCAGTTCACGTGCTTTCGCCAAGGTCTGGCGCATGGCGACCTCAGAGGTTTCAATCGTTGATTGAGCGAGCGTCACTATGACTGCGGCACCATTCGCGCTTATTAGACCAGCAACCAATGCCAACGCGGAGCGCGCTGTTTGCAGGCGTTGGTTTCCGCCAGAAGTTGAAGTCGAGAACAAGGCAGATTTTTCGTTCAATGTTTTGACAAGGCTACTTACCGGCTCACGCACTTCGCGTGCCTTGCTTAGAACTTCTTCAACCAGCTTGGCGACGTTACCCGCGTTGCGCGATGTGGGAATGGTCAACCCGAACAAAGTTGCTGCACGCTTGCAGGCAGTCTCCCAGTCTCCCAGTTCAGGCAGAGTTTGTTCACGCAGTTCCAGATCGTCAGGCAGTTGGTCGATGCTAGGCGTGTAAGGTACATTTCCCCGGACAAAGCTTCGGTTAGTTTGCCCAGCGAATGTGAGAATGATCAGATTTTGCACCTCTGCAGGGAGCCCCATTGCCAGCGGCTCATCCATCCATTTGCGCAAGTTACCTACCGTGAACGCCGCACCATCCTTCGCCTGCGAGCGTAAGAAGTGCGAGCGCCAATAGTCGTCTAGTACGAAGTGCGTTTCACCCGTCTTGCCGAGTTGCACCGGATCAGCAATCGAACGAATCAGCTGCCGCACAGCTCGATCGCCGACAAGTGCACGCCCGTCGCTGGTCCCGATAGCACGTTCCAGTTCCGGCCATACCTTCTTCACAGCGGCCGATTTCACCTCAACATCGAAGACTGGGTGTGCTGGGAACTGATGCCTGAAAAGCTGATCGAGTAATGCCTCGAAGGCCGATTTCAGGTTTGCGCCCACTGGCGGCTGCGGAGTCAACGTTCGGTCCAAGGATCGGAACTGGTCTTCTGGGGCCAAGGGGTTCACCACCGCATCACGAGAGTCCCCAGCAATACCATAGGCCACCTCTAGGTACTGTCGAACACGCTGCTGCAATTGGTCACGCTGATTCTTCAGCAGTGCTTGCGCCGGCCCTCGATCCACCAACGCTAAGTGTGAAGCCAGTTCATTAAAACGCTCACCGGTAAGGATGTAGTCCAACACGACCAATCGCCCCAAGTCATGTTGCGCCTTCGCGCTAAAGAAAGACGGCATCCATACCAGGGTCTGCGTATCATCACCCTGGTATGCGGCCAAACGAGCTAGGTCGTCAGCGGGAGTGAATTTCTGGTCGTCAAAAGGAAAGTCGATCACCACGGTCCAAGAGCCTGGGCGTCCCCGGAGCTTCTCGTCCGACATTTCTCGTACATTCTCGTAAAGTACCTCTACCTCACGGCGCGTACCACGCCACTGCACCGGATAGGTGGCGAACAAGTCGTTGGTGTCAGTTACACCGAGTTGCTCAAAGAGCATTTCGCGTATGCGACGCCGCCGATTTCCCGGATTGTCACTGGAAGCGGCTGGGCCGCGCACGATCGGCTCAATATCCACCCCCGTGACCTGGATCGAAATCAAGGAGTTCGTGTCATCTGTGACCTTGATCTCTCCGATGTCGGCCGCCCACTCCTTACACTTGCGGAGGACGTCCTGCGTCTCACGGCCCGGTATCGGCGACCGGATCGTGCCATGGTTCAGCGCTGCAAGTCGTTGCGCAGTCAATGCTTTAAGCGAATCCACTTCCGGCACCAACGCACTTAGCAGCAGCGTCTTGATCAGCCGTGCATCGTTGCGCAGCAGCCTACCCTTAGCCGGATCAGCGTCGCCGATGCGAATGTTTTCCCAAGTAACACCGTGTTGCCGTTCCAGATGGGGCAGTAGCTTCTGCTTGTAGAGCCGCTTGGCGTTATCGAAGTGGATACGCATCGCTTCCGAGAACGGCTCATCACCATCGGCGATCACGTCGAACAGGTCACCTACCGGAATGATCTGTCCCAATTCCAAGTCGTCGCGCCGGTCCACCAGCAGTTGCAGCATGAGTTTCAACGCGGTACGCTCGCGCTGAAGTGCGGCCGAAACGGCAATTAAGGTCTGTACCAATGCTGGGCTGAACGGATAGACCTTACGGAACATTTCCTTGTCCGCAGTCTCCGTCAGTAATGTGTTCCAGACCTCGGGCCGGACCTTCTGGAATTCATCAAAGGCATTGCTTAAGGTCTGGCGAGCTGCCTCGGAAACAGGCCGAAGTACGCGCTTCTCTGCGATCGCGGGCAGGTTACGATCCTCTAGTGTGATGCGATGGAATCGTGCCTCCCAATGGCGCAACACGTCGCTGAACTGCAATTGCAGAGAACCGGCCAAGTTTTCGCCCACCAACTCCCGGAGATCACGCTGGCGCGCTACGAAGCTCACCAGCGGAATCGGTCTGTCAGCATTGCCGGCTTCCACTAGCTTCACAAGCTTGGTGCCTTCGCTACTGACAAAGCTTACATCGGCGGCCCGGCTCGCTAGCCATAGGATTAGCTCGTCCAGGAACAGGATCACGGCGTCGTAGCCCAGCTCTTTGGCATGGCGGCTCATAATACTGAGTCCGTCGTCGAGCGGCACAAAAGCTTCTCCGCGACTTTCGGCCATATCAGCGACGGACGTGAAGTAACAACTGATCAAATCGCCAACTAACCGCACACGGTCATCCCCGCTGGGCGGCTCCAGCATCGCGGCCTCGAAGCTTGCTGCATCCCACCCACCGCTCAATTCACCCCAACCCGAGTCACTGGTGCCAATTCCTGAGCCCGCGTTCAGATCGCGGAAAAAAGCCTCGTCGCCAATGCGTTTGCGCATACGCACAGCGTCTTCGAATAGACGCTCCGACAGATAGAAACCCGGTACCGGTGCATCGGGATGCCGCGCGCGTACAAATTCTGCATAGCCGCCCAGGATGGCCGACTCCATGCTGCGTGCACCGATCATATGATAGGGCACGAGCAAGAACTTACGGCCCTGCGTCCATCCGTTGTGCTGAGCCACGACGTTGGCCAATTCGGGAATAGAGCGTGCCGATACATTGTTATCGAGCAACAAATTCAGAACCGCCATGAAGTGGCTTTTACCAGCGCCGAAGCTGCCGTGTAGATAAGCTGCCTTACTGCCCCCTCCCTGAACGGCCTGCTTGATGAATGTCAACGCATCGTTAAAACAAGCATTGAGCTGCTGTGTCACTAC
Organism: Burkholderiaceae bacterium; assembly: GCA_035255485.1. GTDB lineage: Bacteria > Pseudomonadota > Gammaproteobacteria > Burkholderiales > Burkholderiaceae_D > DATEZO01. The sequence goes on from DATEZO010000129.1 coordinate 17,661, forward strand.
GTAGTCGCGCAGTGTTGCCTCCGCATGCGCCACTCCATCGGCAAGCTTCAGTACGAAGTCACCTTGATGCACCTGCTCAGGAATGGTTATCAGTTCTTTTATTAGGGTCATGGCGTCGTTCTCTCTGTGTCTCGCTCTTATTCGAGGCGTTGTTTGGTTTATGCCGCCTTCTTGCGTCCACGCTTTGCGGCAGTTGCTAGAGGCTTCCATACGCGAAGGTCGTCCAACGTAAATTGCAGTGCCCGCGCCTCGTCAGCAACAAAGCTCTCGTAGTAATCGCCCATACGGGCCCCGAAATCTGAATCCATGTCGTTGTGCCATTGTTTGAGCCAGGGAATCAATTCGAGTAACCCTGCCAGCAAGGGCTGCAGCCGCTCGCGGCCCCAGCCCTCACGTTCTTTCATATCGATGAAGTACGTCGCCAAGGCCGTGGCTTGCTGCACTTCACTCCAGCCGGCCCAAGCGACGACTAAGCTGCCATCAGCACCGCTTTCACACCCAGGATAGCTAATCCAACGCTCCTTCGGAGCATCCAAACCACCACGAAGACGCCAGAAGTCGGAGCTTAAAAAATCTTTAACTTGGTACTTTGGTGGTACAGGGATCTTGCCAACGTTCTCGCCAGCGTCTTCACGGCGTTGCAGAGCCCAGGTTTCCTCCCACTGAACCCTCTTACGAACACCGGATTCGGTATAGCGCAGAACTGGCAGGAAAGGTACTGATTCACTTGCAATCAAATCGGCGACAAGCTGGGCAGGGTTGAAATCGGCATAGCCCGCGTAGAGTTCCGCAATCTGCATAAAGTCGGCATCTTGCCGTGCCATTTCCGCTATTCGACTGGTTGACTTAAGCTGTGGTAATTGATGAGCGGTTGTAGCCCAATAACATGGCGATTCTAGTCTTACCAACAACCAGTCTCGCAGAGCGGCCTTCTCTAGCAATTCCCATGAAGGCAAATTCCATCGGCGTTTGTACTCACCGCGTTCAATTAGCCCAAAGTTGGGATCGCGTTCGATCAAGTCAATGCGAGCCTGCACAACACGCTGGTATTCCTCGGGCCAGTGTCCGGGGATTTCGCAGACCGGATTTGAACAATTGCGTTCGAACCACGTCGTTTTCTCGCCTCCAGAGGCAATTCGTCGGGCAAGAATGATTTCGAAGGCGCGCTGACCGGGGGCAATAGCAATGGTCGCATCTCCAGCAAGGTAATCTACATCGCTGTCGCAAGGAAGCAGGTTGTAAAAGCTATAGCAATGCCAGTCAAGCTCTTCTTGATATGCAACCATCTGCCGAAAAATGCGATCGGCTTCTGCTCTCGCAGAGGAAAGGGTCGCTCGAGTCGGAGCGACTGAACGCCCAGCATCGAAGTCGGCTATTAGTGTTGCGGGAAATATGGCTCTAAGTTGGCGCGTTAAGGTATCGATGGTTTTTGCAATTTGCGATGGCCGCTTCTCCGAAAGCGGAAACTGGCCAAGCTTCGTAGCAGCGAATTCGTACGTATCGAAGGCGGCATCTCCAGTCGTACGTGCACCGTTAGCGTCTGTGGAGTCGCCCTTGTTGAAGGAAATTTGCTTCAACCAAAAACATGCCGTTGAAGAGTTGAGCAAGCCCAAGAGCCCGAGGTAGTCCGTTTCCGTCGCGTTAGCAGGCAGTCGAATTACCTGAGCCGACTGCTTGAAAACCTTTCCACCTCTGTCAAGTACTGCATGGTTGTGCGTAGCGACGAACGCAAACGAGATTACGTACTGATAACTTAAGCGGTTCACATTAATCTGATGCCACCCCCACCAAGCGCGCCCGTCTTCGAAGTAGGATTGCTTCCCAAACGTCACACGATTTCCCAAATTTGTCCGGGCGCGCCAAAGCCACCTCGAAACGCCAGGAAGCGAGCTAATCGGAGTTAGCCCCTCGTTTGTGTAAGGTGTCACAATGAAATCGCCGGGGCTAATTTGCCAATCGCGGATCTGGTCCCCCTCGACTAAAGGCAAAATCGCCACTTCATCGACACCGTTTCGCTTCAAGGATCGTTCGGGAGCAATTAGCACATCGTCAGCACTAGTGCGGCCGGTTCCACCGTAAACCTCGGCAACTGCAGATAAACGCTTAAGCGACACTAGCCCAATTGCAGCAGCTAGATTTGTGGCGCCGCCGCCGCCAATGTTCCATGGATGAGTTGCAAAGATTTCACGCGGTGTATCGTCGGAGCTAACATACTCAGTCTCACTGTTAGCGATGTCGACCACCTTAATTATTGATCCCCATACTAGCCCCTTTGTTGGATCTTCCGGGGGAGCAGGCTCTCCTTTAACACCACGCACCGTGCGAATAACAGAACTGACTGGTGCTCTGTGACGACCGAAGAGAATAACAGTAGGTGTCCCATGTCCAGGAATGTATGCTCCAGAGGTATCGATTACATGTGTAAGGTCAAGCCTCGGCAATACGCTCTTGATAAGTTTGGTGCCGAACTCCCGCTTCATGAAGGAATTTGTGGTGATCAAACCAACAAAGCCGGCCTGACGGCTAGGACCGCTCCCCCCCCCTGTAAGTGCTAGTTCGAAAAAACGCTCAGTAAAGGGAGCTCCAAGCGAATACTGGCCATGACAACTGCCATAATGATTTCGGTAGGTAGCATTTAATGCCGCATCGGGGACGACTATGTAAGGTGGATTACCGACCACTGCATGATATTGCCGACCTAGAATTGTCTGAACCGAGACTAAGTCTTCGCTTGCGTAAGCATGGGCGAGCCCTGTACCAACGAAGTCTTCTGAGCGCTGAAACATATCATCGGTTGCGGTTAGGCCGAAACGCTTCCCGTGCAGTAGGCTGTCACCAATGGCCAAGTGAATGTTGAAATCCGGGGCATCACTCATTCGGTGTATGTCGCTGGCCTGTAACGCGGCAACCAGCAATCGGAAGCGCGCAATGGCTACAGCAAATGGATTCAGATCAACACCCGCTACAGCATCCAATGCCTTTTGTGCTATGTCGCGGCGATTGCGCCCTGGCTCGTTGCGTGTCCACTCGTCGACCATACGACGAAAACCACCGAGTAAGAAGTGCCCGGAACCGCAAGTAGGGTCAATCATCCGCACTTCTCGATAGCCAAACTCACGTATCGCAGGTGTCAGTGTTCGATCGAGGATGAACTCCTCTACAAACTCAGGAGTCTGCAACAGCGCATAGCGCTTGCGTGTAGCTTCGCTCAACTCTTGGTACAAGTCACCAAGGAATCGAGTGTTCCAGGACGAATCCGTGAAATCCCGGACCAATACGCCCGAGTCAGCAGAAATTTCTTGCCAAAATTGCATCACCAACATCGCTGCGTCACCGCTGATGCCGAGGCGGAATACAGGGTTGTGGGCATCATCAAAGAAAGTGTGCAGCCCGGGCAGTGCCCCTGCCTCCCGAAAACACGCGATTAGATAGTCTCGATCACTCTCGTGCGGGTGTTCGCGGAAGTATGCATCATGTCGGTCACGCGCCAAGGCTAGTCTGCCGGATTGCGGGGTGCCACAGAGCCAAGGGCGCTCCACAAGGCCATTGTCTTCAATGAAGCGCAAGAACACGCAACTCAGGAGCCAGTGTACGCCTGCCTGAGTGATGATTTGCTCGGCCCAGGACTCAAATGTTTCTGCCGTACGCTCAGCATCTCGAGCCGTCTGCCACTCTGCCTGCAGCTGCGCACGCAGTGCTGGTACGTCGCTCGTAGGGCTGAGGGCCCGTTCGCGTAGATCGTCCTCTAGACGCTTGAGCAATCGGGTCAAATCAGCGAGCAGGAGCTTTGCATCAATCATGGGTAGTGTTCTATAAGTGCAGAATTAGGGAACTCATGTCGCGGCAGCTGCGCGATGTATGTTCTTTGCCCAGGCAACAGGTACAGTTGCCCACTGCGTAGATGTGATAACAGGGACAGGTATGCCGTCGATGATGGGCAGACCGGTGGCGGCCATCGGAAGCAGCATCCATAGGCTACTCAGCTTGCCTGGACGCCCGACTTGGTCTCGTAGGTCGTCTATCAGCGACATCAGCCCGTAACGCGCAATCAGCCCGGAATTGACCAACAGCACAGGCTCGGTGGTATCGAGCAGTGCCTGCTTCACTCGAGGCAGCGCTTTTTGCACCAGTCGCATCAGGCGCCCCCAATCCGCGCTAGTAGGCGCGGCCGCATCTGCCGTGAGTACGACGTTCCAGTTCACTTTTAACTCTTCGGCCTGCTGACGTAGCGCTTTCAACAACAGCGTATCGAAACTAATCCGCTGACGACCGAAGCGGCGAACCAACTCGGCCTCGACGCGGGATGCAAGACGGGGTTCGACAGTTAGTACGAGGAAGCCGCCAGCCTTTTGCGCATAGCCAAGGCGGTCTTCCAGCTTTTGCGCCTCAATAGCGGAAGCAGACGCTTCGTCGGCACCCGAATCCGGCATCAGAGAGTTGCGCTCCATAGCCGTGGGCGCGCGGGAGTATTGGGTAGTGGCGCCCCCTGACAGCCCAAGCCCCTGCGTGGAGGGCACGTAACCCGGACCGGTCGGCTCGTCGTCACGCCAGACCAACAGCGCACCGACATCGGCGAGCAGCGTGTCAAGCAACGGTCGCGGCGGAAGGTGCTGCGCCTCAGGATAGCGCCCTGCGACACGGTCCTGCACATCCTTCAGCTTGAGTAGACGCACGCCCATCAGCGCCCCAAGCGACTGCCGCAGTGCGAGTGAAGCCGCCATGCCGCGCGGATAAATTTCTTGGCGACTCGATAGTGCCGCACGCTGCGACGATGCAGTTGCCAAGCGGAGCAGACGCTGTGCCGATAGCGCCGGGATGGCAGCTGGGGCTGGTACAGACTCCAGGGTTTCCAGAGCTCGTTGTGGCGTTAGCAGAGGTTCGGCTTGTGCACACGCATCTGCAGAGGTGCCAAGGCGACGGGCGTATTCCGCCAATTCAGCAGAAACGGCAATCAGCGGCAAAGGGCTGTGCTCGAACTCTTGAAAACGTAGACGCTCCAAATGCGCTTCGGCCTCGCAGCAGGCGCGCACAACAGCGGTGGCCAGACGCATGCGTTCTGCATCGTCCTGCGAGGCACACCCTCGCATGGCCAGTAGTGCCGATGCCACCTCAGGCACGGTCATTACACCGCCTTGGGTAGATAGCAGACTCTCGAAGTGATTCCGCAGTTCGGTAAGCTGCGGGGTCTTTAGCCAGCGCTCCCTGGCTTTCAACAATGCATTAGAAACGTCACTGCGGTCAATGCTGAGCGCAGCTGCGGCCACTCCTAACGGAGTCCACAATGTGGAGCCCTCTGCCTCTTCTAGCCCAAGATAAATGGCCAATGCGGCTTCTTCAGGCCGGTCGTCACCTGCCGGCCGGCGCGGCAGTAACTGTGCTGCCAATTCGTTGACACTCGTGGCGCCAGTCGACGTAGAGTCGTCATCGGCCTCGTGCAGCGTCGGCCTTCCTTGTACCAGGTCGGGCCGGATGGCAGCAAGCGCTTTGGCCTTAAGACGGATCTCCTTTCGCACGCGATCGCCCACACCGCGCAAGTAGCGGAACCGCACACGATCTACCGCCAGCAGCTCACGTGCGTTGTGGATCCCCATGGCTTCGAGAACGTTCTGCGCTTCGACGCTGTAACCCAGCTCGGCCATGTTCGTTTCAGCAGTGGCCAGCCGTGCCACGGCGTCAAATGGGTCAGAGGACTGTTGATTCGTCGATGCCCCAGCCTCGAATACGCGGCGCCAGGCACGCAGCATTTCTTCTGCGTTGTCGAATCGGTTGAGCGGATTCCGGCTTAACGCTTTAGCAAAAAACGCAGTAAAACCTTCGCGCAGCAAAGGATCGAATCGTTCCGTGGCCAGTGTAGCTTCGCAATCGAGCATCGAGGCCTGCGTCTTGCCGTCGCCCCACCTCGGCACGATGCCAGTGACCATTTCATGCAACGTGACACCGAGGGCAAAACGTTCAGCCTGCAGGTCCCATCGCGGCGGCTTGCGGAGTGAAAGGAAGGGGTCTAAGTATGGATGCGTGCCAGCCGAAATATTGTCAGGAGATATTCTTGTGAGAGAGAAGTCGAATAACACCAACTGCAACTTGCCCTTGGCACCTGCTTGGGACATGCCGATGTTGTCGGGCTTAATATCACGGTGGACTACGCCTTGCTGCTCCAGGTAGTCGACCGCCTGGATCAGTTCCTCACCAAAGCGCTGCAACAAATCGAGCGATAGGCGCGCTTCTTCCCGGATGCGGTGCGCCAAAGTTGTGTCGCCAGCCTTGCGCATCAGCAGTGCTGTACGACCGTTGACAGTAAGCGTGCGCTGCCATTCAACGATGTTGGGATGCCGGAGCTTAGAAAGGGTTTCGCCCTCCGAAGCAATTCGGTCATTGAGGCTGGCATCAAGTGCAACCTTTAAAACCATTTCTTCCGCGCCACCGTCCGGGCGGACCAGCAGCACATCAGCGGATGAGCCTCTGCCCATCTTGCGAACAACTGTGAATCCGCCTTCAATGCGCTCTTCGGGGCGAGCCTCAGCAGGATCGACGGTGGCCTCCGGCTCAGGAGTCGTCAGTTCATCGACCACCTTGTCGAGGTCCTGCAAAAACTCATCAATGCTGCCATAGCGGCCCATTACATCAGGATTGGTGCTGTACTGGATAAGGTCCTGCAGTTGCTTGCCGCAGCCGTCCAATACGTCTGATAGCCGCAGGCCTTGCCCAATGCGAAGTTTCTCGGCCAACTCCAAGACCGAACCGGCGGGCGGCCGACCTGAGAAGACGTGATATGTAATAGCACCAAGGGAAAACACGTCCAGGCTCGGACCATGTTGAGCCTCAGCTTGTGACGTCTCCGGAGCCAAGTAGACCAGGCCGGGGTCTTCCACATACTCCTCGACGTGCATCGTTCCGCCGACTGTACGACGCGCCGGATCCATTGTGTCGCTGTTTTGAGTACCCTCGCGCGTACCCGTTTGCCAATTCATGATGCGCGGTCGCGGCGTTGCGCCTGCGACGTCCTGAACCAGAATGCTTTGGGGACAAAGCGCGCGGTGGTAAAGCCGCTTCTGATGGGCGTACTTCAGGGTTTCCGCGAGGTCCCGCACTATTTGCAAGCGCTGGTCCACAGTAAGCAGTTGCCCCATCTCACGCAACAGGAAGTCCAGCCGAATTGCCGCAGGATCGTGATCGAAAATGAGTGCCGGGCCGAGTTCGGTGTCCTGGTAGTCCTTGACCTTGACAATGCCTGAGTGGTCGATGCCTTCCAGAATCTGAAACTCTCGCTGTGCTTGGCGTACCAGCGACTTGCGAGCATCGGCAGTCGCCGCAGCAGCCACCGTGTAGATGCGAACGCGCCGACGCACGGCACTCATGGCAGTATGTGTGCCTTCCCAGTCTTGATACGACGCGCCCTCCGACAACAGTGTTCCCAGCTGATAGTCGCCGATCTTGCGGTGCTTATTGGAAGGACGAATTCCGGCCTCAGCCATCGCTCGCGCCAGCACACGGACATGCTGCGGGTCGATGCGGCTTCGTTGGGCGTCATGGAGACCGTCCGTTCCATTTTGGAGCGCGCCGATAATGCCGGGATCGCTTTCACCGCCCGGCTGCCCACGTAAATACGTGCCTGAACGGGCCGTACCTGTCAGCTTGCAATTCAGACTGGTAGCGGAAAGGAAGATTAACGGCTCGACAAATGGCAATCGCACCTTTGCCTTCGACACTGACGACTGCCGTCTTAACAAGCTGGCAAGCCGTTTCGCCTTGCGATTGGCCAGAATGAGGGGGTTGTCATACGCGCGCTCACGGCCATCGGTAACCCACAACCAGGTGTGTGCGTCACCCGTTACAGTGCCGGGCCGGCTTTTTATTTCGATAAGAAAGAGCCCTGCTGGCGTGAGAATAAGGGCGTCAACCTCATTGACTTTGCCTTCTTCATCGATGAACTCGAAGTTGGTCCATGCATGCCATGGGTCACGATCGGGCAGATGACTTCTAAGCCAGTCCAGTGCCTCGCGCTCCCAGGCAAACTGAGACTGCGAAACAGCATGCCAGCGGCTGGGGCTCATAGGCATTTACTTTTCCCCTGTTCGTTCGACATTCGTTTGCGGCAGCTCGTCAGGCACTATTTCGAGCAAATCCCCCAGTCCACAGCCAAGAACCATACAAATCCGCTCTAATGCGACGAGATCCACCCTCGTGGCCCTGTGCTTTGCCAAGGCACTTACTGTGCTTCGATTGACATTGGCTAATCGCGCCAACTCTGCTGTTGAGAGCCGGCGTTCGCGCATTAAGCTAACCAGATGCGAAATAATCATGGGCAAAAAAGAACTCGGGGTGCTGCGCAGCATAGCATAACAAACGCCTATCGAGCCGATTTTTCGTCCATTTGGGGCTGCAGAACAGGGCTACTTTCGTCTTGGCAAGGACGCTGCCGCGTGGGTTACCTCAACCAGCCGCAAAGACTAAAACACTCGATACAGAACCAGAATTGAAAAATAGTCAACCACGGCGTCTTACGTGTAATCCCCTGATTTACGAACGCGTTGAGACAAAATCGTCATCTACGGTCTCGCCCTGCCGGCCACAACACCGCGAGCTCTTCGATTCGAACTGATTCAAATTGCAAATCGATCTGTGCCAAAAGTGAAGGTGCGGCAGCCATTGCAGCGGACACCCATTCCGGTGGCGGCGATTCAACGGCGATCATGATCTCAGTTGTAATCTCAGGTTTTAGATTGCAATTATTTAATAGGCGAAGAACTTCCCAGTCACGCAGGAGGGCCAACCCCGAGCCCTCTCCCGCGATCCCAACGACTACGCGCCGTGACTGGCCCGCATAATCGGTCACTCGGCTAGAAACGCTGATGACCAACAGCGGAGAACTCAATCCCTCCACAATACAGAACGCCCCATTGAGGCGGCGAGCTTGGTGCAGAGCCTTTTCCATCACTGGATGGCCAATACCCATCAAGTCGCCGGTACTTGCTTGGGCCGTGCGGTCGAAGAGAAGGTTGTCATATGCCCGTTTGATAGCGTGGCTGGTCAACCACTCATCGGGCGTCTTGAACGACAGCGCTAATGTTTCAACCTTTGCGCGCCGCCGATTGAACGTGAGGGCATTTTGAAAGAAAGGTAACAGATCAGGCAGATCCACGGGAGGCACATCTCTCAACGCCGAAAGGTCGAAGCTCTCGGCATGGCCAACGAGTTCTCTTACTGTCTGAATGGCAGACGCGCCTCCCAAAGTACCGCAGGCTTGATCGAACCACGCATCCAACTTCTCACGTTGGACACCTGTGGAGCCGGCGAACAACTCTTCGAAGAGACGCTCATTGGTCATCCCTAGGACTAGTTGCATCAGGTCTTCAGGCTCGTCCATTGCCGAACCAATAGCCCGCATGATGCTGTTCAGTTTCTGCTCGAGCTTATCCCATATCATGGACTCCACCGTGTCAGGATTACGGAGTGAGACCACTTGTACAGGGCGCGTTTGCCCATATCGGTTTAGGCGACCTACGCGTTGATGCAAGCGCATCGGATTCCATGGCAAATCCACGTGGATTAGTGCGCTGCAGCGCGTCTGGAGATCAATTCCTTCGCCCCCAGCCTCTGTCGAGACGAGAAACCGCAGCCGACCGGCATTGAAGGCATCGCAGGTGTCTTCGCGCCGCGCAACCATCTGAGTGACCCGGCCGTCTGGCATTCGAATACCCTCAAGCCGGTTGTCGCCGTTCATGAAGCCAACACACCCCTGCCCAAACTCCGCTGTCAACGCGCTTACAACAAGAGCTTGTGTGCGTTTATATTCTGTAAACAGCAAGACTGGCTCAGTGGAAAATCGTGCCTTGATCACATCAAGGATGCGAAGAACACGGGTTTCTTGGGTCACTGCCTCGCCTGCTGCCACCAGGTCATCAAGGTGACGTCCTTCGTCCTCGACCAGTTGAAGTCGATCGCGCTTTGCGGCACGTAGCCAGTCAGCGAACGATTGCTCCATCTCGTCAGCGCCTATCCCTGCAGCGGACTCCAATTCGGCCCGTGACTGCGCCGCCTCTTTTTCTAGTCTGCCCTGGCGAGTCTTTAGAGCGGCAACCACGGCGGCAATCGAGCTTGAGGCGAGCTTTTGTAGCGCTATCAGGACCAGAATAACTCGCCCACTCTCCTGCTTACCTAATGAAGTGGCGTAGGCCTTGCCAGCGACAATGAATTCTGACATCAACCGATAGAAGGCCTCTTCAGGCGGTGTGTAACGGAAAATCTCCGGATACTGCTCGACGGGCTTGAATAGCCTTTGACCTTTCATGTCAGTGGCCTTCTGTTTGGCGTTCCTTATCAAATAACGAGGCAACGCGCTTAGCATAGCTGCTTCGCTATTCTTTGGCCCAAACACTTCGGGATCTAAGAGGCTCATCAATGACCAGAAGCCGTAGTTCTTGCCTCTATGCGGTGTTCCGCTGAAGAAAACACACGAAGTGATCTTGCCCGCGGCCTGAAGCGTCTCTACGAGCTCAAAGCCCAATGTTTTTCCGGACTCCTCCTCTGCATTCAGATGGTGAGCCTCGTCGACGATGACAATATCCCAAGGTGCTGCGTCGAGTAATCGTTCATGGCGTCCTTTTCGATCAGCGCGCAGGGTGGGTAAGGAAGCAATAACAATCGGATGGATTCCCCAGAAATCGGATCGTTCGCTATCCAAGTCGGTGTGATATACCGCAGCCCGTATATCAAACATTTTCTTCATACGGTACTGCCATTGTTCGACCAACTTTGCAGGTGCCAGGATCAACACTCTCTGGACCTTCCGATTCGCCAGCAACGGCCACAAAAGCAAACCCGCTTCAATGGTCTTACCCATCCCCACGTCATCGCCGATCAACAGCCGAAGAGGCCAACTGCGTAGTGCACGGTGGCATACCCATAATTGGTGTGGCAACAACGAGATCCGCGAACGAGTAAACACCCCCCACGCATCGTTGACTGACGTAATTGTCTCCGCCTGGACTCTCAGTGCCACTTCCAACGATGGAGCGAGCCGCATCTGATGTACCGCGTCAGTGACTGAGGTAACGGACTCTAGTTCAACTGTGAACACCTGTTCGATGCCATGCGCGAATCGGACAACGCTGGTATCACGGTCCGTCATCATGACAATTCCTTGTCCATGCCGCACATGCATAACCGATGCCCCTGGCGACGGCATTGGCTTTGAATCAGTCATTGCAGTTCCTCGTCAATTAAGGATTCTTCCTCGTCGCCGTACCATTGTTCGTTCCGCGCCCAAGCCAATACCTCTTGCTGCAGCTGCGGACTGGTGGCAAGCAACTGCAGCGGAATGTCGTAGTCACCGTTAAAGCGTGCATTTTCCTCTCCGAGCTCGCCAACCAGAACTTCATAAATTTCCTGGCTCGTCTGCAGCCCCTCGAATCCCATTTGCGCCATTAGCGTAAGTACGCTGCTCCGCGGCATATACGCAAAACTTTCAGCCACGCCCGTATTTAGGACGTTTACCCGCAATAGTTCCCGAATAACGAGATTTTGTCCCAGTCGCAGCATTCCGCTTAAAGTCGGAGCTTCGATGCCCGATCCAGTGAGAGATGCGTCCATGGATGGAGACAAGAGCTCGGCCACTTGATCCGCAGACCGCATATCGATCGTTTGGAAGATTTGGACATAGACGTCCAGCCACCGCGCTACGCGATACAGACGAGGGAAACTATCCATCCACTGTTCGAAGAGCGGAGTGGTCATTTGTGCTTCCCCATACTCGCGGAGAATATCCATCCATGCTTGCGGCACCGCATCAGGATCCACATGACAAACCGTCTCCCACCAGCCATGTGTGTGCAAGAACACCAAGAAACCCCGATGTTGCTCGTCGGTCACTCGACCGTACCTGCGGAAAATCGCTAGGGCGAACAGTGTCATCCAAGCCGTTCGATTGAACGGTTCGTCCGCTAGGAGTCGGCGGTCGACGTGAGCTGGCCATAGATTGCTTTCGTAATCCGGCAAACGCCTGTCACGTTCCTGCTGCCACCAACGGTGAATTGTTGGCAGGTCGAGCACCTCGGCAGCGAATTCCCCCGCCTGCGCGTCGTCTGCAGACAGACCAAGTTTGGCCAACAGTGAGCAACGATCCTCGTGCGGCAGGTCCTGCAATGCCTCATGTTCCATGCTGAGACCGAAGATCCACCCGCCTTCGTAACTGCGCCTTCGAATCAGTTCCATCACCGGACTGTACTGATTCCTCAGCAACCAGTGCACAGCAGCCGATTGGGCTCCCCCGCCTGAAGCCGATAGACACCAACTTGCAAAATTTGTCCAATCGATCTGAAACGACGGCAGGTATCCATGGATTACCTCCCAAGCAGGACTATTCCGCTCATACGCGGTATCCAGCAGCGCACTATCCGGAGCAAACTGATGCAAGAGGTCCAAGTTCTGTACATTTCCGTGAAGCACGTTTGTGATTGCATGCCAAGCAGCTGAGCGTGTACGAATCGTTGTACTTCTTAGCACTTCACGCCAACCATAATCTTCCATCAACCCTTTTGGCCATGAAAAAATAACCTTGGACAAATGCTCGATTGCTTCCAGACTCAATTGGTCATCCGACAATGCCTTCATCACGATAGTGCGATCCAGCTCAGGCAGCGGCTGCGGTTCATTACATGCGCCAGACCTTCGAAGCCAGTTCGACACTTCTTCGGCACACCATCCTTCACATGGATACAACGCAAGGAAAGCAGGCCAAGCCTGAAGTGCCGGCAAGGTGTCGCCAAGTCGATCAAGTTTGACAACAAGGCATAGCTGATCAAGTTTGACGAACCCGCTAGCCTCGCCCACCATGCCATTAGCAATCCTGTCCCTCTTCTCGACCGATCGTTGAAAGAGACGCACCACAAAGTCATTAATCAAGTGCAAGTCTTCAGCGGCCTCGTCGCTAGGCTCGTCGCCGAAGAGGTTATTCCAGAAACTGAACCAAAAGCTTGCCCCTGACGTTTGCGTAGAACACCCAAGTTCAGCAGAAAGCGCGCGCCAGTCATTTTCTACGCGAAGCTGTAACGCCACAACCGATGCAACCAGATCGTCTGCAATTGATCGAGCCAGCTCTCTGTTGCGTAAGGCGGCTCGGCCTAAGGCCAAACTGGCGCGTCCCGTATCGATTTGAAAACCAGCGTTGATTACCATCCCCTTTGCCGCCGGCCCACGCGTCGGCGCAGTCACCCAGACCGCCGGCACAGCTGGTTTAGCGCCATCATCAAATGCAATAACACCAGTAGCGTCCATCCTTAAGGCGATGGCAGCATCCTGAGAACGCAGTACAAGCAACCGGGATTGACTATGACCAGTCGCAGTCGGCAACTGCACTAAGGCCGTCTCCACGCGACCGACACCCGCCTCCAGTATCAACTTGGGCGACCAAACGTGCGACTCTTCTCCGATCTGAATGCGTTTAATATGACGTGAGAATACCGTCGCCAAGCCGGCCAAAGCGATGAATCGCTTCGCAAGATCCACCTGCGTTTCACGCGACTCTAACGGCAACTCAATCAAGGTGCCGCGAAGCCCCAGTACGCTAGTCGCTTGCTGCTCTCGGTAGAACTGTCGAGTCGCTGCGCTGACCTGCCAGCGCTGAGGAAGACATCCAGCAATAACCTCAAAACACAGATCACCGCTCCATACACGTGGCTTGTCAGTTGCCAGAAGTACGCTTTTGAAACCCAGTCCAAATTTTCCAGTCACGTCTTCTTCATCGTCTTTCGACGAGGCGCCTAGCATCAGCATTCGTTCAAGATCGTTGGAAAAGTCGGGTCGATAGCCGGCGTATCGGCCGGCATAGTTGATTGGTCGCCCCCAGTGCATGAACCGTACCATGCGGTCACCACACTGCATCAGGAAGCGCCCGATGGTCATTGGATCAAAGGTCGCACGCTCTTCTGCTTGCTGCAGCTGCTGGAACTCAGATACAGCGTCATCCGCATTTTGGAATATCTCGAACGGTATGCTGGCAACTTCGTATTGGTTGTGTGCCACACGTTCTCGTATTCCCGATAGCAACGCTTCTTGAACCTCGCAGTCAGTCTCAACCAACTGAACTAGATGCAGGAGCGCCTTGTCTATGCTGTCTTGCGGTCCGACCGTGCTACGGCGCGCCTGTTTTGCGCTTGCAAAATCCCGCCGAGCACTATCCATGGCGGCAAGCGCGACGCTAATCTTTGCGCCCTTGCTTGCTCGGCCCAACTGCCGCAACAACTGCGGCAGACCGTCAAGGATCAACCCTCTGGCAACGTCAAGGGTAACTTGGTCCGCCTTCTCAAACAGCCCCCACAGCGCCGATAAGTTGGCATGCGGCTGGTTGTATAGCAGCGCCAGCATTTCCTCCGCCGTACGCTGAAGAATGGATTTCTGCTCATCCAAGTCATAATCAAGCAAGGTTTCCGGTGGACGAAGGCTAACAATCACCCCATTACCTGCCTGCCACCACATTTTCCCCGCAAGCAGTGTCGCAGCTTGGCTTACAGGTAATAACGTAACTTTGATTGGGTCATCAAGTATCGAAAGGACGCTAACCGTGTCCCCGGCCACGATTTTCAGTGTGGGCTTTAGAACGAGTAGCGCCTGTTCCACCGACTTGCCGCCCATCCACCGTAATCGCCGGTCTGGGCCGTCCTCGTATCCAGGATCCTTCCATCCGAGACAGTTGAGGTAGTCCTCGTATGCGATGCTGCCGAGCCAGCTCTTTGCCAATGCCGTAACCGCTTGACCAAAGAGTCCGATCACTGCACCGGCCGCAGGCTGCACGCTACTGCATGCCAGCGGTTCAAACGCAGTCTCGAGTTCCCGCACAAGAGTCGCTCCGTCCCATCCAATAACGTCTGTAGGATCGGAGACCGCAATGCCTTGAGGTGTGTCGATGTTGGTTGTGATCACGTCCCTCAGCACATTTGCAACGGTCTCATCCAACGATTGGGACTTCTCTACACCAGCCACGCCGTAAACCAAGTTGACTGCCAGCTGCCATGTTCCGGCTGCCGACAAAAGCGACATTGAGCGTAGCCGCGATCTAGTGTCGGATGCATTCTCACTGAGGCGAAGTTCCTGCAAATAGAGTGCATACAGTTCGCGTACATTGAAGTCGGATCCCATGTGCTGGAGTTCATCAAGTACGCATTGCACTTGTTCGGCGGACAACTGCGAGGCGACTTCCGGCATCAGATGAGTTGAAACCGCCTCCTCACTAGTCACATCCGAAGCCTTTTCCAACATGCCCCATGCGGGCAAGCTCGTCAGACGACTCAGAATTCCCCTGTACTTCGATCCTCCATCCGGCAACTTGGCGAACGATCGGCCGATGGAAAGATTAGTCGCAGACATCATTTGGCCAAGAACCGGCAGCGCGCGGTCACCACTTGCTACCTGTGCGGCCAAATATGGGAAACCGGGGTGCCGTTGCACCTCGTATTCCAAGTCATCTAAGCCCGCGAAGGCATATCCGCATTGATTTGCAAGTTTAGCAATTTCCGGTTGAAGTCCTTTTAAACAAATTAGGCTGTCGAGCGCAATGCCTTGTCCGTTCTTTAACGGTAGCCAGGCAATCGTCTTCCATTCCGGGAATGGTCGATACTTCAACTCATCATCAATCGAAATTTGATCAAGTAGGAAGCGCCAATACTGAGTTGGTTGTGGAGATCGCAGCACGATCCGAGCAGCTGCGAATGAAGTCCAATTCGGGATCCAGCGGGTTTGATTCCGCTGATGCACCTCATCTCCGGAGTGTTCAATAAACCGCTGGCCATGCTCGATACCGTAAGGCAAGGATGGTATGAAGCCAAGATGGCAAGATCCATCTACGTGGCCGAAACCTCCTTGGCTATCTCGATGTAGTGGTAGCTGGCGCCAGACATTCTCATCTACAACTCGTCCGAGGATCGCGTCACGATCCTCCGTAGAGAATTCCTCTGCTTTAACACGAGCAAAGTCGTTACAGACTCGAAGCCGGTTAATAACTGATCCCTCATCTACGGTGCGAATGTTTAGTGCCTTTGAGCATTTGTCCGGGATTGAGGCACATAAGTCATTGGTTAGCACGTTCCAGGAGGTGTCCGAAACCATGCGCCAGAGCTTGACCCAAGGCGAATGTTGACTGGATGGATCCTTCCATAGTATCTGGCTGTCTCTGTAGTGTTCTTTCGATCCATGAAGCAGGTAACGCAAACCTTGAACGATTTCCGGGTCGGTTAGATCAACATTACCGGCCAAGGCCAGAAGCTTTCTCCGCGCTTCGATATTTCCCAACGTTGGTGCAGCGTGCGCGCTACTCACCGCCCTCAATACTGCCAACGCATCCTCGTGAGAAGGCACGTTCAGCACACCCGCTTCCCCAACTGACTGAACAAATTGTGCAATGGGAGCGCGTACTATGAGCGCCTTAACGTCGGGCAACGCCAATGACAAGTCATGCACCAGACCTAAAGGCTTATTCGGATTGCTTACTTTGAATAGCAGACAGCCCCGGTGCACCATTACCAACTCGGCCAGCGACGTAGCGATGATTTTTCCATTGCGCCCGTCGATGGACTTCAGCACTCGAAGCGAGGTATTTCGACGTAGCAATGCCGCTTGCTCTGGTTGTTCACCTGCCGCCTTAATCAGATTATCGGCGACGTCCAAAAGCGATTCGGAATTCGTGTCTTCCCCAGTCAGCGGCGTGACTATCAATCGCGCTATGGTCTGAAGCCACTCATTCAGGTCCGAGTCGCTCGCTACGCCAGGAGACTTGTCCGGTGCGAGATCCCCGGGGAGCAACAGCGCACGCGTAGGGCGAGCCACCAGCGCGCGATAGGCCAATTCAGGCATGGCACCTTTCGCGCTTGTATCACGCGTACCTAAACCAAAACGACGGTCAGGCGGAAGCAAGGAAACGAGCATTTTGAACAAGCTCCGGTTCCGCCGCACGTCGGTCAGTGCGATGTTCTGAAGTGTCTTGCGTAGCGTGCTGACTATCTCATCCTGAACCCGACTAGTTTGCAGTTCGCGCTGCGACTCCATCTCCAAGAATTGGACCAAATATTCCAGGTCGGTCTCGCTTTTCAACGTCTGGGCACTCACTTCACCCAGAGCACTTAGCAAGAGCGTTGCGTCCCAGTTGTCTAATGCGTCGACCAAATTAGGGGCGGAGCTATCGATAAAGACAGTGTCCTTGAAACCTGCTAGCCCCGGCAGTGTCCGCCACGGTCGCTCAAAGTCTCGGTTTGCAGGTGGCGGCAGCCGTAGCACGCGCTGCGCTGCCGGCGCCACCAATGTCCAACACGGGCCAGTTCGCTCAAGCTTCCGTACCCATCCATGGTGGAGGCACACATGTCGTCGAAACGATGAAAAGAAGGGCACCCCGAGTCCTGCATCACCAATCGCTGCGCAGTCTTGCAGCGCTAATGTCAGCGCCCTAATCTCGTCGTCCTTGAGTCCATGAACCTTTACATATTCAGATAATGATTCAAGTAGGTGGGGCAAGACGACTTCCTGCGCCAACACTTGGTTCCAGCAGCGCAGTACCATGGATTGTGGTGCATTGGCAGGCAGCGGTTCATGTGGCTGGTGTAGCACGTCCATATCTTCTATGCCACGCCGGCCTGCATCCACAAAGAACTGGCCATGTAAAAAGATTCGATACTCACGAGAGCTGTTAGGAATGCGTGCTTCGTAACTGAACCGCAGCTCCTCCGTAGGAAGGAACACTGCCCACTGCAGCACCAATCGCCCCTGCCGCTTGTCCGCGTGCCCTAGGAGCACAGCGCCTTCAGGGCGAGCCTTATCAGGTACTTGACCACGTTTCCCATCCGGCAAGATTGCCATCGATTTTGGCCAGCTGGGTGCATCGAGTAGGAGTGCCAGCGACTCAATCTTCTCGGGAGCGTATTGTTTGGCGAGGAAGCGTAGATGTTCATTGCTCGGTCGGTCATCGCAGACGATCCCATCCATCTGAATTCCGTTCGTCTCATGATCGAGACGAGTACAGCCCACGGTCATTTTCAGCCGGACGCAAAACGGTAGCAAAGACGGAGCACCACAAAAACGCACTTGCTCCAGATGCCGCAACAGTGGGAGCAGTGTACCGATGCGCTGGTCAATACCAGGCTCAGTAAAGAAATCGAGATCCTGCCCGTCACTTTCACCGGGATAGCGATCAATAATTGCGGCAACTTTCCGTCCGTCATCAATGGCAATATGTGCGTGGGTGCGTAATGGCACCCATAACATGAACCAAGTGGCTTCCGGTTTTACCTCAGCTTGTGAGTCGGCAACCGCTTTTAAGCAAGCGAGATCGCGTTCCGTAATTGCTTCCCACTGCTCGTGCATAGAAGTGCTGCCCGAGTCCTGCAGCCAAGGGTTTAGTATTTCTCGATACACCTGATGGCCATCGTGAGCGACATAGAAGAAGCTTTCACACAGATGAAAGACGCTCTTCATCCCGAGTCCAAACTTGCCGATTGCTCCGGACTCTGCTGCCTTCCCGTTTAGGCCAAACGAGTGAATTGCCTCCCGGTCGCTCGGCAGGAAGCGCCCATTGTTCAGAACCCAGAGTGCTGGCCCTTGCAATAATAGGTGGTCTGCTGAGTTGGCAAGGCCCGCGTGGTATCCGAAGGCGAGTTCAGTCGCGCCCGCATCGTCGGCGTTCTGGACAAGCTCTTTTAGGATGGGGAAACCGCTCTTGTAGCGGTCACGAAGATTGGCTGCGATCAGGTTGATGTAATCGGTGGAAAACTTGGCCAAGAGCTTCTCCATTGCCGGTTAACCCGGCTTATTTGATTTTCGATCCTTAGCGGCGAACTTCGATAAGTCTCATATCGAACAGTAGACGAGCCAACCGACGGCGTAAGCCAAATAAACCAGCTGTCTACTGCAGCCACCTCCAATAGTATTGCAAGCACATTAACTTGCACTTGCATTTCCAAATCATGTTTGGTCAGCTAACGTGATCAAACTGGAAATGATAGGGTAGCAAATTGAGCGCTCGAATATAGTGAGCCACTTCAGAAAGGTGGATTTGGAGAACACGAACAAGTTATCGCGCAAGAAATCCGCGGGACACCTTCCCGACGTTGACATGCAGAGTGCGAGAAGGGGCGCACGTAAGCGGGAGCCCAATCAACATCGCAAAGATGCCTGCAACGGTTGCCAATTGAGAACTTTGTTAAGCGTGTGTACCGGATCCGAAATCATATTCATATTGACACTTCGGCGATCGACGAAGAGTGCCTAATTCCTGAGATTAGCGCAGTGCGCCACCGTTATCAGATACCTTCTGGCGTACAGTGCCGATTTCTCACCCAAGCTTCCTGGGAATGAAAGAGCTTGGCCTGCCATACCGTTAAGGCTTTCTCCGACCAAAACACTTGCTTGCCAATTCTCACGGGTGGAGGAAAGTCCCCTGCTTTAACCATATTTTCGACTGTTCTGGGAGAGATGCCAAATCGGACACAAACGTCAGATTTCTTCATCAAGCTGGCAAGTGGGCTCTCAAGCATTGTTGATATGGCGGACATGGCTACATGTTTGGAGTTGAGGTATGAGGTATACGGCGAAAATGCGTTTTCTCGTAAAAAATCAGCAATACTGTTTTCTGGCAGTCGGCGCCCATGTCATGCCTCTTTACAGAATTTCGGTACCCCAATACACTGCGTTACCGATGCTCGTTTCTGTCATTTTTCTGGCAAGAGTATCGAAGATTGATTGCGCTTGACTACGTTTGATTATGCTGAGACGCAGCTAAGTGCTTGTTTTTAATTGGAGTTGCGCGCAGCTGCGCGACTAAAATCGGGGAATTCCCCGTTGAAAATCCTTGTGTCGGTGGTTCGATTCCGCCCCGGGCCACCAAAAAATTCCGAAAAACGCCAGCTTGCAAAAGCTGGCGTTTTTGTTTTTACCATCGCCATCTTGTCCTTTGCGATCTGGCGACCGGCTGGCTGCTACTCACCGTTCTTCCCTCCAGAAACGGGCGGCGCTCCTTTTTTCCTTGATCCCAGTCATTGCATCGAGGCATCAACCAAGCCGATACTTCGTCGTCGAATTTGAGCCTCATCACCGCTAACTACCTTCGATTACGCGGTACCCGCGACGACACGCTGGATTGAACGGTTCGAACACACGCGTTCACCCATCCATCGCCGACGATATCA
>DATEZO010000130.1:0-5856 GCA_035255485.1 Burkholderiaceae bacterium
GTAGTTGCCCATTTCTTCGCCCAGCCGCTGCATTTGCCAACCGAAGGCCGACTCGTAAAACGTGGCCATCCGGTCCCGATTGTCATACGGCATTTCAAAGTGGACCACAGGATGCATTTTTTCCTCCATTTGCGTTGTTGCGGGAATGCCTTCCCGGCGGAAAGGCTGCCGGCCTGTTACATCTTCGCCATGAGCGCGGCGAGCTGATCGGTGCATTGGCCCCACCCCTGGTGAAAGCCCATACGCTCGTGTGCCTCGCGATCGGCCACCGTCCAGTGCCGAACGCGGGCGGTGTATCGTGTTTTTCCGCCCTCCTCTTCGAAGGTCAGGATTGCCGTCATGAACGGCTTGGCCGAGGGTTCCCACGCCGTCGTGTAGGCATCGGTGAACACGAGCCGTTTATTTTCGACCACTTCGAGATAGACCCCGCGGTTGGGAAATTCGTTGCCATCGGGGCCGCGCATGACAATCAGGCTCGCGCCGCCCGGGCGGACATCGAGTTCGGCTACCGGCGTCGTCCACGGACTGGGGGCGAACCACTGCTTGAGCAACGCGGGGTCGGTCCATGCCTTGAAGACTTTTTCGCGCGGCGCATCAATCATGCGGCTCAGCACCAGCTCGCGCTCCACGGTCTTGGCATTGTCCTCGGCGGCAGTCATGGTCCTATTTCCTTTCGGTTACGGTTTTCTGTGGCGCAGGCAGCGTTGCAAACGTGCAAGGAATACGCCGTAACGTGCGGGTCTTGTTTTACTTTCGCAAAGATGAATGCCACTTGCAAGGTGATTTGCATGTGTTCTGTTTTCAAGCATAGTGCCGCGCTGCACTCGTGACGGATGATTAATATTCTTTTGATCCTGCGCCGACAGGCGGGGCAAATAAACTGCGGGCTGTCTCCGGCTTTCCGCGTTTTCTGTTTTCCCTGTTTTCGTGCCGGGCGGCAGTCACCCTAGTATACGGCAAGCTGCCATCATTGCGGCTTCCCAGGCAAGGCTGTGTCTTTGTCTCAATGAAAATCATTAAAGACGACGGTGTCGCTCAAATCCTGGAACCCGTTGGCGCGAGACCAATGGTTGCTCATCATCATCTCTTCAAATTTTTCCGCTGGCACTGGCGGACAGAATATGAAACCTTGTGCGCTGGTGCATTCCCTCGATTTCAGATAGGTCAGTTGCTCGATAGTCTCGACGCCGCCGGCGGAGACATCGATGCCAAGATCATGCGCCAGGTGGATGATGGCGGAGGTAATGGCGGAATCCTTGTGCCGATGTGGCAGATGCTGTACGAAGGCTCTGTCGATTTTCAGGCTGTCGACTTCAAATTCCATGAGATCGATCAGCGATGTGGCGCCCGTGCCGTAATTGTCGATCGTAACGCGCACGCCGAGCGCACGCAGTTCGATCAGTTGCCCCTTGATTTCCGGATGCGCTGCGAGCATCGACTCGCTGACCTCCAGCTCCAGGCTGGACGGCGCCAGCGCTGTCTCTTGCAGTATCGGATGAATCATCCTGGCAAATTCCGGGTTGCCGAATTGTCGCGCGGAGCAATTGACGGAAATGCGCAAGCCCGCCAGGCCTTGCTCTTGCCATTGCCTGACTTGCCAACACGCCTGGCGCAATGCCCAGTCGCCGATTTCAACAATCAGCCCGGTGTTTTCCGCCGCGGCGAGGAAATCGTCGGGCAACATCAGTTCGAGATCGGACACTTGCCATCGCAGCAGTGCTTCGACCGTCGATATGGTCCAGCTGGCCAAGTCGATCTGCGGCTGATAATACAACTTGAATTTGCCGTTCGCCAATGCATTGCGCAATGCTTGTTCGCGATATTTTTCCGCATTCTTTTCCGTCTCCAGCCCTGTGGCATAGCGCCAGAAATTGCCCCTGCCGCCGTTTTTTGCCTTGTATAGCGCAAGATCCGAGCGCTTCAGCAAATCCACCGGATTATTCGCATCTGCCGGATACATACTGATGCCGACGCTTGCCCCGATCACGACTTCGTTCCCGTCAATGTCATAGGGAAGGCTCAGTTCCGTAATCAGCTTGCGTGCAAGCGTCTCGGCCGCCTGCGGCTGCGACACATCGATCTGGATCACGACGAATTCATCACCGCCCAGGCGCGCCACAAAATCGGTTTCCCGCAGTGATGTCAAAATGCGGCGCGCGACTTTCTGCAACAACAGGTCGCCCACATGATGGCCGAAGGTATCATTCACCTGCTTGAAGCGGTCCAGGTCGAGCAGCAGCACCGCCACTGGAAATTGTGTGCGTTCCGATAGCGCGATCGCCTGGTGCAACTGATTGCTGAATTGCACCCGGTTCGGCAATTCGGTCAATGCATCATGGTTTGCAAGATAGTGCGTTTTTTCCTCAGCCAGTCGCTGGGCGGTCTGGTCCCGCATGATCTTGACAAAGCCGCGGATGCTGCCGTCTTCATTCAGCAATGGCGTGACAGTGCCATTTGCCCAAAAGCGTGTTCCGTCCGGCCTGAGATGCCAGCGGATATCATGCGCTTTCCCGGTTGTTCTTGCCTTGTCCAGTTCATGCCAGGGTTGCCCAATGCTGCGGTCTTCCGGCGTAAATATCATGGAAATCGGCTTTCCTGTCGCGTCTTCTGGCGCCATGCCCAGCATCAGTTCCGCGCCTCGATTCCAGCTGATGATGGCGCCGTCCGGATCGGTCGCGATGATGGCGTAATCGGGCGTCGTTTCCACGATCAGGCGATAGTTTTCCTGCAATTCCCGAAACGACTGTTCCAATCGCATGCGTTCGGTAATGTCGGTATTGGTTTCCAGATAGCGCAATGGATATTTGTCATCGGCATCCATTACCCATTGGCTGGCCACGATGATTTCCCGGCCGCTTTTCGCCTGCTGCCGCAGCTCGCCCTCCCAATGGTGCTGTTCGGCCATGACTTGGCGTATTTCTTCCAGCGGTATCGGATAGCGCGTTTTCAGCAAGGCATGGCTATTCTGCCCAATCGCTTCCTGCTTCGTGTAGCCATAGAGTTCTTCGGCGTGGCGATTCCAGTAGGTGACCGTATCCTTGCTGTCCCGCACCAGGATCGCGTCATGCGTCAGATCCAGAAGGCTTGCCTGTTCCTTGAGCAAATCGGCTTGCTGCGCCAGGTCCGTTTCCCGCCGGCGCTGCTCGGTGATGTCATGAAACACCACCACGCCGCCAATCAGCGCGCCGCTGTTGTCGATCAGCGGCGTGGCATTCACGCTTACCCATATGCCTTCCGGAATTCGCTCCTGGCGCACCAGGCCGATCAATCCATTGACCTGTTCGCCGCGAAGCGCGCGTGCCATGGGCCGGTCGCCTTCCGGAAACGGCGTTGAACCGTCCGGCTGGATCAGGCAGTAATCCAGGAACGACTGGCTGAAGGTGTCCTGCTCGATATTGAGCAGGTGTTGTGCGGCAGGATTGACCATGATGAGCCGCCTGGATGTATCTGCGACGACAACTGCGCCTGCCATGCTGTTCAGGATCGATTTGGTAAGAGCTTCATGGCGGTGCACTTCTTCCTGCAGCTTCTTGTGCAAGGATATATCGCGCAGCGATGCGGAAAAGATGGGACGGCCGCTGCCGACCACGATAGCCGTGACCGTCAGTTCAACCGGAATTTCCGTGCCATCCTTGCGTAGCGCGAATAGTTCGATGGGACGACCGAAGATATGGTCTTTTCCCGTCGCCAGGAAATGACTCAGGCCTGCAAGATGCGCCGCTTTATATCTTTGCGGAATGATGGTATCGGTAAGCGTCATGCCAAGCACGTCATCTTTTTTCCAACCGAAGATGTTTTCCGCCTGCATGGTCCATTCGACGATGCGATTATGTTCGTCAATTGCAATGAAGGCATCGATCGCATGATCCAGGATCAGGCGATACAACTCTTCGGGCCGGGACAAGGACATGACATCTCCCGTTAATGGTCAGATAGGAATAGGACCTTTGCCGGGATTCATGGTTTCATATGGAACAGTCATGCCCGGATGCGGGCACGATAGCGGCAGGCAATGGCTGCTGACGTCAGTTGATGTTGCCAGGCAACTGGTCGATGCGTATCGTCGTGTCAGGCAGCCAGATGTCGTGCCTGTCGCTGCGGCAGCGCTTCATGTTTTGCGGCGTGTTCAGCCAGATGCTGCCGGCGTGTCTTGCCGGCATGGTCGTTTGCGAGCGTTGCGGCGATCGTTTCGGCGGCGATGCCGCGCTCCTGCGCCCATGTTGCTACCAGCGCCGCCAGCCGGTCGAGCGCAATCCGGTGCGTTGCATCGGCCTTTTCATACAGCCAGTCGGACAAGGCAATGAAATTGGCGAACGGCGCAGTGCCCAGGATCAGCGGCAGCGTATTCTGGAAGCGCCCCGAATTGGCAATCATGTCCCAGTAGCGCGCAAAGCGCACCAGCCGCTGCATGGTGGCGAAATCGACGCGATCGGTCGACAGGATGGTGTACGGCGGATAGGGATCGAACACCAGCCGGAAAGTCTCGGTATGGCGGATGATCGGCGTGCCGCGCAGGCGCTTCAGGATGCCGAACTGGATCTCGTGCGGCCCCACGGCATGGAGCCGGTCGAAGCCGCGTCCGAAGCTGTCGATGTCTTCGCCCGGCAGGCCGGCGATCAGGTCGACATGCAGATGGGCGTGCGAATGCCGGCACAGCCAGAGCAGGTTGTCGGCCGCCTTGTCGTTGTCCTGCTTGCGGCTGATCAGCGCTTGCACTTCGGGATTGAAGCTCTGGATGCCGAGTTCGAGCTGCAGCGTGCCGGGCGGGAACTGGGCGATTGCCTCCTTCAGCGCGGCGGGCAATTGGTCCGGCACCACTTCGAAATGCGCATACACCGGATCATCCGGATGCGCTGTCAGCTTGTCGAGGAAGAACTGCATGATGCGCAGGCTCGACTTGATGTTGAGGTTGAAAGTGCGGTCGACAAACTTGAAGCGCCGCGCGCCGCGCGCATGCAGGGCTTCCAGTGCGGCCATGAACGCATCCAGGTCGAACGGCCAGGCGGTCTTGTCGAGCGACGACAGGCAGAATTCGCACTTGAACGGACAGCCGCGCGACGCTTCCACATACAGTGTGCGGTGCGCGATATCGTCGGCGTCATACAGCGCATACGGTAGCTGGATATCCGTCAGGGGCGCCTGCACGCCGGCGTGGATTTTCATCAGTGGCTGCGGGCCATGCAATATCTGCCGGCACAATTGCGGGAAGGTCACCTCGCCCCAGCCGGTCACCAGGTAATCAGCCATCTGCACGATCGGCTGCAATTCCGGTTCGTGCGACACTTCCGGCCCGCCCAGCACGAGCACCACCTCGGGCGCCACGCGCTTGAGCATCGCCACCACCCTGGCCATTTCCTCTGCATTCCAGATATACACGCCAAGGCCGATGATGCGCGGCTGGCGCGCCAGCAGCTTCTCGACAATCTCGGTCGTCTTGCCATCGATCACGAATTCCATCAAGGCAGTCTGCTCTCGCAGGTCGCCCATGTTGGCAAGCAGATAGCGCATGCCGAGCGAGGCATGCGCATAACGGGAATTGAGGGCGGCAAGCAGGATGGTCATTGCGAGAGGCGGCAAGGCGAAACCGCCATTTTACGCGTGCCCTCCTGCACGTGCTGCGGCTATTTCAGGAGTCCGTGCTGTTGCATGACGCTGCACTCTTGCAATTCCTTGATGCATCAGTAGCAAAAGCAATATCCGGAATTGCAACCGGGTAATGCATTGCAGCGTCGGGCTTTGCGTTTGCGCAGAAAGCAGCCACCTTGGTGCACGCTATCATGGGTTCGGACAGTGCTGCGATGGCACACCTCAGGCAAGCGATTTTCGAGGCGATTTACGATGACAGCCGGCAATACA
>DATEZO010000131.1:0-4007 GCA_035255485.1 Burkholderiaceae bacterium
GACGGCGCCGATGCGCAAAGCCTGCTGAAAAACGCTGATATCGCGATGTACCGGGCCAAGGAGGACGGCAAGAATACCTATCATTTTTATTCGGCCAGCAACAATGCCCACTCGCTGGAGCGGCTGACGCTGGAATCGCAACTGCGGCGCGCGATCGACAATGATGAACTGGTATTGCATTACCAGCCGAAAATGGCGCTGGCAAGCGGCTGCATCACGGGTGCCGAAGCGCTGGTGCGCTGGCAGCATCCGGAATTGGGCCTGTTGCCGCCGAACCGCTTCATCCCGCTGGCAGAAGAAACCCGGCTCATCATTCCGCTCAGCAAGCGGATTATGGAAATCGCCTGCCGCGATGCACTCACCATCAACGCAACGGCAATCGATCCGCTGCGCATCGCGGTCAACCTCTCGCCGCGCCAGTTCGACGATCCCGAATTCATTCCGGGCGTCCGGTCGCTGCTGGCCGCCACCGGCCTGTCGCCGCATTTGCTGCAATTCGAAATTACCGAAAGCATGGTGATGCAGAACCCGGAACATGCGGTGCATGTCATGAGTCAACTGCTCGGACTCGGCATCCACCTGGACATCGACGATTTCGGCACCGGCTATTCCTCGCTCGCCAAC
Organism: Burkholderiaceae bacterium; assembly: GCA_035255485.1. GTDB lineage: Bacteria > Pseudomonadota > Gammaproteobacteria > Burkholderiales > Burkholderiaceae_D > DATEZO01. The sequence continues at coordinate 625 of DATEZO010000131.1, forward strand.
CTGAAGCGCTTCCCGGTGGACAACCTGAAGATCGATCGCTCTTTCGTGCAGGATATTCCGGATGATCCAAGCGATACTGCCATCACCAGGGCGATCATCGCCATGGCGCATTCAATGGAAATGCGCGTGATCGCGGAAGGCGTTGAAACAGAAGAACAGATGGAAGCGCTGCGCCGCTTCGGCTGCGACGAATTCCAGGGCTATTATTTCAGCCGCCCGATTCCGCTGGACGCCTTCCTGGCTTTCAAAAAGAATCATTCAGCACAAAAATACGAGTCAGGCTGCAATTAACTGCTCTGGATTTCCTTGTTGTCTCGTCCCGTGAAGTCGGGGACCCGGCGTCGTTCATCTGCACACACTGGATTTCCGTCTTCACGGGAATGACAGGGAAGTAATTTTCCGCCTCGCTGATAGGATGTTGTCACTGCAGGCATCTTCGACAAACAAGTGCGGCAGAACAAAAATACGGAGAGTATTGCTAATTTTAATGTAATATTCGCAATGAATTCGCGGCATTCTAAATATACATGCCATAGTATAAAAGGCAGGGTTGTCATCCTGGCATTGCCCGGAAGTTGAAAATCCGCTGTTTTTCCTGTTTTCCACTACATCCTTCCCCTGTAACGAAACCTGCGCGCTTTCACGCAGTCAATGGGTATGCACTACTGTGCCACGGCGCAGCCGCCTTGATTTTTACACAACCCATCATGACCCGCAGCGACAAACTACTCTTCATCGACCTGGAAACCACCGGCGCCAATCCCGTCACCGACCGCATTACCGAAATCGGCATTGTCGAAGTCAATGGCACGCAGGTGACGCGCTGGTCAACGCTGGTCAATCCCGGACTGTCGATCCCGCCCTTCATCCAGAACCTGACCGGGATTACCAATGACATGGTGCGCGATGCGCCGGCCTTTGAAGCCTTGAGCGTGGAATTGCTGGAACGGCTCCAGCAAGGCGTCTTCATTGCCCACAACGCCCGTTTCGACTATGGATTTTTACGCAACGCCTTCAAGCAGCTCGGTTTGACGCTGCGCAGCGACGTGCTGTGCACCGTCAAGCTGTCGCGCACGCTGTTCCCGGAACAGCCAAAGCATAATCTCGATGCCCTGGTCGCGCGCCACGGCCTGGCAACGGATGCGCGCCATCGCGCCTTGGCCGATGCCGATCTGCTCTGGCAATTCTGGTGCAAGATGCAGCGCGAAATAGCCCCGGACGTCTTCGAAGCCGCCATCCAGGCCCAGTTGCAGCGGCCGAGCATGCCGCCCCATCTTGACCCCGGCGCGCTGGACGAGCTGCCCGATACGCCGGGCGTCTATCTGTTTTATGCCGAGAACGATGTGCCGCTCTACGTCGGCAAAAGCGTGCGTTTGCGCCAGCGCGTGCTGTCGCATTTCAATGCCGACCATCGTCTCTACAAGGATATGCGGCTCTCGCATGAAATCCGCCGGCTCGAATGGCGCGAAACCGCCGGCGAAGTCGGCGCGCTGCTGCTGGAAGCGCAACTGATCAAGGATATGCAGCCGATCCATAACCGCGCCCTGCGCCGCCAGCGCGATTTGTGCGCGTGGCAGTTGCGGCCTGGCGCCGCCGGCCATGTGCAGCCGGTGCTGACCTATGCCAGCGAACAGGATTTCGGTCAGGCCGACCGGCTGTACGGCTTGTTCAGTTCGCGCCGCAAGGCGGAAACGACGCTGCGCGAGCTGGCCGAAGCGCACGCATTATGCCTGGTGATGCTGGGCCTGGAACACCGCACGCAGCCCGCCAAACCCTGCTTCGCGCACCAGTTGCACCGTTGCCGCGGCGCCTGCATCGGCGCCGAACCCGTCGCGCGGCACCAGGCCCGGCTGGAAGCGGCGCTGGCATCGCTCAAGGTGAAAACCTGGCCTTATCCGGGCGCGGTCGGCTTGCTGGAAACCGGCCCCGACGGCGGCCAGGATGTGCATGTGGTGCACAACTGGTGCTTTCTCGGCACGGCGCGTTCGGAGGAAGCGCTATGGACGCTCTTGCACGAGATGCCGGAACGGCCCGCATTTGATCTCGACACCTACAAGATCCTGGTGCGCGCACTGGCCAGCGGCAAACTGCCTGTCCGCCGCTTTCCGCAGCGGAAATCCGCTTTTCCACCGGCAGTCACCCACTGACACGGCATCCGTTCAGGCGAGCGCAGTGTCCTGCAGCATTGATTCCGGCCGGGCCTGCTGTGTCGCGTCGGTTGCCAGCTTGCGCAATACCTGCGCCGCCGCGACCAGGCCGAAACTGGCAGTCACCACCATGGCCGATCCGAAACCGGCGCAGTTCAATCCGGTAATGCCCGGCTGATCCTCCGGATCGAGCACGCAGGTTTCCTGCCGGTCCGGAAATCGGAGCGGCTCGGTGGAAAATACGGCATCGATGCCGAATTTGTTTTTGGTTCCGCGCGGGAAGCCGTGCTGCGTGCGTAGCAGCTTGCGCACCTTGGCCAGCAACGGCTCCTGCTCGGTGCGGCACAGATCGCGGATTTCAATCCGGGTCGGATCGACCTGGCCACCCGCGCCGCCGAGAGTAACCAGCCGGATACCCCGTGCGCGGCAGTAGGCGATCAGCGCGGTCTTGGCCTTGACGCTGTCGATTGCATCGATCACGTAATCGTAGCCGCGCATGCCAATCATGGCATCCAGGTTATCCGGCGTAACGAAATCCTCGATCTCGGTAACCCGGCAAAACGGGTTGATTTGCGCAATCCGTTCACGCAGTGCGCTCACCTTGGCCATGCCCAGCGTGTCGGTCAGCGCCTGGATCTGCCGGTTGACATTCGATTCCGCCACATTGTCCAGGTCGATCATGGTGATGTGGCCGATGGCGCTGCGCGCCAGCGCTTCCACTACCCAGGAGCCGACGCCGCCAACGCCGACCACGCAGACATGCGCAGCGCGAAAGCGCGCCAGTGCGTCAGCGCCATATAAGCGGGCAATGCCGCCAAAGCGCCGGTCAAAATCAATGTCTTCCGGCGAAGAAAGTGTTGCAGGCGAAAGGATTGCATTCATCTCGCCATTTTAACGGACGGCAACAGGCTATTTTTCCTTTACAATAGATTTCTTCCGTTATTTTTCCTTTTCCCCTGTGCTTTGTTGTCTGTGCGGCATTTCTTCCTTCCCTGTCGGCCGATCCTGATAGCGCCCCTCGCGTCTGCGGCGCTGGTCGGCGTCCGCATCGCCGCCTTGCGCCATGCGCTGTCGCTGCACGCATCGAAAAGCACGGCCAGCCTCCCGATTGCCTTGCTTGCATTGTTTTGGATGCTGCTTGCGGTATTGAAGGACCGCATGATTGACCGAATCGGTATTCTGAAACCAATGGCCGGCGGCGGCATTCTGATCACTATCGGATGCGCAATCCCAGGC
>DATEZO010000132.1:0-2578 GCA_035255485.1 Burkholderiaceae bacterium
GAATTCCATGTCGCGCCGCAGCAGCGTGACCAGGTCGACCGGGGTTTCCAACAAGTGTGACAGCCATTCGGACAGGAGCGGCATGAATTGCCCGTGCCCGAACAGATAGCTTTGCGGATAAATCTGCGCCAGCGGCCACAGTCCGATCACGATCAGGCCGCGTCCGGCATCGTCGACGAACCAGCGCTGGCGCAGCCGCAGCAGGCGGCTCTGTTCCAGGAAGATGCCGCTCAGGCGCGCGCCGGCAATGGCACCGATGCAGGTGCCGGAAATATTGGTGATGAAATCCAGGTTCGACGATACCCGGTTGGGCAGGTAGGTTTGCAACCCTTCCATGGTTCCCGACAGGAGCGCGCCGCACGCCACGGCCAGCAGGGCTGCCGCGAGGCCGCGCAGGTGCGGATGCAAGGCAAATACGACCAGCATGCCGAACGGCATGTAGCCGATGATATTCGTGATGACATCGAAGCCCGTCCAGTAATGCGGCAACGGCTGCAGCAGGAATGCCCAGAACGGCAGGCCGATATCGCGCCAGTTCTGGAACGGGTACAGGCTGGCATAGACGATCAAGAAGCTGTACATCACCAGGCCGACGCGCGCGAAGGTCGATACGTGCGGCGCGTTATGCGGTTCTGCACTACCCGTTGGCGGGCTTTCCGTATTCAGGGGCATGGTTCGATTATCGTAGATTCATGCTGCGCCTGCAGGGCGTATCGTCTATTTCAGTGGCAGCGTGGCCAGCCATTGCATCAGCTCGGCAATCGCCGCATCGCTCGCCGCCGCCAAGGCCCGGGCGCCGCCGCCGGCATCGGCTTGCGACGCCGGTACCTGGCTGCGGAAGGAGCGTTGCGCAACCAGGGCCCGGCCCTTGAACAGCGAAGCGCGCAACGCCACGCGGCCGACGCTATGCCCCGGTGCATCGAAGACTTGCATGAAATCGTCCGCTTCGATGCGCAGCAACGGCATGTTGGCTGCCCCGTCGGACGCCGGCAAGACCACACCGCCAGCCTGCGCGATGCGCATTTTCACGCGCTGTGTGAGCATCTGCGTCGGCGGCGTCAACCACCGGCTTTGCGCATACGTGCGCGGCTGCTGGTCATTCTGGTAATCCAGCCGGTAAAACATCAGCGGCCGGTCGAGCCAGCCCGGGGCCGCCACATCCGCCATGCTTATTGCCGGCAAGCTCGTCGCCAAGCTTGGTGCGGCGGTCATCGGCCGCGCCGGGCCAAGGTCATAGAGCGTCGCCGATTCCGGACGCTGAATCGCGCATCCTGCAAGCAATGCGCATGCGGCAGCTAGCGCAAGAATCATCTGGATTGTTTTTTTCATCTGTTGTTCCCTTATCTGGACGGGGTGCCAAAACCGGGCTCGCCGGGGCCGGGCGCAACGCGCGGCATGCCGAACAAGACGCTTTGCGGGCGTTCGTTCAGGTTGTCGAGCGTGCGGTTGAGCGCACGCAGCGATGAGCGCATGTCGCCGGCCAGCGGCAGCGTTTCGTACTCGAGCTTGCTTGCCATGCTGCCCATCTGCTCGGCCGCATTGCCCAGTTGCGTCAGCGCGCCGTCGGATGCCTGCAGGTTGCGCGACATCTTGTCCAGGCTGACGGTGAGTGTGCTGGTATTTTGGGCGAGGGTGTCTACCGAGCGCAGGGTTTGCTGCGCCTGCGCCGTCAGGGCCGGCAGTTTTTCCAGGGTCGGCTGCAGTTGCCGCGGAATGGCTTCCATGGCAGAGGCCGCCTTGCCCGCCTTGTCGAAGGCATTCAGGATGGCTTGCTGATTGGCGGGTGCGAGCATGTCGTTGAGGCGGCGCGTCACTTCGTGCGCCTGCTGCAGGATGGCCAGCCCGCGCGTTTGCAACTGGTCGAACAGGCTGGGCCGCATGTCGATGCGTGCAACGTTTTCCTTGCTGCTTTGCAGTTTGGTCGGATTACTGCCGTCGTCATCCAGCTGGACATACGCGATGCCGGTGACGCCCTGATAGCCGAGCGAGGCAAAGGTCGAGTGCGTCACCGGCGTATCCGGCCGGACGTTGATGCGCACCAGGATCTGCCCGGGCACCTGCGGATCGAACGAGATGTCTTCCACCTTGCCGACATCCAGCCCGCGATAACGCACATTGGCCTGCGGATTGAGGCCGGGAATCGACTGCTTGGTCGCGATCTGGTACGGCACCCACTGCACGCGGTCGCGGTTGAGCCACATGCCGATCAGGACTGCGGCGGCCAGCAGGGCTAGCGTGAAAATGCCGGCAACGACGGCATGCGACTTATTTTCCATGATCCATGTCCATTTCCTTGTTGCGTAAGACGTCCAGCGCGCGCCGGCCGCGATCCCCGAGGAAGAATTCCTTCACGAACGGATGCGGCATGGCGATCACTTCTTCCGGCGTGCCGTTGGCGATTACGTGCTTTTCCGCCAGCACGGCCACGCGCGTGGACAGCTCGAACAGCGTGTCGAGGTCGTGCGTGACCATCACCACGGTCAAATGCAGTTCGCGGTGCAGCGCGCGAATCAGGCTGACAAAACTGTCCGACAGGTCCGGGTCCAGTCCGGCGGTCGGCTCGTCCAGGAACAGCAGC
>DATEZO010000133.1:0-2856 GCA_035255485.1 Burkholderiaceae bacterium
AGCACGTCGAACGGAATGGTGAGCGGCGTCATCACGCGCAGCACGTTGCCGTTATTGCCGCAGGTGAGCAACAGCAGGCCGCGCTTGAGCGCTTCTGCCTTGAGCGCATTGGCGATTTCCGGCGCGGGGCGCGTACTGTCACCGTCGTGGAAAAATTCCACCGCAGTCATCGCGCCCAGGCCGCGCACGTCCCCAATGCATACATGTTTTTTGGCAAGATCGCCGAAGAAGCCACGCAGCCGCTCGCCGATTTTCTGGCTGCGCAGGCACAACTGTTCCTGCTCTACCACGTCCAGCACTGCGAGCGCAGCGGCGCATGCCAGCGGATTGCCGGCATAGGTGCTGCCGAATCCGCCAGGATTGCTGTGATCCATGATGTCGGCACGGCCGACGACGGCGGAAATCGGCATGCCGCCGCCCAGTCCCTTGGCCATCGTCATCAGGTCGGGAACGATGCCGGCGTGCTCCACCGCAAACAGCTTGCCTGTGCGCGCCACGCCGGTCTGGATCTCGTCGGCCACCAAGAGCATGCCGTACTTGTCGCACAGGGCGCGCAGGCGCTGCAGGAATTCCGCCGGCGCCGGAATGTAGCCGCCTTCACCTTGAACCGGCTCGACGAATATCGCTGCGACGCGGGCAGGCTCGACATCGTTCTTGAACAGTCTCTCGATGCTGGCGATGGCATCGTCAACGCTCACGCCGTGCACCGCAGATGGGTAGGCGGCATGGTAGATCTCGCCCGGGAATGGGCCGAATCCCGTCTTGTAGGGATCGACCTTGCCGGTCAACGCCAGCGAGTACATAGTGCGGCCGTGGAACGCACCGTTGAAGGCGATGATCGCGGAACGGCCGGTAAATGCGCGGGCCAGCTTGATGGCGTTTTCGATGGCTTCGGCGCCAGTGGACATGAAGAATGCCTTCTTGGCATGGCTGCCGGGCGCCAGGCTGCAAATGCGCTCGGCCAGTTCGACGTAGGATTCATACGCCACGACCTGAAAGCAGGTATGCGTGAATTGCGGCACCTGTGCAGCTATGGCCTCGACGACCTTCGGATGGCAATGGCCGGTATTGACCACGGCAATCCCGGCACAGAAATCGATGTAACGCTTCCCTTCCACGTCCCAGATTTCACTGTTGCTGGCCTTGGCAGCAAATACCGGATGAGCATTGCCAATGCCACGCGCGATGATGGCATGGCGCCTGGCCATGAGGCCGGCGTTGGTATGAGTTTGTTTGGTCATTCTTGCGCTCCTTGCGTTAAATGGGCGGTCTTGGGCCGATTGGTCAGTGACGAGAGTGTAGTGACCGGCATGGACGCGGCACAGGCACAACCGGCGCGATTTCTGCGCGCACTGTTATGCTCGCGCGAGCACTACAGCGGGGCTCTTTTTCTCGGGAGTGGCGTTTTGCATGCCATGGGCATCGGATAAAATGAAGGGCTCGCCGGCTCCGCTCACCCACCTTTCCAATTCATTCGTTCACTTCCATGTTTGAGATCAATCCCGACAGTGCCACTCCTCTGGTCGCCCAGATCGTCGAAGGCATGAAGGGCCTCATCTCTGAACAGAAGCTGCGCCCGGGAGCGAAGGTGCCGTCGATTCGCCAATTTGCCGAAGCGCAAAAAGTCAGCGCCTCCACCGTCGTGGAGGCCTACGACCGGCTGGTGGCAGAAGGTTATCTGGTGGCCCGCCAGAGCGCCGGCTTCTACGTGCGCACCATGTCGCGCGGCCTGTATCGCGAGCAGCAGCAGTCGCTGCGCAACATACGCTTCGATCCGCTCTGGTTTGTGCGTCGCGTTTGGGAAAGCGGTTCGGCTGACATCACGCCCGGCTATGGCTGGGTGCCGGACGATTGGCTCGACGGCGAAATGATCCGGCGCGCCATGCGCACCCTTGCCGGCAAGCCGTCGTCACATGGCTCAGGCTACGGAAATCCGAAGGGACTTACCGCGCTACGCCTGAAGGCCTGTGACTGGCTGGCCGAGCGTGAAATCGGTGCCGCGCCGGATCAGGTTCTTCTGACAACGGGTGCCAGTCATGCACTCGAACTGGTGTCGCAATACCTGCTGCGCCCCGGCGACGCGGTACTGGTCGACGAGCCCGGATACAGCGTCATGATGTCCAACCTGCGCGCGCGCGGCGCGCGCCTGATCGGCGTTCCATGGACAGCGTCCGGCCCTGACCTGAACGCGCTGGAGCAGCTTGCTGCCGAGCATGCGCCGCGCGCATTCTTTACCAATCCGCGCCTGCACAACCCCACCGGCGCCAGTTATTCCCCGGCGGCCGCACACCGCGTACTTCAGCTGGCCGATCGCTTTGACTTCATCATCGTCGAGGATGATGTGAGCGCTGATCTGGACGTCAGCACCCGTCGTAGTCTCGCCTGCCTGGACCAGCTCAATCGCGTGATCTACCTGACCAGCTTTTCCAAGTCGGTCTCGCCACGCCTGCGCACGGGTTTCATCGCTGCCGATCATGATGCGATCGAAGACCTCACCCAGATCAAGATGACAACGGGACTGACCTCGTCCGAGATCACCGAACGCCTGACGCTCGAAATCCTTAACGAAGGCCGCCACCGCAAGCAGATCAAGTCATTGAGGGAAAAGCTGGCGGAGGCGCAGGATCGCGTATGTCGCCAGTTGATTCAGTCCGGCCTGGAATTATTTGCCGAACCGCAGTCGGGGCTGTTCGTGTGGGCCAGGCATCCGGCTTTCGATGATTCATCACTGCTCTGCAATGAAGCGCTGGATGCCAATGTCCTGCTGGCGCCCGGCCATCTGTTCATGGTGAATGGGCAGCCATCACCGTGGATGCGGTTTAACGTCGGCTTTTCGGACAGGCCGGAAACCTTTGA
>DATEZO010000134.1:0-15130 GCA_035255485.1 Burkholderiaceae bacterium
CACTGTCGACTGCTGCCGCGCCTGTATAGCCCTGGATCACACCTTTGGCGGTGGCCATCTTGGCGCTGTCGTTGTCGGTTAGATTGCTCTTGCGCTCCGGTCCCTTGCCCGCATCACTGGTGCGTTTGGCATGCGTGCGCAGAAACTCCCGAATGGAATCGGCCTCGGCCCTCAGGGCCTCAATACGCGCAACAGCCGTCTTGCGCTCCGATGGGTCTTCCGCACTGGCCGTGTCAAGCCTGCCGTGTTCCCGCAGCATTTGCCTGACGCGTTCTTCGATCCGGTCCGCCTGGTGCGCCAACTCCGCATGCGTGCCGCTCCGGGCCTTGCTGGCATTGGCCGGCAGTTTGACGCCATCAATCGCAAACATCTGCCGGCCGATCAAGCCTTGCCGGTCGCAAATCAGGATGACGTCGGTGAAGATGGCGGCAATGTCATCGGCCAGCGTCCGAATGAACGAGGCAATCGTGGTGTAGGCAGGTTGCGTGTCGCCGGACAGCGCCATGAACAGGACGTTCTCGCGGCAAGCCCGTTCGATGCTGCGGCTGCTGATGATGCTGCGCGAGTAGGCCAGCAGCACGACCTTGAGCAAGACAGCCGGGTCATAGGCAGGAGCGCCGGTATCGTCATTGTTGAATCTGGCGCGCAACGGAGAAAGATCAAACTCGGTATCGATCAGCACATGCAGCGCATGCTCGAAAGTGCCGGCAACAAGCTGCTGCTCCAGCACGACGGGAAGAAAACGCGGGCTCATATCGACCGGCTTGAATCGTGCCATCGCAGCGCTCCTTGCTAATTGAAGTCTCTACTGCTCAGACATCGAAACTAGGAACTCGTTTACGCTTTTTGCACAGCCTCAACGTTTGAATTTACCGACGCTGCACGGCTTTATCGCGCAGCGTCCGGGGGAATGATGGATTGGGTGTCATTTTTCAGTTAGCGCCAAGCTCGCACCAAGACCAACAAAAGTTGCGGCAAAGGTACGACGAAGCCAAGTTTGTACGCGCGGCGATTCGATAACCGCTTTGCGGAAAGCATGGGCGAGAAAGCCATAGGCAATAAACACGATGAATGTCATCGCCATGAAAACAGCGCTCAGCAGGGCAAGCTGGAAGAGCGGTTCAGTCGCTCCCGGCTGAACAAATTGCGGTAGAAAAGCCAAGAAAAAAATAGTTAGTTTCGGATTGAGAATGTTGAGCAGGAACGCTTTTACGACAACACCAGCGGCCGTTCCTGTAGAGGTGTTTTGGTCGATGGCGAAGGCCGATTTGTCGCGCCAGGTGGCATAGGCGACAAACAGCAGGTAGGCAACGCCGGCATACTTTAGTGCCTGGAAAGCGAGCGCGCTGGTGTGCATGACGGCGGCGAGCCCCAGCACTGTTGCTATGAGATGAGGGAGGATGCCCGCTGTGCAACCGAGTGCCGCGAACACACTCGCCTTCCGGCCTTGGGCAAGGCCGGTGGATACGGTGTAGATGACCCCTGTGCCAGGGATCAGCACTACGATGAACGAGGTGATGAGAAATTCAAGGGTCAACATTAAATGGATCTCCTGTGGATTGTATGTAGCGGGATTGTAACGCCCAACGTTCAAGCTGGCCGGCCTGCGCGGCTTTTCGTCCAGGTTCGGTTGACTGCAGGGTTGGGGGCCGACGGCTCATAGCACGCGAAGCCCTTGCGGTGTGTTGATGTGCGCGACCAAGCATGCAGTGCGATTACCGCCCGGTAGCGAAATAGAAAGCGGGCCTTCAAGGCCGATGGACAGCAGCAAGCGAGAGATACGTTCTGGCTCAGAATGAAAAATTTCAATCTTGGCGAGAGACAAACCATGATCTTGAAGCTTTGCGGCAGGATGCACTTCCGCTTGCCACTCAATAAGTGCAGGTGCGATGCCGTTCAACGGAAGAGCGCCATCGGCGGGAATAGTGATGAGCCAGTTGAGCGCGCCACGGCTCATTGGCTCGATATTCCCAAGTGGCTCAGAACAAGCAGAAGCGGTTGCATGAATGTCGGGAGTGCGCGCCACCCAAGTAGACAGCGAAGGCGCCGAGTTCGGGCGCAGTGTGTCTAGAGCGAACCAGCGGGGCCTCGGAGGCGCCGGTGCCCTGGGGTTTGATGCGATCACTTCCAGGAACAGAGAATCGCCAAGCCGCAGAAGAAGATTGTGCGTTCCCATGCGGGGATGCTCTCCGCCAACCTGCGGCGTGACGCCGAGCGCCTGGCGAACAAACTCGGCACCGGCTTCAAGCGTTGGTGCGGTAACGGTGATGTGGTCAATGAAGCAGCGTGTCATTCAAAGCCTCAACGCCTGAATTAGGCCCCACCCCGGTTATAGCCCGGGGTAGCGGCCTTCCTCGTCAACAAGATAGACCTGGGTCAAATACCAGCGCCCCTTGGCTTTAACTAGCTCGTACTCATAGATCGGGGTGTAGATCGGATCTGGAACCTCAGTACGTACGGTCGCATGATCTCCATCGATTTTGACGGAAACCGTCCGCTCTTTTGAAGGGTCATGCGAAGGGTCGCTGCCATAGGCGATAGGCTCCCTCCTGAAATTCGGGAGCGTGTACTTACGCAGTAGCGTGTTGTACTCGCTCTCCACTTTTGGCATTGAATCAGAGATGCCAAGCCTAGTGTCGAGGTCAATTGCGATGTTGTTCCAGGCGAGATAGTCGGCTTGGAATGACCGGACCAAGGCTTCAGGCGTGCTATTCCAGTCTGCAGCAGCAGTGGCCGAGGCGAACATCAGAAGGAGGGATAGCGTTGATCGCTTCATGTGGGGCCTAACGCTTTATTGACGCGCGCCGGCAGACGTCACGGTCGAATTATGGGTTAGCTTCTTTTCAAAGCAGACAGCCGCCGCATTGCCGAAATACTTGCCGAAGTTCGGAATTCGTTTGTAGCCACGCGATTCGTAGAAACGCACAGCACGTTCATTCACCAACCGCGTCTCTAGCCATAGCGCACGATAGCCCATCTTGGCTGCTTCGCCTTCAAGATAAGCAAGTATGACTGAGCCGACACCTGACGAAGTCTGTCGCGAAAACATTCGCTTTACCTCAGCAACACCGTCGTGAATTGGCCTAAACGCACCACAGCCGACTGCTTGGCCTTTGCCGTCACGAGCAACAACAAAGAGTGCATTAGGCACCTTTACGTCGTTCGGGTCGAATGACGACTTTCCATCGTCTCCCGTGATTGAAGCAAGCGTGGCCGAAAGCTCTTCGATCAACTGACTTGCGTCCTCGTTTATTGGGTCTTCAGGATTAACTGTAAGCATCTCTATTGTGAAAGCTGACGAAGGTGTAGAAAAAGTATTCTCGCATCTTGCCACGCCCGAACTGTTATCACAATAACCAGTCTATGGGAGAAACAAGGAGCGTCCCCCATGGCCCGTTACAAGCACATCGATATGCGCAGTAACGACAAAGGCAAGCGCAAGGCTTGCCTTTGTCTTGTTCACTTCCCGAATTGACTCGATCTGCGCGGAGCGCAAATTGACGCACTGCGTCTTGCGCCTTCGCCCTTTCGAAAAAGGGTTTTTCTACGGCTTCAACGTCCAAGCTCAGGGACGCAGCGCGGCATTATTGCGCAGTGTCCTCTGCAACGCCGGGTTAGCCCTGGCTTCCATTGCGAACACTTCTTCATTCGATTCGGACTCAACAATCAGGAAGCCAAGATTTGAATAGATGGAGAAAGCGGGGGCGTTGTCTCTATATACCCGGAGAGTGATTGTACCTGCGTTCGTTGCATTCAATGCCTCGGCGATAAGAAGATTGCACAGTGTTTTGCCATACCCTCGTCCACGCTCGTGCGGTGAAACGATTATGCGACCGAGATGCACCGAGCGTTCATCTCGACGCCAGAACTGCCCGAAACCCAAGAGGACGCCGTTGCCTTGGGCCATGCTAAAGCTACAAGAATTTGGCACTGCCAGTAGCTCGGGCAGTTCTTGAGAAACGAACGGGAAACGAAAATGCGGCCCTGCCCAACGGGCGCAAGAGATTGAATCAGGAATCCATGATGCGATCGTGTCGTAGTCCGAGGCCACGGGGATGCGGAGCAAAGTGTTCATGAAAAGGGTTAATGTGGAAGTAAGCGGGCGCCGGAGCGCGCAGCGCGGAGGGAACCCAAAGCGCAGCTTTGGGCGGTTCGCTTGACTAGCCTGTTGGGTGCTCTGGGTTGATAGAGCTTGCAGTTATCGTGCCGCGCTACACTTGCCTGATTTGGCCATTTCGAGCTTGGCGACATCTATTTTGCCTTGCTCTTCAGGGATTTGCTCTAGCCCCGCGCCACCAACAAATACGCCCATCTTAATGAACTGGCGAATAAAATATTTCTTACCAGCCTCGAACATTAACTCAAGGGTATTTGGTGAAAACTCAGATTCTGTATCGACTTTGTGATTTCTTCCGCCCTCAACTTCCGTATAGAAAAACACATCTGGCGCACTCTCTCCGATGCACTTTCCATCAATCCAAACGTCCTTCTTGAGGCCCTTGCCAACGAAGCTGTCACGATAAATGTAAAGGCCGGCATTGCCTTGACTAGGTGGGTTGAATTCTTTTGCTTTTGCTGACTCTGCTTTTGAGGTCATTTCTACAGATGCACACCCGGAAATTAGAAGTGTGGCTGTAAGTGTAACGACAGAGACGGTCTTCATTGAGTTGATTCCTCGATTGAGTATTGAAAGTTTGAGCTGATTTACGCCCGCTCACGGCGAATTGGTGCCTAACGCTAAGGTAGTGGGCGGCGAGGTTTTTCGCCGTCACTGTTGACCGCCGTGTTAGATCTGCGTTGTAACGGCAAGATACCGATTAACACGAACAGCACAGTCAATGCTGTCGCAATCCCGGTCATCTTTAAAAATACAGACGTGTTTAAGCCAAGCGCAGCGTCAACTCCAGCCCATAGCAGGAACAAGGCAAGCACTACCACTGGCCCGTACCTCAGCGAGCTTAAGCCGTGACATTTGGGACAGGCAGCTATTGCGCTTGAATCAAACATAAGCCGGCGCTTCTGGCCATAGCTTATGGTGCTCTGACCGCAATATGGACATTTGCTCATAAGATCTAACTAGATATGTCCGAACAATAATGACGCATATATGGACTCATGACGGATAACGTTTTTTGGGAAAGCCCGTGAAATACCCTTGCAGCTTGGCTCTCGCGAGATATATCGTTATTTTTTACAGTGCAAAATACTTTATGAAGAGCGCCACTGGGATGGCTTTGCATTCTACTAAGTTTTTCGATCGTGTAAAAGAGACAATCCGATATAAACATCACAGTTTGTGAACCGAGGATGTCTGAGAGGCTGCATCAATATAAAGCCCGGAACCAGTCCGGGCTTCTCTGCTGCGATGCAGTCGCATACATATTCCGCCGATACTGCCCGCCGACCTCGAACAGCGCGGTGGTGATCTGCCCCAGCGAGCAGACCCGTACCGCGTCCATCGGTTTTTCGAACACGTTTTGATTGTCGATCACGGCCTGTCTTGGTACTGCAGCGCGGCAGGCCGTGCAACAGCCGCTTCATGGCTGCATCATTGCAATACCCTGGCATGAACGGTCCGGCTTCAATGCCTGCGCCATGAACATGGACAACGTTTCGGTCGGCGGGAACAGGCGCTCACGATGCTGCGGCAGCGAACTTTGCCGTCAGCCGTCTCCACCAGCAAATGGTAGTGATTCGTCATCTGGCAAAACGCATGCACCACCCAATTGAAACGTTTGCACACCAGACTTAACGCCGCCATCCATTCTTGACGACCATCATCCAGATAAATATCTTCACGCCTGCCTCCACGCGAGGTGACGTGATACACCGCGCCGGCAAATTCCAATCTTAACGGTCTGGCCATTTCCGGAGGGTAGCATCTGTCGCCTGGAATGTATGAATGTTAGAACTGACCCCGTAGCTCCGTTGGGTATGCCGGGGGGCGTTGCGCAGGGTAGTTGTACGCGATCCCACCCGGAAATTCGAACCGCAGGTATTTCTGTATACCGATATCATCATGCCGGCCCAGATCCCAAGTGAAGCTCACTAGACCTGGTTCCCTTTCAGCCACTGCTCCACGAGATTGAGAATGGCTTTCGACTGGTAGCTCTTGGCCAGCAAACTCAATTGGCTGGCTAACGGACCGTAGCGGGGGTCGAGTTCGGCCAGATAGGCCGCCCGCTGCTGAATGGCTTGCATGTTTCCCAGCTTGGACAGATGATGCAGGATCTCCATCTCTTCCGCCGGCGGCATCATCAGCGGCGCGGCCGTCTCGGGCTCCGGAGACGGGTTTTCTCTCGGCAAGGCATAGGTCCAGTGCAGCTGCAGCGTCAGCGCGATCTGCCAGAGAAGCGCATTCAGATCGATCGGTTTCGACAGGAAAGCATTCGCACCGGCGCACGCGCTTTTTTCATGATCGCTGTCGGACACACTGGCCGAGACCATAATGATCGGCACTTTCTGGAAAGCCGCCAGTCGGCGCAGGTGGAGCGTGGCTTCCAGTCCATCCATCTCCGGCATCACGAGGTCCATCAATATCAAGTGTGGCAGCAGGTTTTGGGCGATTTCCAGTGCTTCGCGACCATTCGCCGCCTCGATCACCTCTAACCCGAGCGGCTTCAACATGTCGGCCACCACCGCGCGATTCTCGGCCACATCGTCCACTACCAGGACGGTCTTGCGCGGCCCCTGGTAGCCGGTCACGATCCTGGTCATCGCCGTGGCCGGCTCAGTTGCCGCCACCATCGGCACCTCCAGCTCGAACCAGAAGGTGCTGCCCTGCCCGAGCAAGCTCTCGACCTGGATATCACCTCCCATCAGGCGTATATATTGTCGGCTGATGGTCAGGCCCAGGCCAGTGCCGCCGAGACGGCGTTGCGCATTGCCCAGCTGTTCAAAAGGCTGGAAGATGGTCTCCAATTCAGAAGCAGCGATGCCGCTTCCGGTATCCCGCACCTCGAAGCGCAGCCGGGCGGACGGTGTAACGCGCATCTGCAGCATCACTTGGCCGCGGTCGGTGAATTTGATGGCATTGGACAACAGGTTGAGCAGCACCTGCCGCAGCAGCTTTTCATCGATCCGGATCCATTGCGGCACATCCGGCGCGATGTCGCAGATGAACTTCAGGCCCTTCTGCTCCGCTTTCACGACGACCATCGCGACGATGGTCTGCACGAACTGGACGAGCTGGACGTCGTCCTGAAAAAGGCTTGTCTTGCCGGCTTCGATCTTGGCGAAGTCCAGGATATCGTTGATGAGCATCAGCAGATGCTCGCCGCTTTGCCGGATCACATTCACCCCTGCGCGCTGCCATTCACCCAGACGCTTGTCTTGCTGCATGATCTGGGCGTACCCCAGAATGCCGTTGAGCGGCGTGCGCAGCTCATGGCTCATGTTGGCCAGGAAGGCGCTTTTGGCCTGGCTCGCCGCTTCGGCCTTATCGCGGGCCAACAGCAATTCCGCCGTACGCTGTTGTACTGTTTCCTCCAGCTGATCCTTGTGATGCCTTTGTGCATCTTCATGCTTCTGGATCGCTTCCATCATGGCGTTAAAGCTTTGGCCCAGTTGAGCCACTTCGTCGGTCCCTGTGGTTGGCACTCGCTGGTGATAATCGGCGCGTGAACGTACCTGTTCAACCGTCCTGGCCAGTGTGGAGATAGGGCGGATGATGGCTTGTTGGAGAGCCGCCAGCAGCCCCAGGGTAACACCCCCTAACAGGACGGCCATCCCTGCGGCAAATACCAGCAAGGTATTACGAGTTTGGCGGTTGACTTCGTCCAGGTTCATGGCAAGGTACAAATGCGCACCGTCTCGCAGGTTCTGAACCAGAACTACGGCATTTCGATCCCTATGAACATAAACATCATCGGATTTGGTCGGATAGAGCAACAATTTCGCGAAAGGCCGAATGCCGTAGCGGGCCAGAACCCGGTTGTCCCCCAAATTGATTTGGGCTTCCAGGATTTGCGGGTTGGCACGTAACGTATTGAGAATTTCCTGGGCTAAAGCGGAGTCTTCAAAGGCGACCGCTGCTTCTGCGCCGACGGAAACGAGTTGCGCATACGGCGCCATGATCTGCCGGGCGCGTTTTTCCAGCGTGAGCCTTTCAAACAGCACAAACGCCGTGCTCGCTGCGGCAAAGGCCAGCAGTGCCGCCATAAACAGCACAAATATCAGTTTTCTACGAATGCTCAGTTGCCGAAACATGATCATCGCCATTTCTTCACCGCCCCGTTCTCCACGATTTCTCGGGAGACTTCCAGCATCTTGGTCTGTATCGTCAAGGACGCAGAGCGTGCCTGATCGAGGTTAATACGCATTTCCACCCGATCCCCAACCTGAAACTGGATGATTCCACCTTCCTGCAAAAAATCAGACGCATCGCCCACCGTCAAGATCGGCGATTTTTTCAATTCCGCAAGGGCGGCACGACGTTTCGTCGCATCCTGGTACGCGATATAGATAATCTGGCACCGAGGCAATGCATTCAGGATTTCTGCGCGATGAATTTCAAATGGCCGCCCCTGTTCAGCGCGCTTCATCAGGGTGTTATCCAAGATATCACCAAAGGGATCATTGCCTAGAATGCAAATTCGCCAGGGAGAACGATCATCGGCGAAAACATTGGCTGGCCAAGTCACATAATGGGTGAAATTGCGCAGGAAAGCGGCCTTGACCTTGTTCGGGTTCTCCGTCACCAACTCCTGGCCAGCGACAAACTCTGGTAGATACAGCATGAACAGCAGAGCGACTACCCATTGACTAAAACCACGGAAACGGTAAACACTTTTTCTGGATACGCCCATCGTCAGAATCCGGCCGTGAAAGTCAGAAGAAACTCGCGGGGACGCGACCGCGTGCTTTGCGAGGGACGATAATGCTCATTGGTAAGATTCTTGCCCATGAAATCCAAGCGCATCTTCTGACCGTGCCTTGTCCATTCGTAGCCGACCGCCGCATTGACGAGCGCATAGGTCTGGTGAGAGGACTTCGGCCCGTCGGGCAGGATCGTCTGGTCATATACATAATTGACGCCACCGGCAACGTAAGCCCCCCGGAGCCCGTCTTGCGTGAAGTTGTAGCGCGTCCACAGGTTGGCCATGTGCGGCGCGCTCATTTGCAATGGGGCATTGTGAAAGAGTTTCACGTTCTTGTAATTCGTCCGCCCTGCGGCATCCAGCGTGGATGGGTCTTGGGCGAGGATTTCCGCGTCACGGCCGCTGAATTCGGTAATCCGCGCGTTCATATAGCTGTAGGAGAGGTAAGCCTGCCAGTTGTCCTTCACCGTGATCGTGGTATTCAACTCGACGCCGCGGGAGCGCTGCTCGCCACTTTGAACATTGGAGATCACCACCGAGCCGGAAGAGTTTGTCATGGCGAGGTCGTTGACGACGTTCCGGTTGCGGATGTCGAAGAAGCTGAGCGTGCCGGAGACGCGCCCGCCGAACAGGTCGGCCTTGAGGCCGACGTCGTAACCCGCGCCCTGAGTGGGGGCGGCGGGCTTGCTCGTACCGTCCGGGTTATTAAGAATTTGCGAACCCGGGACGAACGACTCGGCATAGGAGGCAAATGCCGAGAGTTCGGGCGTCAGCTTGTAAAGTACGCCGTATTGGGGCGTAACCGCGCGCGCGGTGATCTTGGGTTGTATTTGGTTGGTGACATGACTGGTAAACTGGCTTGCCGTCGAGGTCAGACGTGCGCCTGCCAGCACCAGCAAGCGGTCCTCGAAGAAGCCCCAAGTCGTGCCGCCGTAAACGGACTTGTCCACATACTTGGTAGTCTGGTTGAACGCGCTCTCGGTGAGTGCGGAAACGGGAATCGTGACGACGCGGTTCCAGGTCGAAGGATCGCCCAGATCCCAGAGCGGCAGCGGCGACGCCGTGGGGTTGCTGCCCAACGCCGGGTCGTTGGGCGCCTGGCCCGCCCGGGCGTCGAATCTGCGGTCGACGTACTGGGCGCCGAGCAGCAGGCGCAGGCTCGCAGGGCCGAACGCGTACTTACCTACAGCCTGGACTTCGTAGGTGGTGTCTTCGTTTTCATATGTCTGGCCTCTGAAACGCCGTCCCTGCAGCAGCGTAGTATTGTTGGCCATGCCAAGGTTGCCGGAAAAGAGCGCGTCGATGTTGTAATCCTGATGGGAGTAGCCAGTGCGTAGGTTCCAGTGATCGCCGGCCTTGAAATCCAGCCAGGCGCTCAGCCCCCTGGTGTGGCTGCGGCGATAATCGGCGGTGGACATGCTGTTCCAGTTATCCGGCAGGCCGGGCACCTCCACGCCCGACCGGTTGGGGTCGGAGGAAGTTGGCACGATGCCGGCCTGAGCGGCGTAGCCCGGCTTTTGCATGAGTTGTGGGCTCTCGACCTTGAGGAAATCCTCATACTTGAGCGAGACACTGACGCGGTCGTTGGGCTGCCACAGCAGCGACGGTGAGATGTTGCGGGAGTGGGCATCGTAAGGTTCCCAGTAGTGCATGTCCTGGTCGTGGGAGGCCGCAAGCCGGTAAAACAAGGTTTCCGATACCGGCCCGGTCACGTCTGCATCGAAACGGTATTGGCCGTAGGAACCATAACGGGCATTGGCCGTTGCGGCGAACTGGCGTTGCGGGCTCTTGGTGATGATGTTGACGATGCCACCAGGCGCCACCTGGCCGTAAAGAAACGAGGCAGGTCCCTTGACCACCTCCACACGGGAGACGTTAGTGAAGTCAAAGATCGACGGCCCGTGGAAGCCATCGCGCAGTATCTGGACATTGCCCGGGGTGGCGCTAACGGCAAAGCCACGGATGCTGAGATTGGCGTTGCCCTCGTTGAAATCGTTGCTGCGGTAGGTGACGCCGGGCGAGTAGCGAGCAATATCGAAGATGTTCACCGGCTTCTGGTCCTCGATAAAGGATTCGGTAAAAGCCTGGATGGCAAACGGCAATTCGCGGATCGGCGTATCCAGACGGGAGCCGGATACGGAGTTCGAGGCGCGGTAGCCCTTGTCCAGAAAAGAGGAAACTTCGAAGGGAGAGACCCTGACTTTCACCAACTCCGTGATGTCCATGTCGGCAACATCCAGCCTATTCCCTGACTGCGATAAAACAATGGCGCGAGCGGATGGATCATCATAGGCCGGCATGTTGACAACCAATGCGGAGCGCTTGGTGATGCCGGCAGGCTGGCTCATCTCCGGCGCTGCAAAATCCTCTGCCTTGCTATTCGTGCGCGGATTTGAGGGGGCATCGGCAAGAATGTCCGCGATTGCGAAAGGCAAGTGCCATAGCAACAAACAGGGAGCCAAAGCAACCGTGAACATCACGCGCATGAAGGAATTATGCACGAAATGCTTCATATGGCCTCCGCCTTGGTTGGTAGGGAAGGTCGGCTAGGTCATCTTTTCTCAAATCATCACTAGCGCGCTTCCATTTTTCCCCATAAAGTCATTCAACAGGCGCGCGCCATAATGCCGCCCGGCTTGTCCAGCAATTCGGTAAAGTTCTCTGCAGGTACCGCTGTGCTGTAATAAAATCCTTGCGCGCAGCGGCAGTTGTGCTTCATCAGAAACGACGCTTGTTCTGGTGTTTCGACGCCCTCTGCCAAGACTCCGAGATTCAGACTGTGCGCCATTGCAATGATGGCAATCACGAGCGATGGGTCGTTCGCGTTTTGCGTGATGCCGCGCACAAACGACTGATCGATCTTGAGTGAGTTGATTGGGTAGCGCTGCAAATATGCCAGGCTGGAATAGCCGGTTCCGAAATCGTCCACTGACAGTGTTACCCCCATGGCGCTGAATTGCCTGAGCGTCGCGATATTGTCGTCGTTACGTTGCAGCAATAGACTCTCGGTGATTTCCAGATCCAAGTCGCTGGCAGCAAGGCCAGCTTCCTCAAGTATCTGGGCAACCTTGTCTGGAAAATTTTCTTGATGAAATTGGCGCGGAGACAGGTTAACGGCGATCCGCAAGTCCGGATAACCACGGTCATGCCAGCATCTAAGCTGCTTGCAGGCATCGCGCAACGCCCGTTCACCGATCGGCACGATCAGGCCAGTCTCCTCGGCAATGGCAATGAATTCGGCGCACGAAATAGGCGCCTTCCCACCGGGTCGCTGCCAGCGCAACAAGGCCTCGCATGAGATAATCGCGCCGCTCGTCATATCGACCTGGGGTTGGTAGTGCAGGGTAAACCGGTCTGCTGCCCACGCTTGGCGCAAGCTGTTTTCCATGACGAGACGTTGGTGCACGGCTTTGTTGAGCTCCGGCGTAAAGAACTGGAAATTGCTGCGGCCCTTTTCCTTGGCGTGGTACATCGCCGTGTCGGCGGCGCGCATCAATGTCTCGCCATCCGTTCCATCAACCGGGTAGAGGCTGATGCCGATACTGCCGCAAATATGCAACTCGTTCCCATCCACCACAAACAGCTGTGCCAGCGTATCCAGTATCTTGCGTGCAACCAGCGCTGCAGCGTTAATGTCGGATCGGATCGCTACGGTCAATACAAACTCGTCGCCCCCTAATCGGGCGATGCTGTCGCCTTCACGCAAACATTCTTGCAGGCGCCCCGCCACCATCTGCAACAGACGATCGCCAATTACATGACCAAGCGAATCATTGATGCGCTTGAAGTTGTCGAGATCAACGAAGATTACCGCCAACTGGGTTCCGCCACGGCGCGCATGGGCAATCGCCTGTGTCATGCGGTCCTGTAACAATATACGGTTGGGAAGACCGGTGAGCGCATCATGGTGCGCCATGTAACGGATCCGGTCCTCGGCCTGCTTGCGATCGCTCAGGTCGAGCACGAAACCCACACCGGTTTCCTGCGACCCATCGAAAAATGCGCCGCCGACGAGAACCGGAACGCGGCGGCCATCCTTACGGACAAACTCCTTTTCATACGGCGTACAAGTTCCGGTTTTGCCAAGTTCCGCAAGCGCTCGTTCATCCGCCGTGCCGTACTCCGCAGGCGTCATTTTGACCCAATGAACATTCCCTGCAAGCATCTCTTCACGCTTGTATCCGATAATCCGCAGAAACGCATCGTTAGCTTCGCGCACAGAGCCGCCGACATCCCAGAAGAAAATGCCGATGATGTTGGATTCGATCAGGCGCCTGATCCGCATTTCCCGCTCCCGCAACTCTTCCTGCGTCCGGGTACGCACGAAAATTTCGGATTTCAAACGTTCATTTGCCTGCGCCAGTCGCTCATTTGCCTGCGCCAAATCGGCAGTGCGTTCGGCAACGCGTCTCTCAAGCGCATCACTGGCGCTGTGCAGCGCCAACTCTGCTTGTTCACGCACGACGACTTCCTGCCGCAGCTGCAGATTCTGGTCCGCAAGTTGGCGTCGTGTCGCCTGCAACGCGAGATGCGTGTTAACACGCATCAAGACCTCGTTGATCTGAAACGGCTTAGTGACATAGTCCACGCAGCCTGCGTTGAAACCGGAAATTTTGTCGGCTTGGTCGGATAGCGCCGTCATGAAAATAACTGGGATATCCTTGGTGTGCTCATTCGTTTTCAGGCGCCGGCACACATCGAAGCCATTCAGTCCCGGCATCATCACGTCCAGAAGAATCAGGTCCGGCTGCGCGAATTGCGCACGCTCCACACCTTCTTCGCCGTCTTGCGCTACCACTACTGAAAAACCATGGTTGCCGAGAATACCCGCCATCACGTCGAGGTTGGCGGCCGTGTCGTCCACGATTAAAATAGTAGGTTTTTCAACGCGCAATGCGTTTGTTGCAGTCATGACGTTTAGCAAGGATTGTCCGCATTGCAGTACACATTCCTATGAAACGATGTGAGTATCTTGTTTTTCTAGCGCAATAGAACGGGTGTTCGTGAAAGTAAAAACCCGTTCATCCCGCTATGGATCGACATCGCGGCTCAAGGCCCATGTAATATGAGTGCCCTGTTAAAGCACAAGTTCAATCTCTACTCCCATATTCTAAAGAGAGCGCGTGCACGCAGAATAGCGACGGCGCTAGCGGTATCGGTTGCCTCCAGGCGAATGACAACCTGCCTGCCGCGTCTACATGCTGCGGCGGTATTGTCCGCCCACCTCGAACAGAGCGCTGCTGATCTGTCCCAGCGAGCACACACGCACCGCGTCCACCAGGGTCGCAAATACATTCTCGTTGTTGATCACCGCCTGCTGCAGTTTTTGCAGCATGGCCGGCGCTTCGTTCGCATGGCGTGACTGGAAGTCCGCCAGGCGCTTCAACTGCGACTGTTTTTCTTCCTCGGTCGAGCGCGCCAGTTTCAGCGTCTTCGGTGTCATATCGGCCTTCGGATTGAGGAAGGTATTGACGCCAATAATAGGCAGCGTGCCGTCGTGCTTCAACTGTTCGTAATGCAGCGACTCTTCCTGGATCTTGCTGCGCTGGTAGCCGGTTTCCATCGCGCCCAGCACGCCGCCGCGCTCGGCGATGCGCTCGAATTCCTGCAACACGGCTTCTTCCACCAGATCGGTCAGTTCCTCGATGATGAAGCTACCCTGGTTCGGGTTTTCATTTTTCGCCAGGCCCCATTCGCGGTTGATAATCAGCTGGATTGCCAGCGCCCGGCGCACCGATTCATCGGTCGGTGTGGTGATCGCTTCGTCGTAGGCATTGGTATGCAGCGAGTTGCAGTTGTCGTAAATCGCGATCAGCGCCTGCAGCGTGGTGCGGATATCGTTGAAGTCGATTTCCTGCGCATGCAGCGAGCGGCCCGAAGTCTGGATATGGTATTTCAGCTTCTGGCTGCGCTCGTTGGCGCCGTACTTGTCGCGCATCGCGACTGCCCAGATCCGGCGCGCCACGCGCCCCAGCACCGTGTATTCCGGGTCCATGCCGTTGCTGAAGAAGAACGACAGGTTGGGAGCGAAATCGTCGGCCTGCATGCCGCGCGCCAGATACGCTTCGACCAGCGTGAAGCCGTTCGACAGCGTGAATGCCAGCTGCGAAATCGGGTTGGCGCCGGCTTCGGCGATGTGGTAGCCGGAAATCGATACCGAATAGAAATTACGCACCTGGTGATGCACGAAATATTCCTGGATATCGCCCATCAGCTTCAGCGAAAACTCGGTCGAGAAGATGCAGGTGTTCTGGCCCTGGTCTTCCTTCAGGATATCGGCCTGCACCGTGCCGCGCACGTTCTGCAATACC